>CAYPHQ010000013.1:0-17495 GCA_964410595.1 uncultured Thiotrichales bacterium
ATGGTATGCCAGTGTTATATGTGGGTGATCAGTACAGTCGCGTATGGCGTCGAACAGGAATTGCTATAGATCGAACCGGACTTCAAATTCATCATCAAGACCGTAGCCAAGGAATTTATCATGTACGTGTGCAGGCTTCTGACGTGTCTGAGAATGCTCAGCTTCAATCCGGCGATTACCAAATTCATCTCTTATCACAGGGGGCTCAGACTGTGTTGACGGCACATTCTGCTGAAGACGAATCAATACTGTCTGCCCAGTCTGCACGTATCCTATTAAATCAAATTGTCCTTGCTTATGAGGTGTTCAGAACCACAGGGTAGTCATCGATGAGCGAAGCATCAACTAAAAGCTCATTGGCTATGTTAAATCTAAATATGAAAAGTCAGCTCATATAAAAGACTACCCAGTCACTGACGGCTATTGATAATCCGGCAGTGATTGGAGTGTGATCGACTCTACTTGCGTTTGTCTTTCTCGATATAAGCGTAAGCTGAGTGATTATGGATAGATTCAAAGTTTTCTGATTCCACAGTGTATGCAAGGATGCGTTCATCCTCATTTAATTGCGTTGCAATGTCTCTGACTAGATCTTCTACAAACTTAGGATTGTCATAGGCTTCTTCTGTGACAAATTTTTCATCAGGTCGCTTGAGCAAGCCATACAGTTGACATGAAGCTTGTTTCTCGATCATTTCGATCAGCTCTTCAACCCAGAGAAAGTCTTTAAGTTCCACATGGATGATAATGTGTGAGCGTTGGTTGTGAGCTCCATATTCGGAAATGCTCTTGGAGCAAGGACATAAGCTAGTGACGGGAACAAGGACTCTGACGTCGGTTCTGGCGACTTTATTTATGATCTCACCGCGAAAACAGACCTCATAGTCGAGTAAACTCTCAACGCCTGTGACTGGGGCAGCTTTTTTCACGAAATACGGGAAAGTCATTTCAATGTGTCCAGAATCAGCTTCCAGTCTTTCTGCCATTTTCTCTAGGATGTTATTGAATGATTTGACAGAAATTTCACGCTCATATTCGTTCAAGATCTCAACAAAGCGTGACATATGCGTGCCTTTGAAATTATGAGGCAAGTTTACATACATATTGAAGTTAGCAATGGTGTGTTGCTCGCCACCAGATCGATCCAGTACGCGGACAGGGTGCTTAATACCTTTGATACCCACTTTATCGATAGGGATCTGGCGTGTATCTTCTTTATTTTGTGTATCAGGAATTGACGTGACAACTCCTCCTGCAGTGGCGCTCATTTTATAGTCCCTTGCAATATATTTAATATATTGAGTGATGTGTGTTATTTAGATGCTTGATACTACTACTGCACTTTTAGTGGCGCAATCTCTCAGCGGGTATATTTGTTTGATTTGAGCCATTATGGAATCCTTATCCAGACCGGCGTCTTCAAGTAGTTCCTCACGTGAACCATGTTCCTGATGACGATCCGGGAGTCCCAGGTTGAGAATACGCACTTGACTGCCACATTCAGCTAATACCTCATTCACTGCACTGCCAGCGCCCCCCATAACAACGTTGTCTTCCAATGTCACGATCAACTGGTGATTCTTGCTCAGCGTTTCTATGAGCGTTTTATCTATTGGTTTAACAAAACGCATATCAACAACGGTAGCATCTAACTGTTCTGCGACTTGTAATGCAGCCTGAGTGGGACTTCCGAAAGCGAGTAGCGCAATTTCTTTACCATTACGTATGATTTCAGCTTTGCCAATTTCATACACTTGATGTTCATGATTAACTTGCACACCTGGCCCCACACCGCGAGGATATCGTACTGCACTGGGTCCATTGTAAGCTAGACCCGTATTAAGCATCTGACGAGTGGCATTTTCATCACTGGGGGTCATGATAACCATGTTAGGAATACAGCGTAGATAGGTTAAATCATAGCTGCCAGCATGGGTTTTTCCGTCTGGGCCAACGACACCAGCACGATCGATGGCGAATAATACCGGGAGGTTTTCGATGGCTACATCATGGATGAGTTGATCATAGGCGCGCTGCAGAAAAGTAGAGTAAATAGCGACCACTGGGCGATTGCCAGCGAGCGCCATACCCGCAGCAAGGGTTACAGCGTGCTGCTCAGCGATAGCCACATCGAAATAACGCTCAGGGAAAGCTTTTTCAAATTCAATTAATCCAGAACCCTCACGCATAGCAGGTGTAATAGCCATGACGCGGCTGTCTCTATTTGCACTGTCACAAATCCAATCACTGAAAACACGAGTGTAGGTGATTTTGCTGGTCGTGCTGGTTTTCATCCCTGCCTTTGGATCAAATTGTCCAACCGCATGATATTTGACTGGATCTTGCTCAGCGGGTGCATAGCCCTTACCTTTTTTAGTAATCACATGAAGGATTTTAGGGCCATTGATTTGTTTGATATTACGAAGGGTCTTAATCAAAGAGACACTGTCATGACCATCCACAGGACCAAAATAGCGTATGCCCATTTCTTCAAATAGAGTGCCAGGGGCAAACATGCCCTTCACATGTTCTTCGGTTTTTTTGGCCAACTCCCACATGGGAGGTAGTGGTTTAAGTAAGCGCTTGCTGCCCTCACGTACACTAGTCAATACACGGCCTGACAGCATGCGAGTAAGATAATTGCTCATAGCACCTACATTCGGTGAAATGGACATTTCATTATCATTCAGAATGATGAGCATATTGGTACGAAGAGCACCCAGATGATTGAGTGCCTCATAAGCCATGCCTGCTGATAGTCCTCCGTCGCCGATAATAGCGACAGCATGTTGGTTACTATTATTTTGCTGAAAGCTAATATTCATCCCCAAGGCAGCGCCGATTGACGTACTTGAGTGCCCAACAGTAAGAGCGTCATATTCACTCTCACTGGGACAGGGGAAGGGGCCTAGCCCACCTTTTTGACGAATGCTGGTGAGTTGGTGTTTCCTGCCTGTGAGTATTTTATGCGGATAAGACTGGTGACCAACGTCCCATATCAGTTTGTCATTTGGTGTGTTGTACACATAATGTAATGCCACTGTGAGCTCGATTACGCCTAGCCCTGCTGCAAAATGGCCACCACACTGTGAGACAGCATCGATCAAGTATCTTCTGAGATCATCACTGGCTTGCGGCATGTCTGCCAATGGCAAACGCCTAAGATCCTCAGGGAGATTGATCTTGTCGAGTACCGGATAGTTGCTATCAGAACTGTATGTGGTCATTTATTCTCAATCTTAATATGTGCTTATAGGCTGTTATACACTCTGGTTTATTGGCCTTGTGGGGTTCCAATTACATTTTTTAATGTTCACGGCAAACAATATGTTCTGCCAACATTCTCAGCATGTCAGCTTGATTATCAAAAGAGGCAATATTATCGAGTGCGTTCTGGTAATAGCTTCGGCATAAACGCTCAGATTCTTCACAGCCAAGCACACTCACATAAGTTGGTTTATTGAGTAATCTGTCTGATCCCTGAGGTTTACCAAGCGTCTGGGTATCGCTGATCTCATCTAGGATGTCATCTCTAATCTGAAATGCAATTCCAAGATTATCTGCAAAGTTTAGCAGTCCTTGGCGTTTTTCCCTAGATAAGCTATCTGTGCAGACTTGTGCCATATTGATACAGGCATGTATCAAGCAACCAGTTTTTTTCCTATGAACTTGCTCAAGCTGATCAATAGTGAGTGAGGTATTTACCACCGCTAAATCCATCGCTTGTCCTCCCGCCATGCCGCGAGAACCTACAGTACGAGCAAGTATTGAGGTTAATTGAGCGCGTTTTTCTTGGGAGGGTCCTATGATGTTGCAATTTGTAAGTAAATCAAAGGCTAGGGCTTGCATGGCATCCCCCGCTAAAATAGCAGTCGCTTCATCAAAAGCTTTGTGACACGTGGGTTTTCCTCGACGTAAATCGTCATCATCCATGGCTGGAAGGTCATCATGAATGAGTGAATAACAATGCATTAACTCTATTGCTGCGGCCACAATATCTAAAAATTCATGATCTACACATAATGCATCGGCAGTGGCATAAACGAGTGCTGGACGAATGCGTTTGCCATTACCCAAAGCTGAATAACGCATGGCTGCATGCAATGTTGTAGGAGTTTCATCTGCTGGTGGTAAGTGGGCATTAAAAAATTCGTCAATGCGTCTACTGGTCTCCAACAGGTGTTGGTCAAGGCTCGTCAACAAACTCTCCAACCTCATCTGGGAGTGGGTCTTTTGGCTCAGCTAACCACTCTTTATTGTTTTGTGTGAGCACAGTGATTTTATTTTCTGCCTGTTCAAGTGCCTGTTGGCATCGACGTGTTAGCTGAATTCCCTCTTCAAATAACTTCAGTGAGGCTTCCAGAGTTTGCTCCCCTGATTCAAGTTTTTCTACAATAGCCTCTAATTTGACAATCGATTTTTCAAAGTCAATTTTTGTTGTGGATTTTTTTACCGCCACTGGCAGGATCTCCTCTTAACGTAAGCATGTAGATGAATGTCTGAATTCGAGCATTGATGATTAATCGATTCTAATGTTAATAGTGTGCCAGAACAATTCTAATTGCTTATTTGGGTATCTTAATATCGCGGGAAAATTCTAGTAAGTTACTGAATATATTTAAATTATAATAAGTGCAAGCTAGCTGCCAGGCTTTTTGGGTTGAGCGTCGTAGATGAGGTTATCGACACCATTGTAGACCAGGAAAGATTTTCCTTTCGCACGAGCAATCATTGTCACACCCAGATCTCTGGCCAATTCCAAACCCATGTGAGTGACTCCAGAGCGAGATAACAAAATAGGAATGCCCATGAGCGCAACTTTCATTACCATTTCTGAAGTTAGGCGACCGGTCGTGTAAAAAATTTTATCCTCTCCAGGGATGTCTTCACACCACATCTTGCCTGAGATAGCGTCGGCGGCGTTATGTCGACCTACATCTTCAACAAAAGTAAGAATATTGTCGTTCTGGCATAAAGCACAACCATGCACCGCACCGGCTTGTTTATATACCTCATTGTATTGTGTGATGACGGTCAATAATGAGTACAGTAAAGACTGCTTAACTTGTGCGGTTGCCATTTTTTGATTGTAGATCTTATCTAATGTGCAGCTGAATACGGTACCTTGACCGCAACCAGTAGTCACAGTGCGCTTACTTAACTTTTCTTGCCAATGGCTAATACCTTCACCAGTATATGTTTCCACATTGACCGATTCTTTTTCCCAATCAACATGTACAGATTTAATTAATGAGATGTCGTCAATCAGACGTTGATTACGCAAATAGCCAAGAGCCAGCAATTCAGGATGAGTGCCGAGCGTCATCAAAGTCACCACTTCTTGATTATCTACTTTCAGCGTGAGTGGTGATTCTCCAGACACACGAACATGTCTAACCTCACCATATTGATCAGTAGCAGTGACTGCATGGGTTGGTGCTAGGCCAGCATCACTAAGTTTTGGGAGCTTTTTATCTTGCATAATTATTTAATATCCAATCAATGGCATCACTGAGACGAGATACTGCTATGACTGCTAGGCCCTGTATATCTTCTTTAGGTGCATTGGCACTCGCGATGAGAGCAAATTTGAATCCATGTTTGGCTGCTTCGCGCAAACGTTCTTGTCCATTTGGTACCGGACGAATTTCACCAGCCAAGCCAATTTCTCCAAACATGACTAATTCACGTGGTAAAATAAAATCTCTAAAACTTGATAGTGTGGCCATTAAGATAGGCAGGTCAACTGCGGGTTCGTGCACCCTTACACCACCAACAATATTGATAAATACGTCTTCATTGTGCAGTGAGATACCCCCATGCTTATGCATGACAGCTAAGAGCATGGACAGTCGGTTTTGCTCAATGCCCTGTGCTAATCGACGCGTGTTATTGCTAGGGTTGTCATCTACTAGTGCTTGCACTTCGACTAACAAAGGGCGAGTACCTTCTCGTGTGACCATAACTACACTGCCGGCGGCAGGAGTTTGATGATGAGAGAGGAATAATGCAGATGGGTTCTTAACACCTTTTAATCCATTCTCCTGCATCACGAATACCCCCAACTCATTGACTGCACCAAAGCGATTTTTTGTGGCACGCAATAATCTGAATCGATCGCTACTATCCCCTTCAAAATAGAGTACTGTGTCTACCATATGTTCGAGTACACGAGGCCCGGCCAAAGTGCCTTCTTTAGTGATATGTCCGACAACGAATAATGTCGTGTCGGTATTTTTAGCAAATTGAACTAACTGTCCTGCACACTCGCGCACCTGAGATACTGAGCCAGGTGCTGAGCTTAGCTCTTCACTGGCGAGCGTTTGTATAGAGTCCACCACTACTAGTTTGGGTTTGATTTTCTCTAAGGTAGCAAGAACTTCCTCTAATGAGACGCTGCTCAGGAGACGGATATTTTCTTTGTTTAATGACAGACGTTCTGCTCGCATGGATATTTGTTGCGCTGATTCCTCTCCACTGATGTAAAGAGTGGGATATTCGTATAGGGCGGCTAACATTTGTATCAATAGCGTTGATTTGCCAATTCCTGGGCTGCCACCTAGCAAAACTACCGAGCCATTAACGATTCCGCCACCGAGCACGCGATCGAGTTCATCCAGTTGAGTATCGATGCGGGGTTGCTCAGTGCTGTCTATTTCTGACAGAGGAGTTACTTGAGTCGATTGTTTTCTGGCGAGGGATTTGGTTTTCCCTCCGACTTGAATGCTTCTGATTTCTTCTAGAGTATTCCACGCATGGCAGTCTGGGCATTGGCCGCTCCATTTGCTGAACGTTTGCCCGCAGGCATCACACTGATATTGAGGGGCTTTGCTCATAGTTGTTGTGAGACTAATGGATTAATTAAATTAAGTGCAGTGTGAAACGACTACCTTTAGAAATCAAATGCTAGTTGGTAGATTCCTTAATGACTTTAGGCATGATGCGCACAGTGCGTATGGAGTTATTCAACATGTGAACAATCTCGATGGGATGACCATCGATTAATACCGTGGTGCCAGTTTCTGGGATAGTTTCAAGATGTTCTAGCATTAATCCATTGAGTGTGCGTGGGCCACTGGTATTTAGATTCAATTTCAGCGCCTTATTTACATCTCGCACGTGAGTACTGGCATCTATCACATAACTACCATCTTTTTGAGGATGAATATCGGTATTGTAGGTGGCTGGATCATTAGTAAACTCACCTACAATTTCTTCCAATAAGTCTTCTAGTGTCACCAGCCCTTGGATATCACCATACTCATCCACGACTAGACCAATGCGTCTTTTTTCACGTTGGAAGTTTAATAATTGACGATTCAAGCTGGTACTTTCAGGAATGAAATAGGGGGCTCGTGATTCATCTTTTAATTCTTCTAAAGACATTTCGTTTTGCACAATACGTGGAAATATTTTGCGTAGATGTATGAAGCCAATAATATTATCTAAGTTTTCCTCATACACAGGCATACGTGTAAACGGAGCGTTCACAATCTGTGAGCGTATATCGTCCCAATCTTCACTGACATCAACTCCTTGCACTTCATTGCGCGGGATCATTATGTCTTCCACTTTGATCGATTCTAAATCCAAAATGCTGATCAACATATTTTGGTGTTTGCTAGGAATCAGGCCGCCTGCTTCTTTGACAACAGTTCTTAATTCATCAGCACTCAGAGAATTGAGCGCTTGATTTTTAAGGCTCACACCGAATATTTTTAGTAAGGTATTGGTGATGCTGTTGAGGAAGAACACAAATGGATAGGCAATATATTGCATCGGGGTGTAAACATAGGCGGCAGGAAAAGCAAATTTTTCTGAGTGAAGAGCAGCAAGTGTTTTGGGTGTGACTTCAGCAAAAATTAAAACCGCAGCAATAAATAAAACAGTGGCCGGTAGAACGCCTACGTCACCATACAACCGGTAACCGAGATAAGCTGCCAACGGCGAAGCTAATAAATTGACAATGTTATTGCCAAGTAAAATTAAGCCGATTAATCGGTCGGGTTTGCTAAGAAGTTTCTGGGTAAGGTGAGCACCACGATGACCTTTGTTAGCCAAATGACGCAGGCGATATCTGTTCAGCGCCATTAAGGCGGTTTCAGAGCCTGAGAAAAATGCAGAAAATAGTAATAGTACACCGAGAACAATAAACAGCGTACTTATCGAATAATCGTCCAAGAGCTTACCAGCTCGGCCTCATAGTTATTGAAAAGTCTTTTTTACGGAAAACTCTGCCCAGTTGCAAGTATTGGGGGAATTTCAAGAATTGGCCATAATTAATTCAAGTACAAATTTACTTCCATAATAAGCAAGAATCAGAAAGCTAAAACCACCCAGTGCCCACTTAATAGCTGTTTGACCACGCCAACCAAAATTGACTCGTCCGATTATCAAAATGAGAAAAACTAACCAAGCAATACAGGATAATGTGGTTTTGTGGGCAAGATGTTGTGCGAAAATATCTTCAATAAAAACAAAGCCTGTCGCTAAGGAGGCCGTGAGTATCACCATGCCAGCTGTAATGAATTGAAAAAGTTGGGCCTCACTCTCATGCAAAGAGGGTAGAGATCTCAGCAAGAACACACTGGAGTGATTGTGCAGACTGCGTTCTTGAAAAAATAATAAAGTCGCTTGAACCGCTGCTAAACCTAGAATACTAAATGCCACCATGGAGGTGATAATGTGTAGCTGCATTCCCGCATTCATATTAGGGGTGGTAGACATTTGATGTGGGCCCATACTTAAGGTGACGGAAATCAGAGTGATAGGCAAAACTATTAGGCCTGCATGTTCTGTAGATTTGAAACAGCTCATGGTGAGCAGGAGAACGTTTACCACGAAAGCAGTCACTACCAAAGAGTTATAAAAATTCAGATCAACACCGGCAGAGGTGAATACATTATGGTTAAGCCACCAAGCAAGACTCAATACCATCGCAGTCCAAGGTGCTAGGAAGCTCACTTTTGAACTGTTAGTTTGATCTGTTTGTCTGAGTAAATACTTGACCAATATGGCCAAAGTCAGAATTGTTAACAGAATACTTAATGTACCTATGATTTTCATGGCGATGTTGTGTGAATGTAAATTCCTATACTCCCTCCAGAATTATGTTCTTTCTTGGCTATTATATCTACACTCAGCTAAGTGCCAGAGGCATATTTATGTGTTTAGAGAGGATTCGTCATGGCACCGGAGCGAGGAAGCGATTAAGATTGCGCGTAGTAGAAATACAATGAGTAAAACTAGAGAAATGTTTAGATGTTCGAAAATTTAACCAAACGATTATCCGACACAGTTGGCAAGCTCCGTGGTCAAGGCCGTCTCACGGAAGATAATATACAAGATGCCTTACGAGAAGTGCGCATGGCCTTGTTAGAGGCTGATGTATCTCTGCCAGTTGTGAAAGCCTTTATCGATCGAGTTCGTGTTGAGGCGATTGGAAAAGAAGTCATCGAAAACATTACCCCTGGGCAAGCATTGATTAAGGTTGTACAAGATCAGCTTGTGCATCTGATGGGGGATGAGAATCAAGATTTGCAGCTCAATGCTCAGCCGCCAGCGGTGGTGTTGGTGGCGGGTCTTCAGGGGGCGGGCAAGACCACCAGTATTGCTAAGTTATGTAATTATCTGTCCGAGAAAAAGAATAAAAAAATCTCGGTTGTCAGTTGCGATATTTACCGACCAGCTGCAATTAAACAGTTGCAGATGCTTGCACAACAAGTCGGGGTTAATTTTATTCCCAGTGAGGTCAGTGAAAAGCCCTTAGATATTGCCCAACGCGCGATTAAACAGGCGCAATTGAATCACAGCGACATTCTATTTGTAGATACTGCCGGTCGTTTGCACGTGGATGAGCAAATGATGGAAGAGATTCGTGAACTTTATCAGGCGGTTAATCCTGTAGAGACATTATTTGTAGTCGATAGTATGAGCGGCCAAGACGCGGCTTTGTCAGCAAAAGCCTTCAATGAAGCATTGCCACTGACGGGCGTAATATTGACTAAAACAGATGGTGACGCACGTGGTGGTGCAGCGCTATCTGTGCGCGAAATCACTGGGAAGCCAATCAAATTTTTAGGGACTGGTGAAAAGATCGATGGTTTGGAGCCTTTTCATCCCGATCGGGTCGCATCACGTATACTGGGCATGGGAGATATAGTCTCTCTAGTCGAGGAAGCTCAACAGAAGGTTGATCATAAAGAGGCTGATCGTTTAGCCAAGAAGATTAAAAGTGGAAAAGGATTCAGCCTTAGTGATCTGCGCGCTCAGTTGGTTCAAATGCAGAGTATGGGAGGGATTGGCAATATGCTAGATAAATTGCCTGGTACTGCGGCTATGTCTGAGGCGATTAAAGCCAAAGCCGACGATAAATCAGTTACCCATATGGTCGCAATTATTGATTCTATGACCCCTAAAGAACGGCGTTACCCCGATCTTATTAAAGCCTCCAGAAAACAACGCATCGCTAAAGGAGCGGGCTTGCAGGTGCAGGATGTCAATCGTTTACTCAAGCAACACACACAAATGAGTAAAATGATGAAAAAGTTCTCGAAGAAAGGGGGCATGAAGAATTTCATGCGTTCAATGCAGGGGAAAATGCCGCCAAATATGCCAATGTAGCGTGATTTGGACCTAAAATAGTGGTTTAAACGCGCTGTTCGCCTGTACCGTGCGCCAAATTACGCTCGTTTCATTTGCATATTAGCACTTAGTATCAGCACAAGAATCGACAGCATAGCCACTTCAGTCGAAAAATTAGTCGTAAATCTGCCCTAAAACGTGCTTATAGGCTTTTATTTCTCTCATAATTACGTACAATGCCCACCCCACTACTCATAGTAGTATTAATTAGTGAATCAATCTTTATAAAGAATAATTTATGGTAAGTATTAGATTAGCCCGTGGCGGCGCCAAGAAGCGTCCTTTCTATCATGTGGTAGTCACCGACTCGCGCAAGCGTCGAGACAGTGGATACATTGAGCGTTTAGGGTATTTTAATCCGCGCGCTACTGGTCAGGAGACGCGCTTACATCTTGATTTAGAGCGTATTAAGCATTGGCAGGGCGTGGGTGCACAGCCTTCAGCGCGTGTTGAAACACTTCTTAAGAGCTTTGAGTCAGCCGCTGAGTAGTTCGACGTCTTCTATCGCTGGAAGCGTTGAGTAAAACATTGGCTGAGTCAGCCAACATAAATGAAAGAATACTATTAGGCCATGTGAGTGGCCTTTTTGGTGTGAAAGGCTGGGTTAAGGTATTTTCCTACACTGATCCTCGCGAACAGATTACCCATTATAAAAATTGGTATTTGGGCGGTCATGCGGGCAGATTGATTGAGCTGGAACAAGGACAGGCTCATAAACAAGGTGTTATAGCTAAGCTAGTAGGTATTGATGACAGAGATACCGCAGCAACACTTGTTAAACAGGACATATGGGTAGATAAAAGCGACTTGCCCAAGTTGTCGGAAAATGAATATTACTGGCATGACCTGATCGGATGCACCGTCAGGGATGGCGCCGATCAGGTCATAGGCAAAGTCCATGACCTAATTGAAACTGGTGCCAACGATGTACTAGTGGTGGTGACAAACACAGAGTCACACAGGGTCGCAAAGAATAAGAAAGAGCACCTTATCCCATATCTACTTGGGCAGGTGATCAAGTCCATTGATTTGGATAAACAACAGATCCAGGTGGAGTGGGATCTGGATTACTAGTGAGTCTAGTCATGGCAGCAATGAAAAAAATGCGCTTTGATGTGGTGACACTATTTCCTGAAATGGTGGAGAGTCTTCAGCAATTTGGAATAGTGGGTCGAGCATTTACCTCGGATTTGGCTCAGTTGCAGTGTCATAACCCACGTGATGATGCGCAGGAAGAAAATGGACGCATCGATGATCGGCCGTATGGCGGAGGCCCTGGCATGGTGATGCAGTACCAGCCATTGCATTCCACCATAGGAAGATTAAAACGGGCATCAGAGCAAGCCAAAGTGGTTTACTTGAGCCCGCAGGGGAAAAAGTTAGATCAAGCCAGTATTAAGGCATTATCGACTCATGACCATCTGATATTATTATGTGGTCGTTACGAAGGCGTTGACGAACGCCTACTGCAAGACATGGTCGATGAAGAGTATTCTTTAGGCGACTATGTTATTAGTGGTGGTGAATTGGCCGCAATGGTAGTAATTGATGCTATCATTCGCACATTACCTGGTGCTTTGGGAGATGAACAGTCCGCGGTTCAAGATTCATTTGAATCGGGATTATTAGATTATCCCCACTACACACGACCGGAATCCATTAAAGGTGAGTCGGTCCCTGAAGTTTTACTTAGTGGTGATCACAATAAGATCGCTGAATGGAGATTAAAGCAGGCATTGGGTCGAACGTACTTACGTCGTCCAGACTTAGTGGCTGAGTACCAAATGAGTGATCATGAGCAACGATTACTTGATGAATTTTTGGCTGAGAACAGCAGCAATAGTGAGAAATAAGTGATGAGTAATATAATTAGTGAATTAGAAGCACAACAGATTCGTTCTGATCTTCCAGACTTTGCCACCGGTGACACTGTCGTGGTTCAAGTGCGAGTGAAGGAAGGTGATCGTGAGCGCTTACAGGCTTTTGAAGGAGTGGTTATTGCTAAGCGTAACCGCGGACTTAATTCGGCCTTTACAGTCCGTAAAATTTCTCATGGTGAGGGTGTTGAGCGAGTATTCCAAACCCATAGCCCAATGTTGAGTGGTGTGGAAATCAAACGTCGCGGTGATGTACGTCGTGCAAAACTCTACTATTTAAGGGGTCGTACCGGTCGTTCAGCACGTATTAAAGAAAAGCTCACTAGTAAGTGCTAAATGACTACATATGATTGTTTAAATTACAAAACGCTCCTATCAGGGGCGTTTTTTTTGTCTAAAAATAAATAACCATGCCCTCATTCGATTTCGTTCTTTCATCTCCATTGGGTCCGTTAGGCCTGAAATTGTCCGCTCGAGGGGTTACGCAACTAGTTTATTGTCCGTTAAAACAGCCGTTGCGGATTCCCACCCAAGGTTTAGCTTTGGATTTGAGTCAACAACTGGAGGCTTATTTTAAACTTGAACTACAACAATTTGACATACCTTTGGATATTCACGGGACGCAATACCAAACTAAAGTATGGCAACAGGTGGCAGCAATTCCCTATGCACAGTCACTTACCTATGGTCAGATCGCTAAAACACTAGCGAGTGGGGCAAGAGCAGTAGGTAATGCTTGTCGTCATAATCCTGTGCCTTTACTGATTCCATGTCATCGCGTAGTGAGGGCTGATCAGATAGGGGGTTATTGTGGGCGAATTTCAGGTCTAGCGATGCAGCAGAAAGACTGGTTATTGCGACATGAGCTTGGTGTGCTAGTCTAATTAATTATTATTAACAATCCCAAGGGCGTTTATGTCTAATCAGAATATTACTGCAAGTGGAATTATGATGAGATTTTTGGTGGCATTGATCATAGTCTTTGCTGTCTATAATCCACATGGATGGTCCTACTATCATTGGATTGCTCAAGCTATGTTGGAAGAAACAACAGGGGGGTTGCCACTACTAATATTCGCGGGTGTGGTGTTATTGATCAGTTTCACAATTTATATTCGAGCGACCCTAAGATCGCTGGGTATGTTTGGACTTATTCTGGCTAATGTTTTTTTCGCCACGCTGGTCTGGTTGTTAATTGATTCTGGGCTTGGCAGTGTAACTAATGCAGCTATTATGCAGGATATATTGTTGTTTATATTGGCTGCAGTGCTTGGCACAGGAATGTGTTGGTCACATATTCGTCGAAGATTGACGGGCCAATCAGATGTGGATGATGTTGATTAATATATCTCATTCGCACACACGTCAGACCCATTAATATAATCAGTTCGCAAAAATATCTCTATGTGGTATTGAAAAAAATCAATCATGTCACCATATAGCACACACACGTTATTCTAAAAGGTCCAACATAATGAGTGCAGAAAATAAAGAAACCTTGAAGTTTGAATCAGAAGTCAGTCAAGTTCTCCAATTAATGATTCACTCTCTCTATTCGAACAAAGAGATTTTTTTGAGAGAATTAATTTCTAATGCTTCCGATGCTTGTGACAAGCTAAGATTTGAATCGTTGGCAAATGAAAATCTACTCGCCAATGATGCTCAATTAAAAATACATATCGAATATGATAAGAATGCCCATACTCTGGTGATTCGCGATAATGGTATTGGTATGACTCGAGAAGAAGTGATTAACAATATTGGTACCATTGCAAAATCAGGGACAAAAGAATTTTTGCAAAACCTCACTGGCGATCAAGCTAAAGACTCAAATTTGATTGGTCAATTTGGTGTTGGTTTTTATTCTGCATTTATCGTAGCTGATAAAGTTGAACTTAAAACACGTAGCGCCAGAGTAAATTCTGATGAGGCGGTGTTATGGAGCTCGCACGGTACTGGTGAATATGAATTAGAAATAGTTGATTTTGATCACAGAGGCACGGAGATAACTTTGCATCTTAAACAGGATGAGTATGATCTTTTATCAGGTTGGCGTTTGCGATCAATTATTAGCAAGTATTCTGATCACATCCCATTACCGATTGAGATGTTCAAAGAGGATGACAAGGGTGAGTTAACTGATGAGGTTGAGG
Organism: uncultured Thiotrichales bacterium; assembly: GCA_964410595.1. GTDB lineage: Bacteria > Pseudomonadota > Gammaproteobacteria > UBA4575 > UBA4575 > UBA1858. The sequence continues at coordinate 14,675 of CAYPHQ010000013.1, forward strand.
TGATTAATAAAGCCTCAGCATTATGGACGAGGACCAAATCTGATATCAGTGATGAGGAGTACATAGAATTTTATAAGCACGTAGGGCATGACTTTGAGGACCCTTTAGCATGGTCACATAATCGGGTAGAGGGGAAGACTGAGTATACTTCCCTGTTATATGTGCCGAGTAAAGCGCCGTTTGATTTGTATGAACCTAATCAAACGCATGGGCTTAAATTGTATGTTCAGCGGGTCTTTATTATGGAAGATGCTGAAAAACTATTACCACGCTATTTGCGTTTTGCACGAGGCATCATAGATTCGAATGATTTACCGCTCAACGTCTCACGAGAAATATTACAAAGTAATAAAGTGATTGAATCCATTCGATCAGGCTCGGTGAAAAAATTACTTGGCTTGCTGGAAAAAATGGCAAAAAATGAAGCTGAAAAATATCAACAGTTCTGGTCTCAGTTTGGTCGAGTCATGAAAGAAGGCCCAGGTGAGGACTTCGCCAATAAAGAGCAAATTGCAAGTTTATTACGTTTTGCTTCTACTCATTCAGATCGAGAGGAACAAACAGTTTCTCTGGCTGATTACATCGAGCGTATGAGTAAAGAACAAGAGGCTATTTATTACATCACTGCAGATAATTTTAATGCCGCAAAGAATAGCCCGCACTTGGAAATTTTCCGCAAGAAGGGCATAGAAGTTTTATTGATGTCAGATCGTGTGGATGAGTGGTTAATGGGCTCTCTGAACGAATTCGAGGGTAAGACATTCATTTCTGTTGCAAAAGGTGAGCTTGATTTAGATAAATTCTCAGATAGTGATGAAAAAGAAGCGAAAAAGAAAACTGAGGAAGAAGCCAGCGATATTATCGAGCAGATAAAAAATAGTCTTGAAGGTAAAGTTGAGGATGTGAGAGTTTCGCATCGACTTACAACATCGCCTGCTTGTGTAGTGCTTAATGAGCAAGATATGGCTCTGTACATGCAACATCTCCTCAAGCAAGCTGGACAGGCTTTGCCGGATACTAAACCTGTGTTAGAAATCAATCCCCAGCATCCATTGGTGTTGAAAATGAAAGATGAAACCGATATGGATCAGGTAAAAGAATGGTCAACATTACTCTTTGAGCAGGCTATCCTGGCTGAGGGTGGGCAATTAGAAAATCCAGCAGAGTTTGTCACACGCCTGAATAAGATTATTGTCGACTTCGCTGCCTAGCTGTTTGTGGCGCTGTTGAAGTCGACATACATATGGATCATTAGAGTATGACAGAGGCCTCTCAGCATTGGTGGAACAAGCCATTGCAGGCGTTAACTCATGACCAATGGGAAGCGCTATGTGATGGTTGTGGTAAATGCTGTATGGCCAAGTTGCAAGATGAGGACACGCATAAAGTTTATTACACTAACGTCGCTTGCCAGCAATTTGATTCTCAAACATGTCGGTGTTCGGATTATGCTCATCGTGTCCAAAATGTGCCTGATTGTATTCAGCTAACGGTTGAAAATTTACAAGCGTTTGATTATTTACCCAGTACCTGTGCTTACCGTTTGCGAGCGCATGGTCAAGCACTACCGGCTTGGCATCCATTAATTTCTGGTGATGCTGACAGTGTGCATTTAGCAGGCATGTCAGTACATAATAAGGTAGTCACAGCACAACAGGCCGGACCTCTAGAACATCATCTGTACGATTGGGATGATTCAGATTGATCACTAATATCAATGTCTATTAAAAGTGGGGTGTGGCTTTTATGAGTAGTGATAACTAATTTTTTTTTAAACTTATGCAAGCTTTGATAAGAATTGACAAATGGTTATGGGCTGCACGTTTTTACAAAACCCGAAATATGGCGACTGAAGCTGTAGAGGGTGGTCGCGTGCATGTCAATAAACAGCGTGTAAAGCCCTCTTACCGTGTAAAAATAGATGATTGTATAAGTATTAATAAAGCAGGGCAGAGGCAAGATGTCGTCGTATTGGATGTCAGTGATAAAAGAACAGCTGCAAAAATTGCCCAAACGCTTTATAGCGAAACTAAAGAGAGTCGTGAGCGAAGAGATTTAGATCGTATGCAACGAAAAATATTAAACCAAGGGTTGCCACAATTTGATGCGCGACCAGACAAGCATGCTAGGCGTAAAATTCGCTCTATGAAAGGTAAAAGTTAAGTATTGCGAGCAAACAAAAAATTAGAAAAAATTATTTTGAGTAGTGTTGTTGTATGTACTGGTCAACTAATGATTTGAAGTCTTCGGCGATATTCTCCCCACGCAAGGTGCAAGATTTCTCTCCATCAATATACACAGGCGCTACCGGTGCTTCTCCACTGCCGGGCAGACTGATGCCAATATTGGCATGTTTACTCTCACCAGGGCCGTTGACTACGCAGCCCATTACGGCAACAGATAAATTTTCTACTCCAGGATAAATGTTTTTCCATTTGGGCATGGAGTCTCTTAGATAGCTTTGAATATCATTTGCTAAATGTTGAAAGTAGTCACTGGTAGTGCGGCCACAGCCAGGACAAGAAGTCACGGCGGGGGTGAATGCACGCAACTCTAGAGATTGTAAAATCTCTTGCGCCACAAGAACTTCCTCGGTACGAGCTCCACCGGGTTGAGGCGTGAGAGAAATACGAATGGTATCGCCGATACCTTGCTGTAATAAAATAGCTATCGCAGCTGAGGAACTAACAATCCCTTTAATTCCCATACCTGCTTCCGTTAGGCCTAAATGCAAGGCGTAATCACAGCGTTGTGCTAATTCTTTATAAACACTGATTAGTTTAGGGCTGCTGCTGAGCTTGCATGAAATAATAATCTTATT
>CAYPHQ010000014.1:0-17445 GCA_964410595.1 uncultured Thiotrichales bacterium
AGAATCGAACTCGCACTTCCGAAGAAACCGGATTTTGAATCCGGCGCGTCTACCAGTTCCGCCACCCCGGCACATTGAGTCATCATGTCATGACAATTATGAGCGTCTCTTTAAGTGATTGTTCAGTTGCATAGCAAAGATAGTTAGAGACGTATGTCTTAAATTCATAATGTAGCCCATACATATCTAGTCTTTGGATGAAGACTTAATAACAGAAATATATCAATCTACTTCAAAGATGTCGTTAGTCTAACCTAAAGTTTGATAACATCAAACACCATAGTGATGTGGCTTAACTATTGAGCACCGCTGGCTATTATTTAATTTTCAATACCATGATTTAATTTTATGAACGATAAGCTGACAACTGATAATTTTGATTATGAATTGCCTAATGAGTTGATTGCCCATCAACCAGTGCCGTCACGGGATCAAAGTCGCTTGCTAGTTATGTCTAGAGTCAGCGATCAGTTGCAAGACGGAGTGTTTACAGAGTTAGTTAATTGGTTGCACCCGGGTGATTTAATGATCTTGAATGACACCAAGGTATTTCCTGCTAGGTTGTTTGCGCGCAAACAAAGTGGTGGAAAAATAGAGATTTTAGCTGAGCGTATAGAATCTAATCAGCATGTTAAAGCGCAGATTAAATCCAATCGCACACCAGCAATTGGGAGTATGTTATTGCTCAATGAGGAAGTGCAAATTGAAGTTATGGCACGTGAGGACGAGTTTTTTATCCTTAATTTTTTGACATCGCGTCCCGCATTGGAGATTTTTCAGGAATATGGTCATGTGCCATTACCTCCATATATAGAGCGCTGCGATGAGGCTGGGGATTTGACGCGCTATCAAACAGTATATGCGCAACATGCTGGTGCCGTCGCAGCTCCAACGGCTGGTTTGCATTTTACTGAGGACTTATTAGATAAATGCCAGGCTATGGGGGTCAATATTGCCAAAGTGACACTGCATGTGGGGGCGGGGACGTTTAAACCGATTAAGGTGAATGACGTGACTGAGCATAAAATGCATTCGGAATATGCTCATGTGTCTGAACAAGTGTGTGAGCAGATACGTCAAACCAAGCAAGCGGGTCATCGCGTTATTGCAATTGGTACAACGTGTGTGCGCGCTTTAGAGAGCGCCGCGGTTACTGGGAAGATTCGACCTTTTATGGGTGATACGGATATATTTATTTACCCGGGTTATTCATTTAAGGTGGTGGATGCATTACTAACAAATTTCCATTTACCTAAGTCAACCTTGCTAATGTTAATTAGTGCGCTGGCTGGGCGTGATCGGGTCATGCAAGCCTACCAACACGCCATTCAACAGCAATATCGTTTTTTTAGTTATGGTGATGCTATGTTTATTAGCGATCAAGTATTGGACTGATAGTGTTTATTTATTCAAAGAATGGTTAACTAAATATTTTTACTATGGGTGTGGCAAATTTTAAAATTGAAGCTGTCAGTGACGGTGCACGCGCCGGCACACTGACTACCCGACGTGGTGACATACAAACCCCGGTGTTTATGCCAGTTGGCACTTATGGCTCAGTGAAAGGAGTAACTGCTGAAGAATTGAGTGCTTGCGGCAGTCAAATAATTCTGGGTAATACCTTCCATTTGATGCTCAGACCAGGTGTCGAGGTAATGGAGACTTTTGGTGGGCTGCATGATTTCATGCATTGGTCAGGCCCAATATTAACTGACTCGGGTGGGTTTCAAGTATTTAGTTTGGCAGCTAATCGTAAAATCACCGAGCAGGGAGCAACTTTCAGGTCGCCGATAAATGGATCTAAAGTTGAGCTAACACCAGAATCATCAATGCGTGTTCAAAATAGTCTTGGCTCAGATATTGTCATGATCTTTGATGAATGCACTCCATATCCTGCCACTCAAAAAGAGGCTGCCGATTCAATGCGTTTATCATTGCGCTGGGCTAAGCGCAGTCGACAAGCCCATGGTGATAGCACAGCGGCATTGTTTGGAATTATTCAAGGTGGCATGTATGAAGAATTGCGCGATGAATCTCTGACAGGTTTAATTGATATTGGATTTGATGGATATGCCATCGGTGGTCTTTCGGTGGGTGAACCGGCGGATGAGAGAATTAAGGTGTTGGATCACTTGCAGTCTAAAATGCCTGAACAGTCTGCTCATTATCTTATGGGAGTGGGTAAGCCTGAGGATTTAGTCGAGGCAGTGGCCCGTGGTGTGGATATGTTTGACTGTGTGATTCCAACCAGAAATGCGCGCAATGGCTACCTGTATACATCTAAGGGTGTGTTACGTCTGCGAAATAAAAAATATGAAAAAGATGAGCGGCCAATTGAAGAGGGATGTCAGTGTTATACGTGTCAGAATTATTCACGTGCTTATCTGAAACATTTGGATAAATGTGGAGAAATGTTGGGAGGTCGGTTGAATACCATTCATAATCTGCATTATTTCCATCAATTAATGGCTCAGATGCGCGCAGCCATTTTAGAAGATCGATTTCCACAATTCAGACAACAATTTTGGGTACAGCGTGAAGCAGACGAATAAAATTCATATCCGGCTAAATATTCGTCATTTTCATAAGGGTTTGTTCTAGAACACTCAGCTAAGTGTGTCATAATACGGCGCATTATTGTTCATAGATTTAAATGTGGAGTAAACACAATGTCACTTATTAGTAATGCCTACGCTGAAGCAGCGCCAGCACCTACCGGCGGTGGTACAGAAATGTTAGTCATGATCGGTATTTTCTTTTTGATTATGTATTTCATGATTATTCGACCTCAGCAAAAACGTCAAAAAGAGCACAAATCATTGATGGATTCTCTTACTAAGGGAGACGAAGTTGTGACCAATGGTGGCATGATGGGAAAAATTAAAGGTGTGGGCGAGGATTATGTTCGTATCGAATTAGCTGAGAATGTTGTGATTAAAGTTCAGAAGCTTGCCATCAACAATATATTACCCAAAGGCACACTTAATCAGGATTAACTTTATCAGGACTGATAAAATTTTGTCCTAATTCGAGATTCGCTCATGTTAAATCATTACCCTTTATGGAAAAATTTACTGCTGTTAGGCATTTTATTGCTTGCGGTTATTTATGCTGTGCCTAACCTCTATCCAGAAGATCCTTCAATTCAAATCTCCCATGATTCGGGTGAACTGCCAGCTGGTTTAGAAATTCAAGTTAAGAGAATTCTTGAAAATAATAAGCATGAATTTAAATCTGTTGAAGAGACAGATTTGAAGCAATTATTGATACGTTTCGAGGATACAGAGGAACAATTAGCAGTTGCAGATGAATTAAAAAGCTCTCTAAGTTCCCAACATGTGGTGGCGCTTAATCTTGCCCCTGCGGTCCCTGAGTTTTTGCAAACACTGAATGCTGGACCGATGAGTCTTGGTTTGGATTTGAGAGGTGGTGTGCACTTTTTAATGCAAGTGGATATGAATGCAGCAATTAATAAAGCCTTAGATCGTTATCAGGGAGATTTTCGAGCCAGCCTAAGAGAACAGAAAGTCCGCTACGCAGGTGTGACACAGGAAAATGGTCAACTCTCCGTACGCTTCAAAGATAGTGCTAATTTTGAGCAAGGCCTTGAAGTATTGAATAAGAATTTCCGTCAGGTACTGGACTTTGAGGACGTCGAAGAAAGTTTTGTCATCCACGCCACTTTAAAACAGGCTGCTCAAACTGAATTACAGAGTTTCGCTATTCAGCAAAATATCACCACTTTGAGGAAACGTGTTAATGAATTAGGGGTGGCAGAGCCTGTTATACAAAGACAAGGTCTCGATAGAATCGTTGTGCAATTGCCAGGGGTGCAAGATACAGCACGTGCAAAAGAGTTATTAGGTGCGACTGCTACACTAGAATTTCGTCTGGTGGATGAGCAAGGTGATGCTTATTTGGCTCAGGACACAGGCCAAGTCCCCTTGGGGGATAAGCTCTACTACGACAAAAGCGGTGTGCCGGTGTTATTAAAGCGTCGAGTGATGCTATCTGGTGATTACATCACGGATGCGGCTTCTGGAATCGATCCTGAAACAGCGGGTGCAACCGTATTTATTACCTTAGATGGCAAAGGTGCCCGTTTATTCAGTGAGGCGACGGGAGAGAATATTAAACGTTTGATGGCAGTAGTGTTTATTGAGAACAAAACTGAATACTACAAAGATGAGCAAGGTCAATTGCAGTCACGTATACGCCGTGTTGAAGAAGTTATTAATATTGCACGTATTCAAGATCAATTAAGTAAACGTTTTCAAATTACAGGACTGGAAACTACACGAGAAGCTCGAAATTTGGCTTTACTATTACGTGCCGGTGCATTGGCTGCGCCCATGAATATCATTGAAGAACGCACTGTGGGGCCAAGTTTAGGTCAACAAAATATCGATCAAGGTAAATTATCCGTCATGTTAGGTATGTTACTGGTAATGGTATTTATGGTGCTTTACTACCGTGTATTTGGCTTGGTAGCCAACGTTGCGCTGGCCGCCAACTTGCTATTAATCATCGCCATTTTATCGATGATCCCTGGTGCTACATTAACTTTGCCTGGTATTGCTGGAATTGTATTAACAGTGGGGATGGCGGTGGATGCTAATGTGTTAATTTTTGAACGCATACGAGAAGAAGTACTCAACGGAAATTCACCTCAAGCCAGCATACACTCAGGGTATGCCAAAGCCTTATCGACAATTGCTGATGCTAATGTCACTACATTAATGGCTTCAATTGTGCTTTTCACTTTTGGAACCGGGCCAATCAAAGGCTTTGCGGTAACTCTTTCAATCGGTATTCTTTGCTCCATGTTAACCGCCATCATGGGTACACGCGCATTGATTAATCTTATTTACGGAAACAAAAAGGCGCCGACTTTGGCGATCTAAGCTTATGCAATTACTCAAACAATCTCTGAACATAGACTTTTTAGGTCGTCGTAAAATTGCCTGGATTATTTCCATTATTCTATTGCTCGCCTCAATCGTCTCTTTATCTATGCGAGGATTGAATTTCGGTATTGATTTTACTGGAGGAACTATCGTTGAGGTGGGTTATAGCCAAAATGTAGAGCTTGCTCTTGTGCGAGAGGCATTAGCTACCGCACAATTTGATGATGTCATAGTGCAACATTTTGGAACAGCCAAGGACGTCCTTATTAGATTGCCCGCCAGTGAGAGTGTGAAGGCGTCAGAAATTAGTAATCAAGTACTCAGAGCATTAGAGAATACAGGTGAATTGAGTATGCGCCGGGTGGAATTTGTCGGTCCGCAAGTGGGAGATGAGTTGAGAGATGATGGCGGTCTTGCCGTTCTATATGCGTTGGTGGCTATCTTGATTTACGTCATGTTACGTTTTGAATTTAGATTTTCTCTGGGTGCGGTAGCCGCATTGGTCCATGATGTTTTGCTCACAGTAGGATTTTTCTCCATCACACAAGCGCCTTTTGATTTGACGGTGCTGGCAGCAGTATTAGCAGTGATTGGTTATAGTTTAAACGATACGATTGTGGTGTTTGATCGAATCCGAGAAAATTTCAGGAAAATGCGTAAAGCGACACCTATAGAAGTCATTAATGATTCTATCAACCAAACGTTATCACGAACTATCATGACTTCATTAACAACATTGTTTGTGTTGTTGGCGTTATTTTTTGTCGGGGGCGAGGTGATTCATTCATTCGCACTAGCCTTGTTAGTCGGTGTGCTCATTGGAACATATTCTTCCATCTATATCGCAAGTTCTTTACTGGTGTTGCTGAATGTCACTGCTAAAGATTTATTTGATGAGGATAAAGAAGATGAAAGTGAGGGTGGTGATGATAGTCGTCCAACCGATGCTATACCGTTCGATTAAATCACTTATTTCGGCTTATGATTTTTATGTGCATGGTATGAAGATCCACGCTCAATTTAACGTCTAAAGAATAATATTTCAGGTGTGCAGCCTTTCATTTGCTCGATAGATTAGCGTTGTGAAGACTAGTTTTTATTGGTGCTGTTGAGCGCCGTGATTAATGGTTTATAGATTTTTGTATTGGCTGCAACAATGTTGCCGCTATCCATGAAATTGTGTCCCCCTTTGTCATCGCTGACCAAGCCTCCCGCTTCTTGAATTAACAATGCGCCTGCGGCCATATCCCAGCTGTTTAATCCAGATATCCAAAACCCATCGTAGCGTCCTGCAGCAACATAAGCTAAGTCGAGAGCAGCCGAGCCAAGACTTCTTATGTCTGCATTATTTTGTACCACCAAGCGCAATGTGTTCATGTAACTATCCACGCTGTTTGCTTGATCTTTACGACAAGGTAGTCCTGTTGCAATAAGACCTCCTGCTAGATTTTTATGTGAGCTCACACGTATACGACGGTTATTCAAAGTGGCTCCTGCCCCTCGCGCTGCACAGAATAATTCCTCTTTAACTGGATCATAGACTACGCCAATCTTAACTTTACCGTCCTCACGCATGGCAATTGAAACACAATAATGTGGAATACCCCGGATGTAGTTTGCAGTGCCGTCTAATGGGTCAATTATCCACTCGCACTCTTTGCCTTCATGTTGGCCAGATTCTTCTGCTAGGATGGCATGATGAGGATAGGCTTTTCGTATCGTTGAGATGATTTCATACTCTGCTTGATGATCCACCTCGCTAACAAAATCATTAACGGCTTTGGTCTGAATCTTTAGATCTGGGCGTCTGTTAATGTTTCTGATGATGACATGGCCAGCTGCACGAGCAGCACTTATGGCAATATTTAGGACAGGTGTACTCATAAGCTCAATATACTAAGTCGTTATTTAAGTAAGAATGGTCAGGTTGTATCCTGAGGCGCCACAGGGTAACAGAGCTATTCAACAATGTAAGCACATATATTTTATAATTATCTCATGCAAGTAAAAATCGTATTAGTAGAAACCTCACATCCTGGCAATATTGGGGCGGCAGCCCGTGCTATGAAAACTATGTGTCTAACACAATTAAGTTTGGTGAAACCCCAAAAGTTCCCTGATCCTGTGGCCTTTGCACGTGCTTCGGGTGCCGCTGAGTTACTTGAAAATTCCCAGCGCTGCGAAACTCTGCATGAGGCAGTCGCTGATTGTCAGCGCGTGGTTGGAGTGACCGCCAGAGACAGAAAGCTGTCTGCTTCTGTACTTGCGCCAAAGCCATTGATGCAGGAATTAATGACTCAATACCATGGGTTGAAGGTGGCTTTTGTGTTTGGGCGGGAGAGAAATGGTCTTACTAATGAAGAAATCGATTTGTGTCATAGTGTGTGCACGATTCCTGCAAATGACGAATATGCTTCGTTGAATTTAGCTGCTGCGGTACAAATTATTTGTTATGAATGGCATGTAGCGCAACTTGCCATTCAAGATAATGAGCCGTCGAGAAAAGCGCCTGCCATAGCACCGGCTGGTGAAATTGAAGGTTTCTATCAACATTTGTGGAAAGTACTCGAAAAAGTTGATTTTCTTGATCAAGAAAACCCAGTGCCTTTGATGCGCAAGGTGAGACATATGTATGATCGTACCGAGCTTACCCGTGCGGATGTGAATATCCTCCGAGGAATTCTAAAAAGTATCGAAAAAACAATAGGATAGCAAGAAATATGGTGTTTAAAGGATGTCTAACCCCCCTCTTTAGACATACTTGATCATTTTACTCAGGTATTGCACCATCAACCCTAAATAAAGATTTGATAGAGAAGCCCGTTGGCAAGCAATCTAGGTCTGATATGAAATTAAATACAAAAGGCAGATACGCAGTCACTGCAATGTTTGATGTCGCTATACATCAGCATCATGGCCCTGTTTCGTTGTGTGATATTTCTCAGCGCCAGGGGATATCTTTATCTTATCTAGAGCAATTGTTTAGTCGAATACGTCGAGCTGGCCTGGTCAAGAGTACACGCGGTCCAGGTGGAGGATATCATTTGGCGAGCGAGGCCAAAGAGATTGCTATCGCTGATATTATTACGGCGGTAGATGAGAGTGTTGATGCTACACGCTGCGGTGGTAATGAGGGGTGTCAAAATCACCAGCGCTGTTTAACCCATGATTTATGGGAGGGATTAAGTACGCAAATTCATGTGTTTTTATCTGGCATCACCCTTGAAGACGCCATCAACAAACAGCATGTATTAGATGTGGCCGCCCGCCAAGACAGTGCGCGCCATGATCAAAGTTCAGGACAAGCCAGTGTTATTGAACAAACAGTTGAATTTCAACAACCTAACTGAAAGGAATGTGTGAGTGAGTCAAAATAAACTACCAATTTATCTGGATTACAGTGCCACAACGCCAGTTGACCCACGCGTGGCTAAGGTCATGATGGATTGTCTAACTTATGACGGAAATTTTGGCAATCCTGCATCACGCAGTCATGTTTTCGGTTGGAACGCGGAAGCAGCCGTTGAAAAAGCCCGTCAACAAGTCGCTAGCTTAGTGAATTGTGACCCAAAAGAAATCGTTTGGACCAGTGGTGCAACTGAGTCTAATAACCTCGCAATTAAAGGTGCAGCTCATTTCTATAGTAAGAAAGGCAAGCACCTCATAACGCTCAAAACAGAACACAAAGCAGTGCTTGATACCTGTCGTCAGTTAGAGCGTGAAGGGTTTGAGGTTACTTATCTAGAGCCTATGGATAATGGTTTAGTCGATCTTGATGTTCTCAAAGCGACTATCCGTGAAGATACTGTGTTGATCTCGATTATGCATGTGAATAATGAGATCGGTGTGATACAAGATATACAAGCCATAGGTGAAATTGCGCGTGAGAATAAAGTGATATTGCATGTTGATGCAGCACAAAGCCCGGGCAAGGAGAAAATTGATTTACAAGCAATGAAAGTTGATTTAATGAGTTTTTCTGCGCATAAAACTTATGGTCCCAAGGGTATCGGCGCTCTGTTTGTGCGACGTAAGCCACGAATTCGAATTGAGTCGCAGATGCATGGTGGTGGTCATGAGCGTGGTATGCGTTCAGGCACGCTGCCTACTCATCAAATCGTTGGCATGGGTGAAGCATTTAGATTAGCTGAAGTCGAAATGGACGGTGATAATGTGCGTATTAAAGCGTTACGTGATCGTTTGCTTGATGGGCTTAAAGACATTGAAGAAGTCTATATTAATGGCGATATACAGCATCGGGTTCCACATAACTTAAATATGAGCTTTAACTTCGTTGAAGGCGAGAGTTTAATCATGGCGCTAAAAGATATTGCAATATCGTCAGGATCAGCCTGCACTAGTGCTTCTTTGGAGCCAAGTTATGTACTGCGTGCTCTTGGGCGTGACGATGAATTGGCACACAGCTCGTTACGATTCAGCATTGGTCGTTTTACCACTGAACAAGATGTTGATCATGCGATAAAAGTCATTCGTACTGCGGTGAGTAAATTGCGTGATTTGTCTCCTCTGTGGGATATGTATAAAGAAGGTATTGATTTAAAATCTATTGAATGGGCAGCACATTAAGCTGCACGGAAAGAAAACGTTAAGGAGTCAAATATGGCATACGGTGACAAGGTGCTTGATCATTATGAAAACCCTCGTAATGTCGGCACGCTAGATAAAGATGATGTGAATGTTGGGACAGGTATGGTAGGTGCGCCAGCATGTGGAGATGTAATGAAATTACAAATTCAAGTTAATGATAATGGTGTGATTGAAGACGCTAAATTTAAAACTTATGGTTGCGGATCTGCGATTGCTTCATCTAGTTTGTTAACGGAATGGGTAAAAGGAAAAACCTTGGACGAGGCCAGTCAGATTAAGAATTCAGAAATTGCTGAAGAGCTTGCTTTACCGCCCGTTAAAATACACTGTTCGGTATTAGCTGAGGACGCGATCCAAGCGGCGATTACTGATTATCAAAGTAAGCAATCAGAAGCAAAGAAAAGCGCATAAACATGTCGGTTTCATTGACAGAAAGTGCCGCGCAAAGAGTCCGTACTTTTCTCGAAAAACGAGGCAAAGGTGTGGGTGTGCGCTTGGGTGTGAAAACCACGGGTTGTTCAGGTATGGCATATACTATCGAATTTGCTGATCAAATCGAGGATAGTGATGAAGTCTTCGAAGATCGTGGTGTCAAGGTGATTGTCAGTCCCAAAAGTCTAGTCTACCTTGACGGCACTGAATTAGACTTTGCAAAAGAAGGGTTAAATGAAGGGTTCAAGTTTAATAACCCTAATGAAAAAGACCGATGCGGCTGTGGTGAGAGCTTCACCGTATAAATTCCTGTCAGCGTAAGCATTAAGCGTTAAACCACGCTAATATTATTTTGGTTATCTACCCACTGTACGTTGATCATATTTTACTAAACGTTTTGACCTATAAATATGGCATTTGATTTTACCAAAAGCTATTTCGAGTGCTTTCAACTTGAGGCTTGTTTCTCTATAGATCAGTCAGTATTAGCTGATAACTATCAGCAGCTGCAAATTCAGTATCACCCAGATCGATTTGTAAATGCTAGCGATCAAGATAAGCGTTTGGCAATGCAAGTGACCAGTCATGTCAATGAGGCTCATAAAACGCTCAGCGATGATCAAATGCGTGCGCGTTATTTATTGCAGTTGCAGGGCATTGAGTTTGATGAAGATAAAGATACCACGCACGATATGGAGTTCCTGATGCAGCAAATGGAACTGCGTGAGGCAATTGATAGTATTGATCAACAGCCAGATGCTTTAGCTGCGTTAGATGTATTAGCGAATCAAGCGGCAGTGCAAAAAAATCAACTCGTACAGATGTTTGTGTGTGCATTTGAAGCTGAACATTGGGATGATGCCAAACAAGCTGTGCTCAAGTTGCAATTCTTCAAACGATTGCAAAATCAAATTGCTAATAAGCAAGAAGCACTAGAGGATGAATTAATTTAAATCATGGCATTATTACAGATTTCAGAGCCAGGTATGTCTACTGCACCTCATGCGCATCGTTTGGCAGTGGGGATAGATCTAGGTACAACTAATTCATTAGTAGCCTCAGTGCGCAGTGGTGTGGTTGAAACACTGACAGATGAACAAGGCAGGGCAATATTGCCATCAGTTGTTCATTATCGAATTGATCAACCGCCTATCGTCGGATATGAGGCTTTGCCTTATCGACTGAGTGATCCCTTCAATACAATATCTTCAGTTAAGCGTATTCTTGGGCGCCCCATGCAAGATATTAAAGTTCACGAGTGTTCGTACTTATTTGCCCAAAACCATCAATCCGTGCCTAGAATAAATACTTGTTGTGGTGCGCGTAGCGCGGTAGAAATTTCATCGGATATCTTATCCGCGCTTAAGCAGCGTGCTGAGGAAACGCTCGGTGATGAGCTTACGGGTGCTGTGATTACGGTCCCTGCCTATTTTGATGATACGCAAAGACAAGCCACCAAAGATGCAGCTAAAGTTGCGGGTCTGAATGTATTCAGATTACTCAATGAGCCTACTGCTGCTGCCATCGCTTATGGATTGGATGCTGGTGCTGAAGGCATTGTTGCTGTGTATGATTTGGGTGGCGGCACTTTTGATATTTCAATATTAAAATTGCGTAAAGGCGTATTTGAAGTGGTTGCAACGGGTGGAGATTCTGCCTTAGGTGGAGACGATTTTGACGTTGCTATCAGCGCATGGATCACTGAGCAGCTACCCGCTGAACAACAGCAAGACCAAGATTTGCAGCGCCAGATTTACATCCAAGCACGCGAGCTGAAAGAACAGCTCACGCATACCGAACAAGTTGAAATTAAAATCCAAAATTATGTATTTGTATTAACACGTGATCAGTTTGAGCAATTGATCGAACCTCTAATTAAGAAAAGTCTGATTGCTTGCCGTAGAGCCTTACGTGATGCGCAGTTTTCTCAACAGGATATCACCCAGGTTGTGATGGTGGGAGGTTCTACACGCGTGCCACGTGTGCGGGCTGCGGTTGAAGAGTTCTTCGAGCGTGTACCGCACACAGATATAGATCCTGATCGAGTGGTCGCGATTGGTGCAGCCCTTCAGGCTGATGTGTTGGCAGGCAATAAACCGGGCGATGAAATGTTATTACTAGATGTACTCCCCTTATCACTGGGTATTGAAACCATGGGTGGCCTAGTTGAAAAAATTATAAGCCGTAATACCACTATACCAGTCGCTAGAGCGCAAGAATTCACTACTTTTAAAGATGGTCAGACAGCAATGCGTATCCACGTTTTACAAGGTGAGCGAGAATTAGTATCAGATTGTCGATCTTTGGCAACTTTTGATCTTACTCAAATACCTCCCTTGGTTGCAGGCGCCGCAAAAATAAGAGTGACTTTCAGTGTAGATGCTGATGGTCTTTTAAATGTATTAGCAGAAGAGGTAAATACTGGAGTGCAAGCAAAAATTGAGGTTAAGCCATCATATGGTTTGTCAGATCATGAGATTGAGAGCATGTTGAAAGCCTCTATGGAGCATGCTAAGGATGATATGTTGATGCGCTCTCTACGTGAAGAACAGGTAGATGCAGATAGGGTGATTGAAGCGCTGGATGCGGCATTAGCAAAAGATGGCCAACAATTATTAAATGCTGAAGAAATGAGCCAGATCGAGCAGGCACGTGCAGATCTGCTTGCAGTGCGACAAAAATCACAACAACCGGATGAGATTAAGCAAGCTATTAAGCATCTTGAAGGTGTCAGCGAAGAATATGTAGCTCGGCGTATGAATCAAAGTGTGCAGTCTATGATGCAAGGTCGAGCCGTAGAAGAGTTTGGGGAGTGAGCTTCATATTGAAGTTCATCACGTAAAATGGTTACAAAAATTGGAAATTAGATTTATGCCTAAAGTTACTTTTATGCCACATCCGCAAATTTGCCCTGAGGGTATGTCAGTTGAAGCACAGACAGGAACAAGTGTGTGTGATGTGGCATTGAAAAATGGTATTTCAATTGAGCATGCTTGTGAAAAATCCTGTGCTTGTACTACTTGTCATGTATATATTCGCCAAGGCCTGGAGTCGCTCTCAGAAGCTACTGAAAATGAGGAAGACTATCTAGATAAGGCATGGGGGCTTGAGCCAGATTCAAGATTGAGTTGTCAGGCGCTAGTGGGTGAGCAGGATTTGGTTGTAGAGATCCCTAAATATACAATCAATTTAGTTTCTGAATCTCATTGATCAATAATAGAGATGCATGTGTGTAAAGTGTTTACTACCATAAGTTACATAAAATCATCTAGGAGTTAATTATGAGTTTGCGTTGGACAGATACACTCGATATAGCAATAGAATTAGATGAGCAACATCCTGATGTGGATCCACAATACATACGCTACACAGACCTTCATGCTTGGATATGTGCTTTAGAGGGATTTGATGATGATCCAGAAAAGTCGAGTGAAAAAATTCTAGAGGCTATCCAAATGGCATGGTTGGATGAACGTGACTGATAGAATTCTATGAAATCTGTTTCGAAAAAATCTCCCATGAAAAATCTTTTGTAAAAACAGATCTATGATCTTGGACGGTAGGAAGTTGGCCAGTTAGTCTATTGGAATGGTTATATATTACTTGCAATGATCCACAATCCACTTGTTAGCATTGTTTATCTCGCTGTTGTTTGTCACTAAGTTTGGTGTGTATGTGACATAGTCGATATTGATAGAAATATGGTGGATTTAATCATTCACCCGTTCACACTCGATGCATATCCGCGTAGAATTCCGATACTCGATTATCCACTTATGTATTGATAGAACAATAAAACGATTGAATTAGCAACTAGGAGATATTAAAAATGGAACGCACGTGCTCAATTATCAAACCTGATGCAGTGGCAAAGAATGTTATTGGTGAGATTTATGCTCGTTTTGAGAAAGTCGGACTGCGCATCGTGGCTGCAAAAATGATGCAGTTATCACAAGTGCAAGCAGAAGGTTTTTATGAAGTACATAAGGATCGCCCTTTTTATGCAGATTTGGTTAAGTTCATGATGTCTGGTCCTGTTATGGTTCAGGTGTTGGAAGGTGAAGATGCTATCAAAAAGAATCGCGATGTTATGGGTGCTACTAATCCTGCTGAAGCAGCGGCTGGAACAATTCGTGCGGACTTTGCTGATAGTATTGATGCAAATGCTGTGCATGGTTCAGATGCGCCTGAAACGGCAGCGGTAGAAATTGCCTTTTTCTTCTCAGAGGACGAGCTTTGTCCGCGAAGCTAGAGGATATAAACTCGAAGATTAATCTGGTCGGTATGAGCCGACCAGAACTAGAAGAATTTTTTATCTCTTTAGGTGATAAAAAATTTCGTGCACAGCAGTTGTTACAATGGATTTATCAGCGCGGTGTGTCTGATTTTACCAATATGACTGATTTCAACAAATCGTTGCGCAGTTTATTGCAAGATAAGGCACAAATCATCGTTCCACAGATTGAGTCGGAACAAATTTCAAAAGACGGAACAATCAAATGGCTATTGCGAGTGGAGGCAGGTGAGGATGAGCCTAGTAATGCCATTGAGACAGTATTTATTCCAGAGGCTAACCGCGGCACCCTTTGCATATCATCACAGGTGGGCTGTGCTTTGGATTGCACATTTTGTGCGACAGCACGGCAAGGATTTAATCGCAACTTAAGCGCAGCAGAAATTATTGGGCAAGTGTGGGTGGCGGATCAGCGTTTGCGAGCGCTTTATGAAGGTCAATCGATGTTGACCAATGTGGTTTACATGGGCATGGGTGAGCCACTGATGAATTATAAACAAGTGCTGCCTACTATTCAGCTGCTGTTGGATGATCGCGCCTATGGTATGGGAAAGCGCAAAGTCACAGTGAGCACATCAGGCGTGGTGCCGAAAATGGATACTTTGTCTGAGACAATTGACGTTAGTTTAGCTATTTCATTGCATGCCCCGAATGATGAAGTTCGAAATGAGTTAGTGCCTTTGAACCGTAAATTTCCAATTAAAGATTTACTGGCGGCTTGTAGACGTTATCTGGACAACAAGAACCGTAAAGAGAGTGTGACCTTTGAATATGTCATGTTGAAAGGCGTGAATGATAGTGATCAGCAAGCACGACAGTTAGTAAAAATTCTCAAGGGGATTCGCGCCAAAGTCAATTTAATCCCATTCAATAGTTTTGAGGGCTCTGGTTATGAGCGATCTACACAGTCGAGAATTGATCGTTTCAGTCAAATTCTTATGGATAGCGGCATTATCGTTATTACTCGTCGACCTCGTGGGGAAGATATAGCTGCTGCCTGTGGTCAGTTGGCAGGCCAAGTGGTTGATAAGGCGCAACGGAGTAATCATTATGTAAAAATGTATGAGCGTTCTTTAATTAGTCGCAAGATAGGTATCAAATGCGCTTAGTTATTTTATTATTAGTTTTTTTAGCTGGATGTATGATGACTCCTTCAGACATGCAAGAGTCAGATGGGCTTGCTTACAATCCTAAAGCAGCTGAAATTAATGTTCAGCTTGGGGCTAATTATATTGCTAATGAAAATTATCAGGCTGCAGATGAGAAGTTAAAACGTGCATTTGTTCAAGATCCAAAATCTTCAAAAGCTCGGTGGATCTACGCAGTTTTGCAAGAAAGACTTAATCAAATAGAGCGCGCGGAAGAATATTATAAAAAAGCCCTTGCGATAGACAATAAAGATAGTAGTGGTTTGTATAATTACGCCGCCTTTTTATGCCGTCATCAACGTTACAAACAAGCACATAAATATTTTAAATTAGTATTGGAGGATCCGCTTTATCCGACACGCGCAAATGCCTTTTTGATGGCGGGCGTGTGTGTGATGGAAATTCCAAACTATGGTGCCGCCCAAGAATATTTCCAAAAGAGTCTTGAGTTAAAAAATGGACAACGTGTGGCACTTTATCAATTGGCTAAATTGCATTTTAAAGTTGAAAATTTTTTGCAAGCACAAAAAATATTGTCTGAGTTTGAGGTTCACTCACAGCATACTGGTGAGTCGTTGTTGTTAGCGTATCGGATTGAGTCTGCTTTAGGTAACTCCGAGCAAGCGCTTTATTATTCTCAGCAACTTATTAGACAGTATCCGGATTCTAATCAAGCTGCCACACTTGCGGATATTATTAATGAGTGAGCAATCAACACAGGTGTTTATAGGTTCAACTTTACGTAAATCACGTGAAGTTCTTGGGCTGGATATTAATCAGGCGGCAGAAGCAGTTCATTTAGATGTTTCTGTAATAGTGGCACTTGAGAGTGATGATTTTGACAGTTTACCATCAAGAGTATTTGTTCAGGGTTATATTCGCAATTATGCAAAGCTATTAGATATTGACGAGCGTCCAATTTTAGATGCCTATAATCAATATCAACCTCAGTTACAGAAACAAAAATCACCTGATCTAGTGAAGGTTAAAGTCACACAACATGCGCCAATCATGGTTATTTTCAACCTGATTAAATGGTTGGTTATTATTATTTTATCATTGTGGATGGGCTATGCCTTGCTCACATGGATGAGTCACAATACTAATGCTCCTGTGCCTTTATCGTCTATCTTTACTCAACAGGATGAAGAGCAAATTACACCTCAATCTGCATCGCTGATCGAACAGTTATTGGATACACAATCCAATTTAGATGATGAAGGTAAGCTTGAGAAAGAGGTGTCAGAGCTGATTATTCAAGAACAAGGTGAGTCCGCTGAAATACTTGCGCAGCCCACTCCAATCACACTTACACAACGAGGACAAAGTGAGGGTGAATTATTAGAGCAGCTGACATCATCTGAGCAACAACCAATCCGAGCTAATGAGAATTTATCGATTGAGTCGGCTGATGCTGAAAAAATTGCCGAAGCAGTAGAAGTTATACAAACAGTCATTGGAGTTGATCAAGGGGATATTGATCGTTTTCAATTAACTTTACATTTTCATCAAGATAGCTGGTTAGAGATATTGGATGAAAAACTTAATCGCTTAGCTTTTGGTCTCTATGAGATGGGTAGTGTTAAATCCATTACAGTTAAGGGTCGTGTTAATGTATTTCTGGGTAATTCTCCATCGGTCGAGGTGCGGGTTGATGGTGTATTACAAGATCAGTCAGATTATGGCTATGGAGCCAATCTCGCTAGATTTGGTGTAAATAAGAGTGGTCTCATGTCGAACAGATTTTAAGTGATGCGGGATAACAATCGGAATCTTAATAGTAATATAAATTATGAGTGACAATATTCAATCAATCCGTGGTATGCACGATTTGGCACCTGATGACACGGTTCCATTGAGACTATTGGAAAATCAATTAATCGCGGTGCTGCGTCAGTATGCTTATCAAGAAGTCCGTACACCGATTGTAGAAAAGCTTGAGCTTTTCAAAAGATCCATTGGCGAAGTAACTGATATTGTTGAGAAGGAAATGTATGCTTTTGAGGATCGTGGAGGTGAGTGGCTAGCACTCAGACCGGAGGGCACGGCCAGCACC
>CAYPHQ010000015.1:0-16873 GCA_964410595.1 uncultured Thiotrichales bacterium
TTATCTGTTGCCTACCTGTTGCTTAACTATTGCCGTTGTTTATCCGACACTGTTTCTGACGCAGCATCTACAATCTGATTGAACCCCTCGGCATCTAAACTCGCCCCACCAATCAGACCGCCATCGATGTCTTCTTGAAGAATCAACTCACGCGCATTTTCGGGTTTAACACTGCCACCATAAATGATTCTTATCCGTGCTGACAATTGCGCTGAATATCGTGCGATCAATTCACGTATGCTCTTATGAACAGCCTGCGCTTGTTGAGGGCTGGCAGTTTGGCCTGTTCCAATCGCCCATATAGGCTCATAGGCAATAACACTATGTTGTAAAGCTTCAATACCGACCTCATCGATAACAGACATTAACTGCGCCTTGATAACTTCATCAACGCGACCTTGTTGCCTATCATCTAAACTCTCCCCCACACAGATTATGGGAACCAAGCTTGATTGTATGGCACATGCGACCTTTTTTGCCACAACCTCATTGGTTTCTGAGTAATACTCGCGTCGCTCAGAGTGCCCTATGATGACATACTCACAGCCAATATCTGCCAGCATTTGTGCTGCCACTTCTCCTGTATATGCGCCCTGCTGATGCATAGCAACATTTTGAGCAGCTAAACTTAAATTCGCGCCTTGTATTCTTTCGCCCACCCTCTGCAAGTAAGGATATGGTGGCGCGATTATGACGTCTACTTGCTGGCTTCCTTGCATATGCACGCTGATATCAGCAACTAATGTTGATACCATCTCTAAGCTGCCATTTAACTTCCAATTTGCTGCCACTAAGGGACGCCGCATAGATTCAACCAGTTGATCTGAAATAGCGCGCCAGCTTACCTAGCGCAACAGAGAAAATCAATGAAATGAAGCCTAAAAAGCCCATATTATTATGATAGCTTAAGCACATTCTTGCTGAACAATGTCAGCCAAACGCTTCGCCGCTGCTTGCACTTGCAGTGAGTCTGCCCCCTCAACCATCACTCTGATCAGTGGCTCTGTTCCTGACATTCTCAGCAGCACTCGCCCTTGCTCCTCCAACTCTTTTTCAATAGCTTGCACAGTATCCTGCACGCGAGTGGATTGCTGTAGATCTGTTTTCTCTCTAATCGGTACATTGATTAATGTTTGTGGATATTTTGTCATCAACTTAGCCGCTTGACTGAGCGTTATTTGCATTTCTTGTAATGATTCTAAAACTTGTAAAGCGGAGATTATGGCATCACCTGTAGTGGTTTTATCAAGACAAATAATATGCCCTGAAGACTCTCCCCCCAACCTCCAATCCAGCTGCTGCATCATTTCAAGCACATAGCGATCACCAACGGCGGCACGCTGAAATTGGATATTATTTTTTGTTAAGGCATGTTCCAACCCAAGGTTACTCATATGAGTGCCGACTACGCCTCCATTAAGTTGCTGTTTTGCATGTTGTGCAATAGCGATGATAAACAATAACTCATCACCATCCACGATCTCGCCCTGATCATCCACCATGATTAAGCGATCTCCATCACCATCAATGGCGATCCCTAAATCGGCTTGTTGTTCAATCACGGCTTGGCGAATAAGTGCAGGCGCAGTGGCTCCACATTGATCATTAATATTAATACCATTCGGGGCTGAGCCTATGGTGTTCACTTTGGCTCCCAACTCGGTGAATACCTGTGGCGCAATATTGTAAGTAGCTCCGTGGGCGCAATCGATTACAATTTTTAAACCATGTAGGCTGAGTGTAGGAGAGACACTATTTTTGCAGAATTCTGAATAACGTCCAGCAGCATCAAATATTCTCTCCACTTTTCCTAACTGGTCGGATTCAACTGTTTCTAGTGGCTTTTGCATTTCTTGTTCTATGGCTAGCTCCACCTCATCATCAAGTTTAGTGCCATCTGCACTGAAGAACTTCACACCATTATCATAATAAGGATTATGTGAGGCACTGATGACAATGCCTGCTGAGGCTCTCAAAGTACGCGTTAAATAAGCAATTGCCGGAGTCGGCATAGGCCCCAATAAGCGGCTGTGTACACCTGCAGCCGATAATCCGGCCTCTAACAATGACTCAAACATATATCCTGAAATGCGCGTATCTTTTCCAATCAACACCAAATCATGCGACTGCTGACATAAAACGCGCCCTGCGGCCCAACCTAACTTGAGCACAAACTCAGGCGTCATGACGCCCTGGCCAACTCGCCCCCTTATACCATCAGTTCCGAAATATTTTCTTTGCATAAATTAGCTTGGGTTAAAAACAACAACGGCTCGCTAAAGCGAGCCGTTGTAGAGTAACACTTTATCTACAAAAAAAAATCAGTGCAGGCTAGCAGGACCTCCGATTGGACCTGTGCTGCCGTCAGAAGAAGGCTTGGAACTCGCCCCTTGACCACCGGGCTCATCATCTCCCCAATCTTTAGGGGGACGTGGTGTCTTACCTTCCATGATGTCATCTATCTGTTCAGTATCAATAGTCTCATACATCATCAAAGCTTTTGCCATAGTATGCAGCTTATCAAGATTATTCATAAGAATATCGTTTGCACGTTGATAGTTCTCATCGATGATTTTTCTCACCTCTTCATCGATGGAATGTGCTGTCTCGTCTGACACTGTTTTGGTCTGTGTGACAGAGCGGCCCAAGAACACTTCACCGTCTTCTTCACTATAAGCTAATGGCCCCATCTTTGAAGATAAGCCCCACTTAGTCACCATGTTACGAGCTATTTCAGTGGCACGCTCAATGTCATTAGAAGCACCTGTGGTGACCGCATCAACACCGAAGATAATTTCCTCGGCAAGACGACCACCGAACAAACTGGATATTTGACTCTCTAAACGCTGTTTACTATGACTGTAACGATCTTCTTGTGGTAAGAACATAGTGACACCCAGAGCGCGTCCGCGTGGAATGATGGAGACCTTATATACGGGATCATGATCTGGCACAATTCGACCCACAATGGCATGTCCAGCTTCATGATATGCCGTGAGATTCTTCTCATCTTCACTCATCACCATGGACTTGCGCTCAGCTCCCATAATAATTTTATCTTTAGCACGTTCTAACTCTGCCATCTCAACATTACGTTTGTTAGCACGTGCCGCGAATAATGCTGCCTCATTCACTAAGTTAGCTAGATCAGCACCTGAAAAACCGGGTGTGCCACGTGCGATTAAATCAGCACGGATATCGCTACCTAAAGGGACTTTACGCATGTGGACTTTAAGAATTTGCTCGCGTCCACGCAAGTCAGGTAGAGGCACTGTCACTTGGCGATCAAAACGACCCGGTCTTAGTAATGCAGGATCAAGCACATCGGGACGGTTGGTAGCCGCGATAACAATCACGCCTTCGTTGCCATCAAAACCATCCATTTCAACCAACAATTGGTTAAGTGTTTGTTCACGCTCATCATGTCCACCACCCACGCCAGCACCGCGATGACGACCAACAGCATCTATCTCGTCAATAAAGATAATGCATGGCGAATGCTTTTTAGCTTGCGCGAACATGTCACGTACTCGAGAGGCACCAACACCCACAAACATTTCAACAAAATCTGACCCTGAGATAGTGAAAAAAGGAACTTTCGCTTCACCAGCAATTGCTTTGGCAAGCAGTGTCTTACCTGTACCGGGTGAACCTACCATGAGTACGCCACGAGGGATTTTACCTCCAAGTTTTTGAAACTTACTGGGATCTCTCAAGAATTCAACCAATTCTGAAACTTCATCTTTAGCCTCTTCAACACCTGCCACGTCAGAAAAAGTAACTTTAATTTGATCTTCACCCATTAAGCGCGCTTTACTCTTGCCAAACGACATCGCACCGCCACGCCCTGCACCGCCACCTTGCATCTGGCGCATTAAAAATATCCATAAACCAATGAGTAATAACATTGGGAACCAGCTGATGAAAATGTCCATTAGTAATGAACGTTTTTGCGACGGACTGGTAGCGATTTCCACGTTTGAATTGAGTAATTCGTCAACCAATTTATTATCACCTGGACTGAATGTAGTGAATTCTTCGCCTGAGAACTTCTGGCCTGTGATAGTGCGGTTGTCAGAGTCGATATTGACGTTCTTGACCTGACCAGAGCGAACATCTGCAATAAATTGTGAATAGGTTATTTGTACAGTCTGCTGCTTGGTTGTACTGAAGTTGTCAAACACAGACATCAATACCACCACTATGACTGCCCACAATATTAAATTTTTCACCATATCATTCATATAGAACCCTTATATTTGTACTGAGTACATGTGTGAGAGTGTTTTCACTATAACCCAAATCCTCGTGCGACGGCATACATCTCTTTACTCTCTTTGCGTGACGCTTTAGGTTTAAATGTATTTACCTGATTAAAACCCGACTTAAGTGCTTGTAGATAGTCGCTATAACCAGCTCCTTGAAACAATTTAACAGCGAATGCTCCGCCTTGTGTAAGGTGTTGTTGAGCAAATTCCAATGCCAATTCCGCTAAATACATGGACTTTGGTTGATCAATCGCCTTATTACCTGAAATATTGGGGGCCATATCCGATAAAACAAGGTCAGGCTGTTTCCCAGCCAGTACAGTAACCAACTGTTGTAGAGTATCCAACTCCGTGAAGTCACCTTGTATTAGACAAACCCTGTCCAAGGGGGGCATAGCCAGGATATCTAGTGCAATTATCAAACAATCAGGATTAGGCGTTTGCTTTACAGCATACTGCGTCCAAGCGCCAGGCGCCGCACCCAAATCAACGATACAACGATTAGACCTGAATATTTGGTATTTGTTTTGTATCTCTTCTAATTTAAACACTGCACGCGAGCGATAGCCCTGAGTTTTGGCCTTTGCCACGTAAGGATCGCTGCTTTGTCTAGACAACCAACGTGAACTACTTTTACTTCGTGCCATAACACTCTGTAAAAGAACAATAAGAATTTAATTGAGAGTTTGATTCAGATATAGCGCACATCGAGAATTTCAAATTCTTTTTCACCGCTGGGAGCAATCACCACTGCGATATCTCCGACACTTTTACCAATTAAGGCACGGGCAATAGGAGAGGCGACTGAGATTAACTTTGCTTTAATGTCCGCCTCATCTTCACCCACGATTTGATAAGTAATTTCATCACCGGTTTCTTCATTACACAAATCAACCGTAGCACCAAATACGACTCGGTCACCTGCATTTAATTTTGTGACATCGATAATTTCAGCGTTAGAGAGTTTTCCATCTATTTCTTGTATACGCCCCTCAATGAAACTCTGCTGTTCACGTGCCGCATGATATTCAGCATTCTCCTTTAGATCACCATGCTCGCGCGCTGTGGCTATTGCTTCGATCACTGCTGGTCGATCAACTGTTTTCAAATGCTTTAATTCTTCTCGTAGTTTTTCAGCACCACGTTTTGTCAAAGGTACTTTAGTCATGACTTTTAATTTGATTAACCTTGATAATGATTGTGACTCTAAATAATACCATTACGATGATTGTAACTGATTATGAAGTTCCTGCAGCGGATATACATCTAGCGTACTTTCCATCTCAATCGCCTGCTTCATTGCCCAAGCCCCAGCAATTGTGGTGATAGTGCATATTTTTTGTTGTAGTGCCTTACGACGAATAGTGAATGAATCTGCAATCGCTTGCTTACCTTCAGTGGTGTTTATAATTAGATCAATCTGACCGTCAATAATCATATCAACGATGTGTGGACGTCCTTGGCGTACCTTGTTGACATGCTGACAGGGAATATTTTGTGTATCAAGAAAATTTGCCGTCCCGTCAGTAGCAACAATGCTAAATCCTAAATCAATATAGGCTAATGCTAGCTCAGCTGCCGCTTGTTTATCTTCGTTACGCACGCTGATAAATACGCATCCATTTGTCGGTAGATCAACACCTGCCGCTGCCTGTGCTTTTGCAAAAGCTTCACCAAAAGTTTTACCCACACCCATCACCTCACCTGTGGATTTCATTTCTGGGCCAAGGATAGGATCCACTCCAAGGAACTTAATAAATGGGAACACCGCCTCTTTCACAGAGTAATGCTGAGGTGTAATTGGATGACCAATATTTTGCTTTGATAGAGATTGTCCCGCCATACATCGTGCTGCTATTTTTGCCAACGGCAGACCAATGGACTTGGAAACAAAAGGCACCGTTCTGGAAGCGCGAGGATTCACTTCTATAAGATAAATATCAGCGCCTTTGACAGCAAACTGAATATTCATCAATCCTACTACATTGAGGCCAAAGGCCAACTGGGTAGTCATCTCACGAATTCTTGTTTGAATATCCTCATCCAACGTATGGGGGGGAAGTGCACATGCAGAATCGCCCGAATGAATACCAGCCTGTTCTATATGTTGCATGATTCCGGCCACATAAACCTGCTCACCATCACAGATCGCATCAACATCAATCTCAATCGCGTCAGATAAAAAGCGATCTAACAATACCGGTGAATCGTTCGAAACAGACACTGCTGTACTCATGTAATGCATCAACTCAGCATCATTATGAACAATCTCCATAGCCCTTCCACCCAGCACATACGAAGGACGCACCACTAATGGATAACCGATTTTATTAGCAAGTGGAACCGCTTCCTCAGCACTTTTTGCGGTGGCATTAGGGGGCTGTAATAATTGCAATTGATTGACTAATTCTTGGAAACGCTCTCGGTCCTCTGCGAGGTCTATCGAGTCAGGTGTGGTGCCTATAATAGGCACACCTGCTGCTTCTAGATCACGAGCTAATTTCAATGGAGTCTGTCCACCAAATTGCACAATCACACCTAACGGCTGTTCGATACGACAAATTTCCAAAACATCTTCGAGGGTCAGTGGGTCAAAATACAAGCGATCAGAGGTATCGTAATCCGTGGATACTGTTTCCGGATTACAATTCACCATGATGGTCTCATAGCCATCATCACGCATCGCTAACGCCGCATGCACACAACAATAATCGAACTCAATTCCCTGACCAATGCGGTTAGGACCACCGCCTAGCACTATGATTTTTTTCTTTTCAGAAGGCTTTGATTCACATTCCATTTCATAACTGGAATACATATAGGCGGTATTGGTAGCAAATTCTGCCGCACAAGTATCAACACGTTTATAAATCGGATAAATCCCATGTTGCCAACGATAATCACGCACGCTGCTCTCAGTCTCACCGGTAAGTAACTGGGCTAGACGTCGATCAGAAAATCCCTTTCTTTTTAATTGAAAAAGAACATCGGCATCTATGTCAGCTAAGCTTTTACCCTGAAGTGTCTGTTCAGTATTGATCAAATCGTGTATCTGCACGAGAAACCATGGGTCTATAGCGGTGATTTGATACAACTTCTCTATGTCATAACCTGCTCGCATCGCATCAGCTACATACCACAATCGACTCGGGCCGGTTTCAGCAATACGGTCTCTAAGATGATGCTCCCAATCAGACTGAGTTTTGTCGACTATCGGATTAAGACCATCCATGCCCGTTTCTAAGCCTCGCAGTGCTTTTTGCAAAGACTCTTGGAATGTACGACCCATAGCCATGACTTCTCCCACAGACTTCATTTGAGTACTTAATAACGCAGGCGCTTGCGGGAACTTTTCAAAGGCAAAACGTGGGATCTTCGTCACCACATAATCAATTGATGGCTCAAATGATGCTGGTGTGGCTCCACCTGTAATTTCATTAGCTAATTCATCCAAGGTATAACCTACAGCTAATTTAGCTGCCACCTTAGCAATTGGGAATCCAGTGGCTTTAGAAGCCAATGCTGATGATCGTGATACGCGAGGATTCATCTCAATAACAACCAAACGTCCATTGTTAGGATTGACAGCGAACTGAACATTGGAGCCACCTGTATCGACTCCAATTTTGCGCAGCACCTGCAACGAGGCATCACGCATTATCTGATATTCTTTATCCGTTAGTGTCTGTGCGGGTGCTACCGTGATGGAATCACCAGTGTGCACCCCCATGGGATCTAAATTTTCGATCGAACAGATGATAATGCAGTTATCAGCCTGATCACGCACCACCTCCATCTCATATTCTTTCCAGCCTAGCAAGGACTCTTCTAACAACACTTCAGTAGTCGGGGATAAATCCAAGCCTCGCGTAACGATACTTTTGAATTCTTCAATATTGTAGGCAATACCACCACCGCTACCACCCAACGTGAATGAGGGCCTGATAATGGTCGGAAATCCGATTTTAGGCTGAATATCTAGCGCTTCATCTATGCTATGTGCGACATAAGAGAGTGCGGATTCAAGACCGATCTCGTTCATCGCCACTTTAAACTTTTCTCGGTCTTCTGCAGTATCAATAGCTTCTTTGGAAGCGCCGATCATTTCTACATTATACTTTTCGAGTATGCCCTCACGATCAAGATCGAGCGCACAATTCAGAGCTGTTTGACCACCCATGGTAGGCAACAACGCGTCTGGTTGTTCACGCTCAATAATCTTCGCTACGGTTTGCCAATTAATCGGCTCGATATAAATCACATCTGCCGTGTCTGGATCGGTCATAATAGTGGCTGGGTTAGAATTCACCAAAATGACCTTATAACCCTCTTCACGTAAAGCCTTACAAGCTTGCACACCCGAGTAATCAAACTCACATGCCTGGCCAATAATGATGGGGCCAGCACCAATTAGGAGAATAGACTGTATATCTGTTCTTTTAGACATAGTTTTATTTTCCTCGTTGAGCTTGCATTGCAGCAATAAATGGCTGGAATAAACCGATCACATCATGAGGACCAGGGCTCGCTTCCGGGTGCCCCTGAAAACTGTAGGCGGGACAATCACGATGACGGATGCCTTGCAAGCTGCCATCAAATAATGAGCGATGAGTAGTAATTAGCGTCTCAGGCAAACTTGTCTCATCAACTGCAAAACCATGGTTTTGGCTACTGATCATGACACGACCTGTTTCGATATCTTTGACAGGATGATTAGCCCCATGATGACCAAATTTCATTTTTATGGTGTTCGCGCCACAAGCTAGGGCGAATAATTGATGACCCAGACAGATACCAAACGTTGGCAACTTGGCTGAGATCAATTGCTGAATCATTTTGATAGCATAGTCACAAGGTTCAGGATCCCCCGGGCCATTGGATAAGAAAACACCTTCCGGTTGATAAGCCACTATATCTTCATAAGAAGTTTGAGCAGGGACGACGTTAATCTCACACCCGAGATCGCGAAGGATACGCAAAATGTTGTGTTTCACACCAAAATCCAAAGCAACCACTCTAAATGGGCGACCCTCACTCATGTCGGTGATAACCGTGGTATTCAATGATTCTGAGGTCCAAGTATTATGATCCCACGAATAAGCATTGTCTGTGGTCACTTCTTTTGCTAAATCCATACCTTTAAGTCCAGCAAAAGCCTGTGCTTGTGAGATATATTCTTGAGGATCTTGTTGTCCACTGACAATCACACCACTTAGGGCGCCTTTTTCTCTTAACCGGCGTGTTAGGCTGCGCGTATCTATGTCAGCAATCGCGACAATATTATGTTGTTTTAGATAATCCTCTAAACTCTGTTGACTGCGCCAATTAGAGTGGATCATTGAGCTATCACGAATTACCAAACCAGCGGCATGCACTAGCTCAGACTCCCAGTCCTCTGAGTTCACGCCGACATTGCCAATGTGTGGATAGGTCAGCGTAACGATTTGTTTGCGATATGAGGGATCAGTAAGAATTTCTTGATAACCGGTCATTGAAGTATTAAAAACGACCTCACCTACCGTACTGCCTTGAGCGCCGATTGAGCATCCTTGAAAAATGGTGCCATCTTCAAGTACCAGATATGCGGGCAATCTCAACCATTTCCTCCTAATCGTGCATGTAAAAAACGGGGCATCTCATAAAGAGGCCCCGCCTTGATATATTTTTTAATTGCTTGGATTGTACTGCAAGTTATCGTCTGTCGGTAGACAATTTTACACTTTAAATCTTCAATCCCAATACATCCTGCATATCATATAGACCCACTGGCTTATCTTTTAACCAATGAGCCGCTCGCATAGCCCCACGCGCAAAAGTCAGTCGGCTAGTCGCCTTATGAGAAATTTCTATGCGTTCACCTATCCCTGCAAAAGTGACTGTATGCTCGCCAACAATATCGCCTGCACGTATGGTCTGGAATCCAATGGTGCCGGGTTTTCTTGAACCAATATTACCGTGACGTGAGTATTCAGCCCGATCCTCTAAATTGACATCCAATGCCTCTGCAATCACTTCGCCCATTCGTAGGGCTGTGCCCGAGGGTGCGTCTACTTTATTCTTATGATGTGCTTCAACGATTTCAACGTCATAGTCTTCACCAAGAGTGTGGGCGGCCGTTTTGAGTATACTTAAGCATAAATTCACACCGACGCTCATATTCGGTGCGAATACTAGCGGAATCACCTGACTAGCGGCCCGAATTAAGGCTTTCTGATCTGTATTAAAGCCAGTAGTACCGATCACCATAGGAATTTTGTGCTGTTGACAAAAAGTCAATGCATCAATTGCGCCTTCTGGGAGGGTGAAATCCACCCACACAGGATCTTGCCAATCGTCAGGATTGGCTTCACTACTTATATTAATAGATTGCTTGTCTATACCCGCTACAAGACCTGCGTCACCTCCACAACAATCTGCGCCAGCTCGGGCCAATGCTGCTATCAGCGCCGTATGCTTGTTCTCGCAGCAAGCTTGCACGAGCGCTTTGCCCATGCGCCCCCCAGCCCCATTCACCACAATGTTTGTTGTCATAATTCTATGCCTGATCTATTTAGACCAAAATTTTAAATCATCAAAGAAGCTTTTGACGCCAGCCCCCCATCCATCTGATTTAGGATTATGACGCTTCCCACCCTCTTGTAAAGAATCATTGAAACGATTGAGTAATTCTTTTTGCTTTTTATTCAAATTCACTGGCGTTTCAATCACTGCATGCACATATAAATCACCTTGAGCACCACCTCTCACTGGTTTCACCCCCTTACCACGCAATCTAAATTGTTTGCCAGTCTGTGATTCAGCAGGAATCTTTAGCATCAACTTGCCATCAAGGGTAGGTATCTCAACCTCCCCACCGATTGCCGCAGTGACAAAACTGATAGGTATTTCACAATGTAAATGCTCACCGTCGCGCTCAAATATGGCATGTTGCTTGACATGAATCTGTACATAAAGATCGCCAGCCGGACCACTATTAGTTCCCGCCTCACCTTCATTTGCCAACCTGATACGGTCTCCCGTATCTACTCCCGCAGGCACTTTCACAGACAAAGTGCGCTTGCGCTCAACTGCCCCTGTGCCATGACAACGCTGACAGGGATTAGTAATGATTTTACCGCGACCATGGCACTTGGGGCATGTTTGTTGAACCGAGAAAAATCCCTGTTGCATACGCACCTGTCCAGCACCACCGCAAGTCGAACATGTTTCCATTTCAGAGCCGGGTTCTGCGCCACTACCCGAACAAGTCTCACAACTTTGCTTGGAGGTTACATCTATATTTTTCTCAGTGCCGAATACAGCTTCCTCGAGAGTCAACTGCAAATTGTATTGCAGATCAGCACCACGATAGGCACGGTTCTGACTACCTCGACCAGCGCCGCCGCCAAAAATATCACCGAACATATCACCGAATATGTCACCAAAATCTGCTCCACCTTGGCTTCCACCAAAGCCGGCCTGCTGATCCACGCCAGCATGACCATATTGGTCATAAGCAGCACGCTTCTGAGGATTAGAAATCACATCATAGGCCTCTTTGGCTTCTTTGAATTTTTCCTCAGCTTCAGTACTGCTTTCATTACGATCAGGGTGGTATTTCATCGCAAGACGTCGATAAGCTTTTTTCAATTCAGCTTCATTGACATTTTTTTGTACGCCGAGTACTTCGTAATAATCTCTTTTAGCCATATGTATATTAAATTAAGTTTTCCAGATACAACAAAGTCCGAAGCTAAATATTAGCCTCGGACTAAAGTTTGCATTTCTACGAGTAAAGCCTATTACTGTCAATAGAGCTGCAGCCCTATCATTCAGAGTCAATTATTTACTTGCAGCGTTATCATCATTCTTAACTTCTTCAAACTCTGCATCAACAACGTCTTCTTGACCTTTATCAGCTTGTGCTTCAGCTCCCGCTTGAGACGGATCTGCAGCTGCACCGGATTCTGCATACATCTTCTCTGCTAATTTTCCAGATGCCTCTGTCAGTGCCGTTGTTTTGGCTTCTATCGCATCTTTGTCTTCAGAATCTAACACCTCGCGCAAGTCTTTAATCGCAGCTTCGATGTTGGTTTTATCTTCTTCTGACACCTTATCGCCAAGTTCTTCTAGCGATTTTTCGGACGCATGAATCATCGCATCCGCTTGATTTCGTACACCAACTAGCTCAGCAAACTTACGATCTTCTTCTGCATGAGTCTCGGCATCCTGAACCATCTGGTTAATTTCATCCTCAGACAATCCGCTCGAAGCCTTGATCACAATCGATTGTTCTTTACCGGTTGCCTTATCCTTTGCTGATACATTCAATATACCGTTGGCATCAATATCTAGGCTCACTTCAATCTGAGGCACGCCACGCTGTGCGGGTGGAATGTCAGTCAAATCAAAACGACCAAGAGATTTATTTGAGGCCGCTTGACTGCGTTCTCCCTGCAATACATGCACAGTCACTGCTGTTTGATTGTGCTCAGCCGTAGAAAACACCTGTGAGGCCGTCGTTGGTATAGTCGTGTTCTTTTCAATCAACTTAGTCATTACACCGCCCATGGTCTCGATGCCCAGCGAGAGTGGTGTGACATCTAGTAAGAGTACATCTTTAACGTCACCCCCCAGTACACCTCCTTGAATCGCAGCACCCATGGCGACTGCTTCATCAGGATTAACATCTTTTCTTGGCTCTTTTCCAAAGAAATTCTGCACGGCCTCTTGAACTTTCGGCATGCGAATTTGGCCACCTACGAGAATCACGTCATCAATGTCAGAAGCCTTTAATCCAGCATCAGCTAATGCCATCTTGCATGGCTCTATAGTGCGTTGAATCAAATCATCTACTAATGATTCTAATTTTGCACGTGTCACCTTAATATTGAGATGTTTGGGGCCACTCTGATCAGCAGTGATGTAAGGCAGATTCACCTCGGTTTGTTGTGATGACGACAACTCAATCTTAGCTTTTTCAGCGGCTTCTTTAAGTCGCTGCAGAGCTAATGGATCACTGTGAAGATCAACGCCTTGATCTTTTTTGAACTCATCAGCCAAGTATTCGATTAAGCGTAAGTCAAAATCCTCTCCACCAAGGAATGTATCACCATTGGTTGCAAGCACTTCGAACTGGTGTTCACCATCGATTTCCGCAATTTCAATAATAGACACATCAAAGGTACCACCACCTAAGTCGTATACCGCTAGTTTACGGTCACCTTCTTGTTTATCCAGCCCATAGGCCAATGCTGCTGCTGTTGGTTCATTAATGATACGTTTGACATCAAGACCGGCAATTTTACCTGCATCTTTAGTAGCCTGACGTTGTGAGTCATTGAAATATGCCGGCACAGTTATGACCGCCTCAGTGACACTTGAGCCAAGATACTCTTCTGCTGTCTTTTTCATTTTCATGAGTACACGCGCGGAAATTTCTGGCGGCGCCATCTTTTTATCATGCGCCTCTACCCATGCATCACCATTATCAGCTTTGACAATTTTGTATGGCACCAATTTTATGTCTTTTTGAACGGCATCTTCATCAAAGCGTCTTCCAATCAAACGCTTAACAGCATAAAAAGTATTTTCTGGGTTAGTCACCGCCTGACGTTTGGCTGATTGACCCACCAACACTTCATCAGAGTCACTGAACGCCACGATTGAAGGAGTGGTTCTATCACCTTCACTATTTTCAATTACTTTTGATTTACCGCCATCAATGACAGATACACATGAATTCGTTGTGCCTAAATCAATACCAATAATCTTTCCCATAACTATTTACTCCAAAAAATGTTCTCTTCAGCACTATCAGCGTATAGGTGATTGCGCGTTTAATCTTCTATGTTTGAATATTAGGGCGGGGATAATTTTTTCAAGCCCTAAGGATGAATTTTATTGCTTATTTATGCATCAGCCACCTTAGACACGATCACCATTGCTGGGCGCAATAAGCGATCATTCAATAAATATCCTTTTTGCATAACAGCTATCACCGTATTCGGTTCATATTCGTTGCTTGACTGCATAGTCATGGCTTGGTGATGGTTAGGATCAAAACTCTCACCAACAGGATTGATCTCGACAATATTAAACTTCTCCAGTACCTGTGAAAGCATTTTCAACGTTAAGTCGGTACCTTCACGCAATTTATCTGCATCAGCATCCTCTGTACTTAGACCCAATTCTAAGCTGTCTTTAACCGCTAATAGGTCTTGACTAAACTTCTCAAGTGCAAATTTGTGTGCAGACTGGACATCTTTCTCAGCACGACGCTTAACATTTTCAAGCTCGGCCACTGACCGAGTATACAAATCCCAATGTTCTGAGCTTTTTTCTTGTGCTTCTTGTAAAGCCTGTTGAAGCTGCTCTACAGAAGACACTGATGTATCCTCTGTCTCTGATTCAGTATTTTGGTCGTTGCCTGGATCTTCACTTGAGTTCTCATTTGGCTCAGATAATGTATTAGAAGCTTGATCTGCAACAGCGCTGTCCTCGGGCACAGGTTCGAGCTCTACACGTCCATTATCTTCAACATCACCAGATGATTCCGAATGGTTAGACATAAAAATTCCCTGAGTTAATTAACAATTGTTACCAATGTGGGTGCAGTTAATCAGAATTCAAGGCCTCACTGAGTAATTTTGCGGTCACATCAACTATGGGTATTACACGATCGTAAGCCATGCGTGTGGGTCCTACAACAGCGAGCACTCCTTTAACATCTTGATTAGCATGATATGGTGCAGTCACCACACTACAATCATCAAACACTTGATAACCAGATTCGCTTCCAATGAATATCTGCACGCCAGTCGCGCAAATACAGCGATCTAATAGATGCAGCACTTCTTTTTTTTGATTAAAGGCATCAAATAGCCCACGCAAAGTATCAACATTAGATAGTTCCTCAAATTCCATTAAGTTGGTCTGCCCATCCACAATATAATTTGCAGTGGTTTCTTCCTGTTGTGTAAATATTTTCTCACCTAAGGTAATCGCATTGCGCATCAATGCGTTCATATCGTGTCTAACTGTATCAAGGTCTCTGAGAAGTATTTTTCTTACCTCCTGAAGTGTGCGGCCAGCCAAAATATCATTGAGATAATTAGCTGCTTCACGCAACTCGGAAGAACTATATTCCCTATCAAGATTAATGATTCGATTATGCACTTCTTTTTTATCAACGACTAAGATAGCTAACACGCGTTGATCTGATAGACTGAGAAATTCTATCTGTCGGAAAGCCGCTTTGTGATGCTGAGGAACAGTGATCACACCTGCCATCTGCGTAAGAGATGACAGTAAACTAGTGGCAGTCTCCACCACGCCCTGAGTAGTCTCTTGCGTGGAAGTTAAACGAGATTTAAGGCCGGTCACCATTGATGAATTTAATGGCTTCACCTCCAGCATAGTATCGACAAATAGTCGGTAACCACGTGCTGTTGGGATGCGCCCTGCAGACGTATGAGGTGAGTGCAAATAGCCTAAATTTTCTAAT
Organism: uncultured Thiotrichales bacterium; assembly: GCA_964410595.1. Taxonomy (GTDB): domain Bacteria; phylum Pseudomonadota; class Gammaproteobacteria; order UBA4575; family UBA4575; genus UBA1858. Next base: position 15,754 of record CAYPHQ010000015.1, read on the forward strand.
TCCGACATGACATTACGTACCGTGGCAGGACTTACATCCAGCTCCGATACTCGTGCCAGCGTTCTGGAACCAACGGGTTGGCCATCTTGAATAAAACTCTGCACTAACACTCGGAATAAGTGCTGGGTGCGAGCATCCAGTTGTTGATCCATATCATCGACCTCATCGTGGTTATGCATTAGTATCGATATAACGCTGCTAATAGCTGAATTTTATATTACATTAACGGAAAATTGGACAGTTAAATGATTATGACTAATGTTTGAGTTATATTCGCATATAACAGTTTCAACTTTGGCCATTTTAGTCATGAACTATGACGTTAACTGAATCTTATGAGAGCAAGAAAAACCCTACATTAGTCACTTTCAGGGCACACTAAAATTGTGAAAAATCAATTCAACTCTATCGGCATTATCGCAAAACAAAATGATGAACAAGTCATTGCTACTGTGCGCAGCTTGTACGAACTGCTCACACGCAGACAGATTCGTATTGTGGCAGATAAACACACACAACAATACCTAACTCAATCAGCGGATTTATGCATCGAGGTTAATGATATGCATACTGAAATTGATCTTGCTGTGGTGGTTGGTGGTGACGGTACCTTGCTTGCTGCCGCTCAATCAATGCTCAATCATAATATTCCTATCATTGGTATCAATCGTGGTCGATTAGGTTTCCTCACTGATATTCCACCCGCAAATTTAGACACCGATCTGAACGATATGTTGAATGGCGAGTGTTTTGAGGAAAAACGACCAACACTCAGTGCCACAGTCATGCGCGACAATGAAGTTATTGCGCAACGTTTTGCAATTAATGACATTGTTGCTCACGCACTCACTAGTGTGAGAATTATTGATTTGGAAACAAGAATCAACGATGAATTCTTAAATACTCTGCGTGCCGACGGCTTGGTCGTGTCCACTCCGACTGGCTCCACCGCTTATGCCTTGTCAGGAGGAGGCCCAATCGTCCATCCAACTGCAAACAACACAATTTTAGTACCGATATGCCCACATACACTGAGCAATAGACCAATTGTAGTCAATAATGATAATCGTCTAGAAATCATTTACTCTGATAGTAACCAACATCGTGGGGTTGTTGCTGT
>CAYPHQ010000016.1:0-16270 GCA_964410595.1 uncultured Thiotrichales bacterium
AGTAAAATAAAGTCTTCCTCGGATTTAAGCGCTGTAGGCAACTCATAGTCTTGATCAGCCGCTTGAGCAATTGCGATACGTCCATCTAGGCTGCTTAAAAAATTGGCGAATACTATAGGTCTTTGATTTTTATTTGCAGCAAGCCTAGCATGTCTAAGATACAATCCTTGTAAGGACTCACTACAGCCTGATTCAGCATCAGTTGAGCTTGGATATAGACGAATTAATTGCTTACTCATATTTTTACTGTAAATAAAATCACATGGCCATACCGCATATACAATCAGCATACCCCAAAAAGCGCTATAAATATGGTGAATTTCTAGTGACACTACTCACTGACGTGGTCAGTAAAGACGCCGAACAATACACCTACCTCATTGCCATTATGTCAGAGGGCAAAACACAACCTGAAGTATACATCACCTATCAACCCGTTAGCTCACAGGGCCATATAACTTATCAAATAAAAGTCATCTCTGAACAGGACGAGCATATAATCAATGATGACACACAACAGATGAGTGAGAACGCTTTCTGTGACTTTGCCTTGAAAGGCATAGAACAAATGTTTGGACTCACAGATGAGACCCCTGTTGCATTGCACTGAGGTTCGAGAACAGCAAACTATGCCCACCACCATTAAAAAATTGCCTGATCACTTAATCAACCAAATTGCTGCAGGGGAAGTCATTGAGCGCCCCGCTTCCGTGCTTAAAGAACTCTGTGAAAATAGCGTGGATGCAACCGCAAGCAAACTCACAATAGAGCTGGAGCGTGGTGGCATACAGCGCATATTGGTTCGTGATAATGGAACAGGTATTGACAAAGATCAGTTGGATATCGCACTCACACGACATGCCACTTCCAAAATACGTAATCTTGAAGATCTCCAACACATTGAAAGTATGGGTTTTCGTGGTGAAGCCTTACCCAGTATTGCCTCAATTGCTCGCCTGTCAATTACCTCTAATACTCAACAGCATAACGAAGCTTGGATGCTACACAGTGAAGGGGGTCAAAATGATCATATTAAACCAGCGGCACATAACAAAGGCACTAGTGTCGAGGTCAATGATATTTTCTATAACACACCGGCAAGAAGAAAATTTTTGCGCACAGATAAGACTGAGTATAGTCACTGTGAACAAGTCGTTAAACGATTGGCTTTAGTCAACTTTCATCTCAATATTGAGTTGCGACACAATCAAAAAACCATTCACTCATTGCCTGTGGCCGCTACTCCGGAACAGAAACAAAAACGACTAGAAATACTTTTAGGCAAAGGATTTGTCGAACATATTATTCCCATCGAACGTCATGACGCAGGCATGAAATTATCTGGCTGGGTAGCTGCCCCAGATTTTTCACGTGTGCAAGCAGATCTACAATATCAATATGTAAATCACCGCCACATTCGGGACAAAACTATCACCCATGCTGTTAAATTAGCCTATCAAGATGTTCTGTACCATGGGCGTCACCCAGCCTATGTTTTATTATTAGAAATTGACCCGACTCAAGTGGATGTCAATGCTCATCCGGCCAAACATGAAGTCCGCTTTCATGATACGCGCACAATTCATGACTTCGTGCGTCAAACTGTCAAACAAGCCGTCAGCAATGTGCGCGCCGCACCGATTGACTCTCGCAGCCTCGACAAACTTACAGGCTTTGTAACTGCTCAAGCACCACAACAAACCACACTCAAAACAGTCAGTAGTGGCTCGCGCATGTCAGTCGAACAATATAAGGCGCTATACAACCAAAAACTGCCACCATCGACAACCTCTCAATACCCCACGACTGCACCCAATGTCGGTCCTAATACTTTGCCTGAGATCACTACTGACCTCGAAAACAATGACACAGACCAGTCACCAACAGACATACCATTACTAGGCTATGCGATTGCTCAGCTACATGGAATTTATATTTTGGCGCAAAATCAACATGGATTAGTACTGGTAGATGCGCATGCAGCTCATGAACGTGTGGTATACGAAAAGCTCAAACAACAAGCAGAGCACTATGAAATTGAACAGCAGCAATTATTAGTGCCGCTACAAATATCTGTATCTAGCTCAGAAGCCAGATTGGTGGAAGATCAAAAAACTCAATTTGAATCATTCGGTTTCGATATTGATCGCGCAGGTGATAACTCTATTATTGTACGCACCATTCCAAACATACTTAGCCACAGTGATTTAACTCAAGTATTGCGCGATATAATTACGGACATTGAAAAAACCCAGAACAGCACACGCATTGAAGATTTTCATAACGAGTTATTATCAAGCATTGCCTGTCATGGCTCAGTGCGTGCAAATCGTGAAATGAAGCACCATGAAATGAATGCCTTGTTACGCGCTATGGAAGAGACTGAACGCAGTAATCAGTGTAATCATGGTCGTCCAACTTGGATACAACTAAGTATCAGTGATCTGGATAAATTATTTATGCGCGGACGATAATCATGACAGCGCATCAAGCCCCAGTTGTCATGTTGATGGGCCCTACTGCCTGTGGCAAAACAGACATCGCAGTGAATATGGCAGAGAGCGGTCTATATGAGATCATCAGTGTGGATTCGGCCATGATTTATCGTGAAATGGATATTGGCACGGCCAAGCCATGTGCAGCAATCTTGCTAACTGCACCACACCATCTGATCGATATTTGCAATCCAGACGAAAGCTATTCCGTGGCACAATTCTGTCAAGCGGCCAATCAACTCATCGACCAAATTCATCAACGCGGCAAAATACCCTTGCTAGTCGGTGGTACTGTTATGTACTTCAACGCACTTCAATTCGGATTGTCAAAGCTGCCAGCGGCTGATGCTCAGATTCGTACGCGTCTCAATCAACAAGCCCAACAATTAGGCTGGGAGGCTCTTCACCAACAATTACAACGCGTGGATCCACTCGCAGCACAAAAAATTCATCCCAATGATGCTCAACGTATTCAACGCGCATTAGAGGTCTATGAACTGACACAAAAGCCTTTATCGTCATTTCACCAGAGCAATGATCCGGTGCGAGATGACGTAAGATTTATTAATGTAGGTTTGTTTCCACAAGATCGAAGTCGCCTGCATGCTAATATCGCCACGCGTTTCATGCATATGCTTGAGTGTGGCGTGGTAGAGGAATTAAAAACCATTCGAGAAAAATGGTCTTTATCACTCAAGCACCCCTCAATGCGATGCGTGGGGTATCGTCAAATATGGGAATACCTAGAAAACACCCTCAGTCAGGGGCAGATGCAAGACCAAGCCATCGCCGCAACGCGTCAACTGGCCAAGCGGCAGTTCACTTGGCTACGTCATTATCCTGAAACATTTCTGATAGATCCTTATTCTATCAACGCAAAGAATATTCGCGCACAAATAAATCACCAAATAGAATCCGCATAATGCTAAACTACACCATTGTGTAGCTTTAAAGTTTTATATCATTTTTCGAGCATACAAAAATAAAAACAACAAGGTCAGGAGACTCAAAAAATGTCAAAAGGGCAAACATTACAAGAACCCTTCCTTAACGCACTAAGAAAAGAAAAAGTTGCCGTTTCGATTTATTTAGTTAACGGTATCAAACTGCAAGGACAAATCGACTCATTTGATCAGTTCGTTATTGTTCTTAAAAATAATGTCAATCAGATGGTCTACAAACATGCAATTTCAACCATTGTTCCTGCAAAAAGTATACGCATACCTGTTACTGATGAAACTGAATAATCTTGCGACCACCGCACTTTAAAACCACAACATACAAACACAGCTGCACTCATACAACAGTAATATACTAACTAAATGATCTTAACCCTAAATCTGAATGTTTGAACGTCCCCAATCTGGTGAACGTGCGGTACTGATTCATCCCGAATTTGGTAAAACTCCAGACCCAGCCGATACAGAAGAGTTCCGCCTATTAGCAAAATCTGCCGGCGCACAAGAACAAGACATGGTGCTGTACTCAAGGCCCAAGCCTGAATCACGGTATCTGCTAGGACAGGGTAAAATTGATGAATTAGCCAGCTTTGTTGAAACGCATAAAATCGAGCTTCTACTGGTTAATTATTCTCTCTCACCTAGCCAAGAGAGAAACATTGAAAAAGTCTGTCGATGCCGAGTCTTAGACCGCACTGGCCTGATACTCGATATATTTGCGCAGCGTGCACGCTCACACGAAGGTAAATTACAAGTTGAGCTTGCCCAATTGAAATATCTCTCAACACGTTTAGTGCGTGGTTGGACACACCTAGAACGTCAAAAAGGAGGTATCGGACTGCGAGGCCCGGGGGAAACCCAACTAGAAACCGACCGTCGCTTATTAGCTATCCGTGTTAAACATCTCGAGAAACGTTTACAAAAAGTGCGTAGTCAGCGCCAACAAGGGCGACAATCGCGCAAGAAGAACAAAGTTCCAACAGTGGCTCTCGTCGGCTATACCAATGCGGGGAAGTCAACGCTGTTCAATCAACTCACGAATTCGCAGGTCTATCAAGCAGATCAATTATTTGCCACCTTGGACCCTACTTTGCGCAAATTATCCCTCAGCAAGCATCAACATATTGTTTTGGCTGATACTGTCGGTTTCATCCAAAATCTTCCTCATGATTTGGTCGATGCCTTTCATGCCACCCTGCAGGAGACCATAGAAGCTGATTTATTACTTCACGTCGTCGACGCCAGCGATGACCAAAAAAATGACCATATAGAACAAGTTAATCTGGTGCTCAAACACATTAACGCAGACCAATGCCCACAAATATTAGTCCTAAATAAGATTGATCAAACTCAATGTTTACCTCATGTTGATATCGGTCAAAATAGAGAAATTCATCGCGTCTGGATTTCAGCCCTTAAAGACCAGGGAATAAGTCTATTGACCTCGGCGTTAAAACAATATTTTGATCGCCAAAAACAACATGTATTCATCAGTCTGCCCATGGATGAGCAGCAACTACGCACTTTGTTATACAAAAACCAGGCAGTCATCCACGAAACTTTTAATCCGCAAGGCACATGGGAAATAGAAGCTCAGCTAAACAATGAGCTTTTCACTAAGATGACAGCTTTCATTCGCTCGTCATCTGAACATGACACGATTTCGCCCGAAGCTGATTTTTCTGCCTAAAAGAGTAGAATAGCGCTTTAATCATAAACAATACACGGAGAAGCTCCATGCCCTGGAATACCCCAGGTAACAATAACGAAGACCCTTGGAATCGCAATTCGAAAAATCAAGGACCACCTGACCTTGATGAAGTATTCCAGAATCTGAGTCGCAAATTTGGTGGCCTTTTCGGCGGCAGTGGCGACGGAAATGGTGGTAAAGGGACTAGTAACACCAGCCCCTCTGGTTTCGGTGCGATCATATTGGTCATTGCCTCAATTTTTTGGGCATTCACTGGCATCTACACCATCACCGATGGTGAAGCAGGTGTCATCCTACAGTTTGGTAAATATAAAGACATTTCCCAGCCTGGTTTACATTGGCATTATCCCTACCCTATACAAGAAGTACGCGTTGTAGATATGCAGCAAGTGCGAAGTTCTAAGCACCAAACTACAATGCTTACACAAGATGAAAACATTGTCGAAATCGTATTAGCTGCGCAATTCCGTGTGAAAGATGCTCCAGATTACTTGTTTAACGTGCGCGGACCAGAATCAACGCTAAAGCAAGCCATGGAAAGTGCTATTCGTGAAGTGGTGGGTAAAAGTAAAGTTGATTTTGTCTTATATGAAGGTCTAGAAGTCATCTCTTCCAATACCAAAGTATTGATGCAAGAGATATTGGACCGTTATGAGTCAGGCATTGAGGTGACCACTCTTAATTTAGAGAAAACTCAACCACCGGCAGCAGTACAAAGTGCTTTTGACGATGTTATTAAGTCGCGAGAGGATTTAGAGCGATACATTCAAGAAGCTCAGGCCTATGCCAATACCATTGTGCCACAAGCACGTGGTGAAGCAGCACGTATCACTGAGGATGCAATCGCATACAAAGAAGCTATTGTTGCCAGATCAGAAGGTGAAGCTGAACGTTTTGAGGCTCTTTTGACTGAGTATAATAAAGCCCCGGCTATTACCCGTGAGCGTCTATACCTTGAAGCCACTCAATCTGTTTACAGCAACAGTACTAAAATCATGATCGATACTAAAGGAAGCAACAATTTAATGTACTTACCAATCGACCAGATCATAAAAAATAGTCAATCGCAAAATCCCGCGCCCGCGGCCGTGAACAACAGTCCACAGCGTTCAAATAACCCACCATCTTCGTCGTCACGTACGCAACGTGGCAGGGAGGCTAGATAATGTTTTCTAAAGCCATCATTGGAATCGCAATAATCGCCGGTATTATCATTTCTACCTGCACCTATACTGTTGACGAAACACAACGTGCAATCTTGTTCAAGTTTGGTGAAATCAAAGCCGCGGATATCAAGCCTGGGCTACATTTCAAAATGCCTTTCATCAATAATGTTAAGGTGTTTGATTCTCGTATTTTAACACTCGATGTTAAACCTGACCTATTCCCAACCAGCGAAAAGAAATACGTCTATGTGGATTTCTTCGTTAAATGGCGTATAGACAACGTACGTGATTACTTTGTAGCCACAGGTGGTTTGGAAGAGAGAGCCAATAGTCGTCTCAGTCAAATTACCAAAGACGAACTGCGTGATGAATTCGCTTCTCGCACAATTAAAGAAGCGGTATCAGGTGAACGTAGCGATATCATGGAAGCCCTAGTGCTAAAAGCTAACCTAATCTCTCAGGAACTCGGTATCGAAATTGTTGACCTGCGTGTTAGTCGCATCGATTACACCGAAGATATTTCTGACTCAGTCTATGAGCGCATGCGTGCTGAGCGCGATCGAGTCGCCAAGGACTTCAGAGCACGTGGACGAGAATCATCAGAAAAAATTCGTGCCGCTGCTGATAGAGAGCGTCAAATTACTCTAGCTAATGCCTACAAAGTCTCTGAGCAACTCCGAGGAGAAGGTGATGCCAAAGCAGCTGATATCTACGCTCGAGCTTACGGTAAAGATCCTGAGTTCTACTCACTGACTAAAAGTTTGACCGCATATAAGCAGACTTTCAACAATAAGAGTGATGTTTTAGTTCTCGAACCAGACTCACAGTTTTTCCAGTACTTTAATAAGTCACAAGGCAATTAATCTTTCATTCATCTCATGTTAGAAGATGTTCTCACATGTTTTGCATTGATATTGGTATTTGAAGGTTTATTGCCTTTTGCTAGTCCCAAGATGCTCCGCAGGGTGTGGATTTCAATAAACACCCTGCCGGATCGAACGATTAGGCTATTTGGATTGGTGAGCATGCTATCAGGCGTGTTATTCTTAAGCCTTATTCGTTAAAGCTCTAGTGATTAACCACCCATGTCTACAAAAAATCGTTGGCTATTGCCTGCAGGAATAGAAGAAGTCCTGCCTCAAAATGCAGCAATCATTGAATCTACCCGTCGTAAATGTCTGGATCTATTCAACGTGTGGGGCTACCAAATGGTCATTCCCCCACTCATAGAGTTTTTGGATTCCCTGCTATTAGGTGATTGTGAAGACCTAGATTTACAAACCTTCAAAGTCACTGATCAAATGAGTGGTCGCAGTATGGGTATCCATGCCGATATGACGCCACAAGTTGCGCGTATCGAAGCCCATCGTCTGGGTTCACAAGCCCCCACACGTTTATGCTACTGCGATACCGTTTTGCATACATTGCCAGAAAGCTCAGGTGGCACTCGTAGCCCGATGCAGATTGGTGCCGAATTATATGGTCATACTGGTCTGGCCAGTGATGTAGAAATCATTCAATTGATGGAAACCATGCTCACCCATTGTGGTATTCATAATATCTTAATGGATCTCGGACATACCGGCATTGTTGACACCTTAATGAATCAACTGGCATTAGGAAAAGATTTCAATCAAAATTTCTTGTCGATAATACAACGCAAGTCAGAACCTGATATGGCCACTTTACTGAGTAATGTCGATGCCAGTCGCGAACTGAAAAATGCCTGCATGAGCATTATTACTCTACATGGCAAGGCGGATGTCCTGACGCGTGCCCGCGAACAGTTAAATCTTCAAGAAACCGCCATACCACAGCAATTAGATTATTTAGAAGAATTAAGCAGCGTTCTGAAAACCAGACTAAAAGCGACGGATTTACACTTCGATCTAGCCGAGTCACGCGGTTATCACTATCAACAAGGTGTGGTATTTACGGCTTTTTGCGCGCAACAAGGACAAGAACTGGCACGCGGTGGCCGTTATGACAACATCGGCGAGAACTTTGGCCGCGCACGACCTGCGACTGGCTTCAGTGCTGACCTCAAGAAACTCATCGAAGTATGTAATGAAAATACTGACAGCCCGAGCGAAGTAATTTTTGCACCGGCACAGGATGACTCAGCCTTATCGCAGAAAGTACAAGAACTGCGTGCCAATGGCCACATCGTAGTGACAGGATTAAGTGCCCAAGCAGAAACAATCGAGTCTGAAAACTGCTCTAAAATTTTAGTCTGTGAAAATGGACAATGGATGATTAAGGATAAATCATGAATAACAATGTGGTCGTATTAGGCGCCCAATGGGGTGACGAAGGCAAAGGCAAGATTGTCGATATGCTCACAGCACAGGCCGATGCTGTGGTTCGTTTTCAAGGCGGACACAATGCTGGTCATACTATCGTAGTAGGCGATAAAACCACCATTCTACATCTCATACCCTCAGGTATTTTGCGTCAGAATGTTGAATGCTTTATTGGCAATGGCGTAGTGCTGTCACCTGCGGCTCTGCTAGAAGAAATAGAAATGCTAGAGGCGCGTGATGTCGAGGTGCGTAACAAGCTATATTTATCTGATGGCTGTCCATTAATTCTCCCCTACCATATTTTACTAGACCAAGCGCGTGAGTTAGCCCGTGGCAAATCTGCCATCGGTACTACTGGTCGCGGTATTGGCCCAGCGTATGAAGACAAAATTGCTCGCCGTGGATTACGCCTTGGTGATCTCACCCAGATGGACACTGCTTTAGAACGATTACAACAGGTCGTAGATCTGCATAATTTCACTTTGAAGAATTACTATCAGCATGAACAATGCGATTATCAGCAGCTTGCTGATCAGCTTCAAGCTTGGTCAGAAGTAATGATGCCCATGATGACGGACGTGAGTGCACGTCTGCATGTTTTACAAAAAGCTAATAAAAAAATTCTATTTGAAGGTGCACAGGGTACCCTGTTAGATATTGATCACGGCACCTATCCTTATGTCACATCATCTAATACTACTGTCGGCGGAGTCTGTGTTGGCAGCGGCATTCCTCCCAGCTCTATCGATTATGTACTGGGTATTGTCAAAGCTTACACCACACGCGTGGGTGGTGGCCCGTTCCCCACTGAATTAATAGATGCGACTGGTGAAGAATTAGGCACACGCGGTCACGAATTTGGAGCCACTACAGGACGCCAGCGTCGCTGCGGTTGGTTAGATGCAGTAGCATTACAACGCGCTGCTCATATCAATGGTATCAGTGGAATCTGTTTCACTAAGCTGGATGTTCTAGACACACTTGAAGAGTTGAAGATTTGTGTAGCCTATAAGATTAACGGTGAATCACTCAATTCCTTACCTTTGAATGCCGATAATATCGAAAATTGCGAGCCTGAATACATCACTATGCCAGGATGGAAAAGTTCTACTGTGGGCATTACCGATTTTGATCAGTTACCGCAAAATGCCAAAAACTACATTAATAAAGTCGAGTCTTTACTTGATGTGCCCATCGACATAATTTCTACTGGTCCTGAGCGCAGTGAAAATATTATCCGACGATCTATATACCAATAAACATCAGCGCCGAAGCGATTCAGGTGCACTTATTCGCCATGCCGAGGTAAAACCGTTAGTATCATTGTTTAACCACACGAACACACTACATGGCTAAGTCAAAAAAGAAAATCAAAGATCCATATGCCAAGCGCGAAGCAAGTAAGTACCAACATCCTATCCCTAGCCGTGAAGTCATACTCGAAATTATTCAAAAGAATGAAGGCCCGATTTCATTCACGCAATTAACACAATCACTCGGCTTATCCAATGACAGAGATGTCGAATCACTGACACGTCGCCTGCGTGCAATGGAAAGAGACGGACAATTAATTCGTAATCGGAAAAATTGTTATCTGGCTGTGGGACATGCCGACTTGGTACGTGGTCGTATTATTGCTCATCCTGATGGATTTGGATTTTTATCACCTGATGAAGATACTGAAAAAGACATTTTTTTATCGCCCAGAGAGATGCGTGCCACACTGAATGGTGACCGCGCTGTGGTCCAAATCAGTAGAATCAAACCTGATGGACGCAAAGAAGGCCATTTAGTTGAAGTTATAGAACGTCATAACAAAGAGATTGTTGGTCGCTATCACGAAGAACGTGGCCTAACCTTTGTCATCCCTGATAACAAAAAGATTCATCAAGATATTTTTATCCCTGCCGACTGCCGAGGTGACGCCGAAAAAGGCCAAATTGTAGTCGCTACGATTACTGAACAACCCTCAAAACACAATCAACCCATAGGCGCTATCAGCGAAATCCTCGGTGAGCATATGGGTGCTGGAATGGAAATTGATATCGCAATACGTGTGCATGGTCTACCCAATGAATTCTCGGATGAGGTAATACAAGAAGCAGACTCTTTCTCAGAAGACTCTATCCAAGTCGAGTCTGAGCAACGCGTTGATTTAAAACATCTTCCATTTGTGACTATTGATGGTGAAGATGCTAAAGATTTTGATGATGCAGTCTATTGCCAACCGACCGATTCAGGATGGAAGTTATATGTCGCTATTGCTGATGTGTCTTTCTATGTCCAAACAGGCACCGAACTTGATCGTGAAGCCCAATGGCGTGGTACCTCAGTGTATTTTCCTGGGCGTGTTATCCCCATGTTGCCAGAGAATCTATCCAATGGTTTATGTTCCCTGAAACCCAATACACCAAGACTGTCATTAGTATGCGAAATGAGTCTAGCCGCCAAAGGAGGCTTGCGTAGCTATCGATTCTACAAAGCAGTGATTCAATCTCATGCACGTCTTACCTATACTGAAGTGGCCGCTGGTATAGTCGATAAAGACCCTAGCATGCGTGAGAACTTAGGGGCTTTATGTGAACCACTCGATCACTTGCATGATCTTTTTAAAGTCTTACTCGCATCACGCGCTCAACGCGGTGCTATAGACTTTCACTCCACTGAAACAAAAATTGAATTTGGTGAAGAACAAAAAATTGTCAGAATTGCACCTTATGAACGCAACGATGCTCACAAAATCATCGAAGAGTGCATGATCTTGGCCAATGTGGCGGCAGCCCGTTACATAGAAAAACATAAGTGCCCAGGACTTTATCGAGTCCATGAAGGTCCTAGCGAAACCAAGCTCAAAGAACTCAATGAGCTGCTCAAAACATTGGGCTTAACATTGGGTGGTGGCGAGAAACCGGAGCCCAAACACTACGCTGAGTTAATCACACAGATTAATCAGCGCCAAGAAGATCGCTGGATTGAGACTATGCTGTTACGCTCTCTGTCTCAGGCCGTATATAGTCCTGATAACAAAGGACATTTTGGATTAGCACATCCTCTCTATGCACACTTCACCTCTCCTATACGTCGTTATCCTGATCTGATTATTCACCGTGCCATTAGTCACCTCGCTGATCATCAAACGGCTGACAATTTTCTGTACACACATAACGATCTTGTCCTGCAAGGTGAGCATTGCTCAATGGTTGAACGACGTGCTGATGATGCCACTCGAGATGCGACACTCTGGTTAAAATGTGAGTTTATGCAGGATAAAGTGGGCAAGGTATTTGAAGGGGAAATTACTGGCGTCACCGCTTTTGGAATATTTGTCGAACTGCGTGATATCTATATAGAAGGTCTGGTACATATCAGCACGTTATCAGACGACTACTATCACTATAATTCTTCTACCATGGCCTTAGAAGGCGAGCTGACAGGTCAACGCTATCGTTTAGGCATGACTTGCAATATACGTGTAGCACGCGTGGATATCGACGACCGAAAAATAGACTTTCAATTAGAAACCCCAGACAGTCCAAAACTGCCGTCACGTAAATCGCGTGCACGTGCTAAAAAAGAATTAGACACTCAAAAAGCGCCTAACAAGTCTTCTAAAAAAAAGGGGCGAAAAAAAGACTCACAACATCCACCACATAAAGCCTCTAAAAAAGCTTCCCCTGCGAAGAAAAAAGGCAAAAGAAAGAAAAACAGAAAACCACAATCATGAGTAAACAGGAAGTATTCCCCGGATTGCATACCGTATCTGCCCTTCTAAGATGGCAACCTGATCGTATCCAAACGTTGTGGATTGAACAAAACAAGAAAAATAAACGTGTTGAAGTTTGTGCACAACAAGCTCAGCAGTTTGGTATCTCTATTCAAACCATACAACGTCCAAAACTCGATACTTTATGCGAGGGTACTCAACATCAAGGCATTGCTGCTAGTTGTCTGGCCACTGAATTGATTGATGAACAAGATATCATTGCGATGGTGGATGACGTTACACAACCGCCTTTGATTTTAATGCTTGATGAAGTCAGTGATCCGCATAACCTCGGTGCCTGTCTTAGAACGGCTGATGCCGCCGGTGTAGATGCGGTAGTGTTGCCTCAAAGACATTCTGCCCCACTCACGCCCACTGTGCACAAGATTGCCTCAGGCGCGACCGTGACCATGAAGATACATCGCACAGCTAATCTGGCACGTTTCATAGATACCATTAAAAAAGTCGGTGTTTGGGTTTATGGCGCAGAAGGAGATGCTGAACATTCAATCTATCAAGCCAATTTAACCGCCGCTAGTGCGATTGTCATGGGGGCTGAAGGTCAAGGATTACGCCGGCTAACACAAGAAAAGTGTGACCAACTCTGTGCTTTACCCATGCTAGGACAAGTAGAGAGTTTGAATGTTTCAGTAGCCACTGGCTTATTTTTGTATGAGGCAGTACGTCAGCGCCAAACACGCTGAATTCAGACAACTAGACTCGCCATACTGGCGAATGGAGTTGATGATATGCTGGATAATCATTGCCTAGAGAGCATCAGACTGAGTTGTTGAATAGACAAACATGAAAATACTCCGGTCAACAGCCACTCTTTCAAGAGACCAAAAAACACTCAATTATCGATCTATGGTGATTGAATCATAACTGGCACTGGCGTAGACTACGCCCCGCTGAAGCTATAAGACACAGTTAGAGTAACTGTGCATACCCTTTCCTCACTGAATCTCTCTATTCAGGAGGACATAGTCCAAAAGGAGACATTATGAGACATTATGAGATCGTATTCTTGGTCCATCCGGATCAATCCGACCAGGTGAATGCCATGGTAGAACGCTATTGCAGCATGATCGAAAGCGGCAATGGTAAAGTTCATCGTCAAGAAGATTGGGGACGTCGTATTCTTGCTTACCCAATCAATAAAATTCTAAAAGCCCACTATATTTTAATGAACATTGAAACCAATCAAGAGACGCTTGATGAACTTGTTAGCGCCTTTCGTTTCAATGATGCAGTACTCCGCCACATGATATTAACTTGCAAAGAGGCGATCACCGAGCCTTCACCGATGCTCAAATCAATGGAAAAAGACAAAGAACGTGAGTTGCGTGAAACTAAGCCAAACACTGATAACATCGACACATCTTCAGACGATATTGATGCTGAGTCTGATCAACCTACGACTGCCAGCACTACTGAAGAATCTGCTGATGAAAATACACAAAGCACAGCAGACACAACACCTGATGAGGAGAAATAATCATGTCTAAATATTTCCGTAGAAGAAGATATTGCCGTTTCACCGAAGAAGGTATTAAGCATGTCGATTACAAAGACATTGATTTGTTAAAAGATTTCATTACTGAAACAGGCAAAATAGTACCCAGTCGCATTACAGGAACAAAAGCCAAGTATCAACGCCAACTCACAACCGCGGTGAAACGTGCACGATACCTTGCTTTACTTCCTTACAGCGATCAACACTAGATCCTTATTGCGATCATTCACTTGATCGCAATCACAATCGTTAGCGGCTTGTCGCAGCAGATTCGTTATGATTAAAAGTTTTGCGCTGTTCGCACTGTCTGGAAAATTCCAAGCCTTTGGAATCGTTTTTGGTTTCTTAGCACTGGCCTTAATCTTTCCATTAGGCTCCATTGTTAGTGGCGCGGTATTAGTCAGTGTGACATTACATGCAGGAATCAAAAATGCACTGCAACTGGTATTATTGACAGCGATGGCTCTTGCTGCTGTTTGCCTAGTGATGCTCGGCAACCCTATCATAGGACTATATACGGCACTGGCCCAATTAACTCCTAGCTTATTACTAGCTAGTGTTTTTAGAACCACTCGATCGCTGGCTATAACCCTGCAGGTTTCTGCATTGTTAGGGAGTGTGTGTTTTATATTGGTTGATTGGATGTTTCCAAATAGTGCTTTATTTTGGCAACAGACACTGACAGAAATATTCGAACCCGTTCTGCAGTCTGGCGGTGCGCCAATAAATGAAGGGCTAGCGAATATTCAGGCTATTTCACAATACATGACTGGCATTATGATTATGTCAGTAGTTTTGCTACATAGCAGCCTGATATTTCTAGGAAACTGGCTCTACTGCGTGACCCAAGACAGTCAGCAGTACAAAGAGGATTTTAAAAATCTACGCTTAGGCAAGGTGTTAGCGCTATTGTCTTTGGGACTGATTATCGTGGCGATTGTGCTACAGTCGAGCTATGTGGCTCAACTCAGTGGCATCGTCACTGTTCTGTTTTGTATACAAGGGATGAATGTCATTCATACTCTGTGTACCAGCATGACAAACACTAAACTATGGTTAATAATGAGCTATCTGGTTGTGATTTTTGTGCCGCAAGCCATATTAATCATCGTTATTTTAGGTTTAGCAGAGACTTTCTTTGCCTTACGCGACAAAATTAACTGATATAGAGAATCAATAAGGAAAACTAATGGACGTTATTTTATTATCTAAAGTGGAAAATCTAGGTGCACTGGGCGATAAAGTCAGTGTTCGTTCTGGCTACGCTCGCAACTATCTTATTCCACAAGGCAAAGCAAAATTTGCTACTGCTGAAAATCTTGCAGAATTCGAAGCACGTCGCTCTGAGCTTGAAGCACAGGCTAAAGAGATTCTTGCTCAAGCTGAGGCACGTAAAGCAAAATTGGACGGCGTAGTGATTACCATTGTTGCTAAAGAGGCCTCAGAGGGTAAATTATTTGGTTCTGTCAACAACTTTGAAGTACTCGAAGCGCTTTCTGAAGCAGGTCATGAAATAGAGAAGCGTGAGTTGCGCATGCCAGATGGGGCTTTCCGTACCCTAGGTGAATTTGAAGTTGAATTACATTTACACACTGATGTAAATGCAATTATCACTATCAAGATTGTTCCTGAAGAATAAATTGGAACAAATGCTCGATTATTACCCGCAGTGAGTGAGCCAGATCAAGATTCAGCGTACTCTGCGCCCAGCGCAAAGTCATTACGCACCCCACCCTATTCCATGGAAGCCGAGCAAGCCGTACTGGGTGGTCTCATGCTGGAAAATAATAGCTGGGATTTAATCGCTGATAAAATCAATGAAGATGATTTCCATTTGTTTGATCACCGTGTGATATTTCGTGCTATCGCTGATCTTGCTTATCACAATCAACCCTTTGACGTAGTGACATTGGCTGAAAAAATTAAACAGTCAGATCAAAATAATAATATTAATCAAAAAAATGTCACCGCTTATGTCGCAACATTGGCAAAAGAAACCCCAACCGCTGCCAACATTTCAGCCTATGCAGAAATTGTTCGAGAGAAATCTATTCTGCGACAACTTGCCTCTACTGGCACCGAAATAGCCGGCTCCGCCTATCAGACTGAAGGACTAAATAGCAACCAGTTACTCGATATTGCTGAGAAGAAAATTTTTCAAATCGGTGATCATGGAGCACGTCAATTAAGTGGCTTCAAGGGTATGAAAGAGTTACTCAATACCACTGTTGAAAGAATCAATGAATTGTGTGAGCGTGGCGATGCTATTACCGGATTACCGACAGGTTTCAATGATTTTGATAAGAATACCTCTGGCTTGCAAAATGGTGATCTAATCATTGTGGCTGGACGTCCTT
>CAYPHQ010000017.1:0-16002 GCA_964410595.1 uncultured Thiotrichales bacterium
CCTTAATGTTCTGTTGCCGTAGTGTGACAGGTGAACTAAATAGATTTTTATGTAGGAAGGTTAAATGAAGATTTCTATCCAAATGTTGATTATATGGTGTGTATTAGTGGGTCAAACACTGTGGGCTGGTGGTGATATCGAAGCCGGTAAGAGCAAATCTGCTGCTTGTGCAGCTTGCCACGGAGCGGATGGAAACAGTATGAATCCAGCATGGCCAAAGTTAGCCGGACAGGGTGCACCATACATCTACTCTCAGCTAGCAATGTTCAAAGATGGCACACGTCAAAATGCCCTTATGGCAGGGCAAGCAGCGGGTCTCAGTGATCAGGATATGCATGATCTAGCAGCCTACTATGCCAGCCTAACAGGTTCTCCGTCGGCAGCAGATCCTGAGCTAGTCAAACAGGGTGAATCAATTTATCGAGGTGGTATCACAGACAAAGAAGTTGCTGCATGTATGGCTTGCCACTCCCCCTCTGGCGCCGGTAATCCGACGGCACAATTTCCTAAGTTAAGTGGTCAGCATGCAGCGTACACTGCAGCTCAATTAAAAGCTTATCGAAGCATGGAGAGGAATTATCCTGCTGCTCAAATCATGGTCAAGGTGGCTGAGCGCATGACAGATGCAGAAATTCAAGCAGTTGCAGAGTACATTGCTGGCTTACATTAATTTATTTTTGAACTATTAATACGTGAGTATTTCTAATGTCTTCACATTAATACTGCTGGGATAAATCATGAAAAAATCGTTCATCATCTGGCTCACTATATCGGCTCTGTTGTTTGCGTTCAGTGCTTATGCAGCACAATATGTTAAAGGAAAGCACTTTCTTCCGATTAGCCCCAAGGTGTCAGCAGTCACCGATGTTAGAGCGCGTCATGAAGTGGTGGAGTTATTTTGGTATGGATGTCCTCACTGTTTTGAATTTGAACCGTATCTTGATATGTGGAGTGAGGATAAGGCTGCCGATATCAACCTTGTCAGGATCCCGGCAATTTTTAATCCACGTTGGGAACAGCATGCACGTGCTTTTTATGCGTTAGAGATGATAGGAGATTTACAGCAAGGCCACGAGCTAATGTTTGATGGTATGCATGAACAAGGTCGAGCGTTGGCTAATCTCGACTCTATGGCGCGGTTTCTTGCTGCTCATGGTATCGATGAAGCTAAATTTCGTGAAGCTTTTCATTCTTTCGCCGTTGAAACCAAGATCTCTCGCGCTAAAGAGTTGATACGACAGTATCAAATTCGAGGCGTCCCTGCCGTGATAGTGAATGGTGAGTATAGGATTACCGGTAATTCCGCTGGTGGTTACAATCAAATGATAGAGATCATTGAGCAACTGACTGCGCAGTAGGCGCATCATTTAGCCTCATTATCCCGTGCTTCTTGCCATGAACGAATCAGTTTAAGGTAGTGATCAGTTAGCTAGGTCTTGGATATTTATCTTTATCTAGACTAGACTCAATCTGCAACTTAGGAATAGCGACACCGACAGAATATACTGTATCGGAATGATGCGAAGAGCGTCTGATGCTAAGGTAAATAGCCTTTAATGTTTTTGTTTTAGTATTGTATATATTTCAACCATTTTCCAACCAACACGGCCTAATATTATCGCTGATATCGTCAGACGATGAGGTGAAGATTGCCCAGATCGACGTAATTTCTCGATGAATGGTCATGATTGATAAAATTCCACTTCGACAGTACAAAATTTAAAAAGAGTTTCGTGGTGCTATCAACACAGATGTTCTATAATCGCCAACCTAAATTTCAAGGAAAGTATGAATAGGAGTTAACTTGGAAGACAAACAATTTACAACGCAGTTTATGACCGTATTAGTGTTACTGTTCGCTTTTGCTATTGTGATTTTGGTGATCGCTAATGCGTTCTATGACGGTGATGAAAAGTTGGCTGACGCCAGAGTTCAAAAGGCAGTGGCAGAGAGAATAGCCCCAGTGGGTCAGGTATATGTGGGCGAAGTGCCTGCAGCTGCAGCAGAGGTCGAAGCTGTGGCAACTACCGTGGCTGTGGCCATGAGTGGCGATCAGGTATATCAACAGGTGTGTGCTTCATGTCATGCATCAGGCATCATGAATGCCCCTAAAATGGGTGATGCAGCGGCATGGCAGGCACGCTTAGCTAAGGGTAAAGAAACCCTCTATGCGAATGCCATTAATGGTATTGGTGCGATGCCTGCAAAAGGCGGCCGTGCTGATATGAGTGATGATGCAATACGCGCGGCAGTCGATCATTTGACTAAATAGCCTACAGTTTTTATTTTTGATCAATCACGACTCGTGTTGGCAGTCTACTGACAGGTACGAGTCGTGCGCACGACCTCACTTAGTATGAGTGCTTGCTCCCCGTGTTTTTTCTATACTAAATATTCTGCACTGAGTACGTGATGCAACTGTTGAGGCTAAAACATTAGACAACAGCATAGTCTTGATGGTTTTCTTGAAAATAGTCGACCGCATTGGCGATATTAATGCCCGCATAACCAGGTGGTCTTGATGGGTCGGGGTTGGCAGGATCCTCAGGTGCAGGTGCATCCTCATCAATATCATATCCACCATTGAAATTTATACTGAGCGTATAGTCAGTGTCCTGTCTATCCCAGCTGTCAGTTACGATGTAGTAAGTCTCGTTTGCTTCTAGTAATTCAGTAATATTCAAATCTTGACTGCCTAGTTTCCATTCATAAGTCAGTGTGCGACCGGTAGCTGCAATACTAAGGGCACGTTTGGCATGCGCTTGTCCCAATACCTCATTCATAGTTGCAGAAGAGCTGTTGATGCTTGTGTCAGTATTTGAGACACACTTTGATGGCTTGAGTAAGCAGGTTTCACTCAGATGTGCACAAACTTGGAGTAAATTTTCGGCGAGTAAATAATATTGCGTAGATAGTAGTTGTAGCTCAGCTTGATTAGCAGTCGCTGTAATGAGAGTTCTACTCTTCTGTGAGCAGATATGGGCTGAAGGTAATACTCCAGGTGTTTTGAGTAACTTGCCACTTAAGCTTAATTCTCCTAGAAACTCATAATCATGGATATCAGAAGATATAATTTGTTGAGATGCTAACAGTAATCCTATAGCAATCGCTAAATCAAAGCGTCCTTCTTGCTTCGGTAGTTCTGCGGGTGCCAAATTAACGGTGATGCGTTTGCTAGGGAATTGAAAGTGTGAATTGATGATGGCCGCCCGCACTCACGGCTCTCTTTGACAGCCAGTTCTGGCAAACCAACGATATTAAAACAAGGTAAGCCATTAGCGAGATGTACTTCAACGTTGACGCGGGGTGAATCTAATCCGACCTGCGCACGCGTTTGAATACTAATGTATGACATGAATCCTCCTCATACTGAGTGTTTCTGTATGGGAAAGAGACTATATCGGGTTTATTTTTTTTCTAGAACAGACAGACGTTGTTCCAGTTGTATTAAGCGTTCTCTAGTGCGCTGCAAGACTTGAGTTTGGACATCATATTCATCACGTGATACCAGATCCATTGATTGTAGTGCGCCAGCAAGGATCATTTTTATTTTATCTTCACCGAGGGCCTTGAAATCACTGTAGCCATGAGGGAGGGCATCTTGCAGCTTGGCAATAAGCTCATCGAGTTTTGTCGAGTTCATTTTCATAAGGACTAAGGTATTAGAAAATGTCTGCCAGGTCTACCTGCAAAATAAACATCCAAAATAGTGCATCAATCTGTGACATGTTATGCACTAAGTTTGTGCAATATATCATTATAAAAAATAAGCCTAGATACAATGGAGATTAACTCACTGTTTTTATGTGCTTATTAAATCTTGGCATGTCATATGCATAGTAAAGCTCCGTTGATTAACAATTTTATTTTCAATGGAGAAAACATAAATGAAAAACAAAACTATGAAAATTCTAAGCAGCTCATTGATTGCTGCATCTATGATGAGCTTGTCTACAGTGAGCATGGCAGAGGAAGCGGAATCCACTGTCTCAATTACTGGTAATGCAGGTTTCATGTCTGAATATATCTTTCGTGGTGTCTATCAAGAAGAATCTGTCGCGAATGGTGGTTTAGACCTAAGTATGGGTGGTGCATATGCGGGTGTATGGGTGGCTGACGTCGGTGCTGATAATGGTGATGGCATGGAGTATGACCTTTACTTTGGCTACATCCATGAAATGGAGAATTTCTATGTTGGTGCTGGTTATACCGCCTACCGTTACACAGAAGATTGGGATGATAATTACGATGAAATCAACCTATACGCAGGAACCTCTGTGGGTGATTTTACCGCTGACCTGACTTATTCATTGGGTGAATATGATGGTTCATTTACCACTGACCCAGATGATGATGATTACTCAATTTTAGAGTTGTCCCTTGGCTACGGTGGTTGGTTTGCAAACTTCGGCTCATGGGGTGATGACGCTGATGATTTCGGTGAATACGTTGAATTCGGCTATGGCATGGATATTGGTGGAATATCAGTATCGGGATACATCGTGCACAACGAATATGAAGATGATGTAACTACAGGTGACGGTGATGATGACGAGCAAAGCGCCGTAATCACAATTTCATGGGGCTTTGACGTAATTTAAGTTTGTGATCTCAAGCATGATCAAGTTAAACGATCATGCTTGAGAGTTATGGTTGAGCACACTTAAACAAAATCCAAAGTCCCTAATCAATATTTATCAAATATATAGGGAGAAACAATGAAGCTCATAACAGCAATTATTAAGCCTTTTAAATTAGACGATGTGAGAGAGGCTCTGTCAGAAATTGGAGTTGCCGGTATAACTGCCACTGAAGTTAAAGGTTTCGGTCGTCAGAAAGGCCATACAGAACTCTATCGTGGTGCCGAATATGTTGTGGATTTCTTACCGAAGATTAAATTAGAAATAGCCATTGATGATGCTCTACAACAGAGTGTCATTGACGCTATCACTAATGCGGCTAACACCGGGAAAATCGGTGATGGCAAAATTTTCGTATCTGATTTGGCAGAGGTTATTCGAATCCGTACAGGCGAATCTGGTGCAGAAGCGCTATAAAACTAATCAAGTAGGAGAATATCGTGGAAAATCAAGTAATAGAACTCGCTTACGCACTGGATACATTCTATTTTCTAGTGATGGGGGCTTTTGTAATGTGGATGGCAGCAGGTTTTGCCATGCTGGAAGCTGGACTGGTGCGCTCTAAAAGCACCGTAGAAATACTCACCAAAAACATTGCGCTTTATTCAATTGCCAGCATTATGTATATGATCATGGGCTACAACATTATGTATTCAGGTACAGATAGCTCATGGTGGCCATTTGCTATCGACATCTTAACCAATGCTGATAATAGTGCTGCTGATGTCATTGCCAGTGGTGGTGATACATATTATTCAGGTCTATCAGACTTCTTCTTCCAAGTGGTGTTTGTCGCCACAGCAATGTCCATTGTTTCTGGCGCGGTTGCTGAGCGCATGAAACTCTGGTCATTCTTAGTATTTGCTATCGTGATGTGTGGCTTCATCTACCCTGTTCAGGGATTCTGGAAATGGGGTGGTGGCTTCTTAGACGCTGCTGGTTTCCTGGATTTCGCAGGTTCTGGTGTAGTTCATTTGTGCGGTGCAACTGCTGCCTTAGCGGGGGTTATTTTACTCGGTGCTCGTAAAGGCCGCTATACTTCTGATGGTCGTGTAGTAGCCATGCCAGGTTGTAATATGCCTCTAGCGACTCTAGGCACATTCATTTTATGGTTGGGTTGGTTTGGATTCAATGGTGGATCAGAACTGATGGTTTCTAATGTGGGTGAAGCTAATGCCGTCTCACTGGTGTTTGTTAATACCAATGCGGCTGCTGCTGGTGGTGTTGTTGCAGCACTACTCACTGCACGCCTAATGTTTGGTAAGGCTGATTTATCCATGACATTGAATGGTGCATTAGCAGGTTTAGTGTCCATTACTGCAGAACCTCTAACTCCAACTCCACTGCTTGCTACATTTATTGGTGCTATTGGTGGCATCATCGTAGTACTCAGTATCGTCACTATGGATAAGTTTAAGTTAGATGACCCAGTTGGTGCTATTTCTGTTCACGGTGTATGTGGTGTCTGGGGATTGATTGCGGTTATCCTTTCAAACGGAGATGCAATGATTGGGACTCAACTCTACGGTGCATTGGTTATCTTTGCGTGGACATTCATCGTTTCCGGCATTTTCTGGATGATCATTAAGATGATCATGGGATTGCGAGTATCTGAAGAGGCCGAAATGGAAGGCATCGATATTCACGAGTGTGGAATGGAAGCTTACCCAGAGTTTGTAAATAAGTAACTTAAGCGTTATGTGTTGAATTGGCACCTCCATTTGGAGGTGCCTTTTTTATGCTGTTGAACTCTATTTCATGAGAAAATTAGGTTTTGCAAAAGCGGCAAGATGAATAGAGTAATTATAGTAATGAGTTTCAAAAGATAATTCACGTAACTGTTTATCCCTGATTAAATCCAAATTCGATCGACTTGCTAAAGTGGCGGACCACCAACCTGATGGGTACACGGGTTGCGGAAAGAATAATGGCGTAATATGTTTGAAAGACGCTTTTTTCATTTCGGCTTGCATGGGCGTTGAAATGCTCTCCCAGTGTAATAATGGTGATTCACTCTGTTGGACCAAGCATCCGTCATGACGCAAGACACGTGCACAACTCTCATAAAATGATTGTTTGAATAGGCCTTCTGCTGGTCCAATTGGATCGGTGCTGTCAATGATGATGATGTCTAAACTATCAGTCTCTTGTTGTTGTACCCATTGCAAGGCATCTAAAAACACCAACTCTGCTCTAGTGTCATGGTTCGCAGTGCATAACTCGGGGAAGTATTGTTCGCTAAGACGAGTCACTCGTTCGTCTATTTCAATTTGGGTCACTTTTTGCACACAGGAATGTTTTAGTACTTGCTGTAATGTTCCACAATCTCCACCACCAATTATGGCAACATGACTGGGGTTTGAATGAGTGAACATGGCAGGATGCACCATCATCTCATGATATATGAAATTATCTCGTTCGGTGAGCATGACAAAACCATCAATAGCGAGTAATTTACCAAATGTTTCTGTCTGGTAGATATCTATTTTTTGGTAGGGAGTTTGTTCGCAATGTAAATGCGCGGTGGTTTTTAATGTGATTCCACAGCCCATCGTATTACTGCGCTCAGTGAACCACTGAGGCGATGTGTGATCAGATCCTGAATTTTCGATAGTCATAGTATTAAGTTGCTCATGAAAGATAAAAATAATCAAAGTTGGTGTATTAGCCAAGCACGCGAATTCTACAATATTCCGATATGGAGTGAGGGATATTTTGATGTCAACAGTTTGGGTCATATAGTGGCTAAAACTGATGCGGAACATGAAATAGATTTGGTTGAGGTGGTGCAGCAACTCGTTGCACAAAAGATTTCATTGCCCGTTTTGCTGCGTTTCCCACAGATCTTGCAAGCACGTGTAAAGCAACTATGCGAGGCATTTGAAAAGGCAGCCGTTAACAGTGGTTACCCAATACAACACACTGCTTTTTATCCTATTAAGGTTAATCAACAGAAGTCGGTGGTAGAACACCTACTTTTGTCCAAAGTGAAGAGAGTTGGGCTTGAAGTTGGGACTAAGACTGAATTGCTGGCCGCATTAGGTTTAATGCAATCGTCGAATGGGGCTTTAATTTGTAATGGCTATAAAGATCGTGCTTATATCCGGCTGGCTTTATTTGCTCAAGATATGGGGATTGAGTTGTTTCTAGTGATTGAAAGCTATTCAGAATTAGCGTTGATAATTGAGGAATCCGAAGCGCTGAATATCAAACCTATTTTGGGTGTGCGAGTACGTTTAAATACGATTGCTGCAGGTAAATGGCAGAATTCAGGTGGGCATGAGGCTAAGTTTGGATTAGCAGCAATGGATTTGTTGAATTTAACAGACGCGCTCAAACAACAGGGTTGGGAACAACAGCTTAAGGTGTTGCATTGTCATATGGGGTCCCAAATTTCAAATCAACAGGACTTTGAATCGGGCATTTGTGAGCTGATGAGTTGGTACCGAGAGTTTCATCAACAAGGGTTTAGTCCAGATTTTGTGGATATTGGGGGAGGTTTAGCGGTGGATTACTCCTCAACTCGTGATACCAGCTATTTTTCTAAAGCCTATGATATAGAGACTTATGCTCAGACTGTCATTGATACGATTGGCCAATACTGTATGCGTGAAAAACTGCCTTTTCCGCATGTAGTGTCAGAAAATGGGCGCGCATTGACTGCACATCATGCAGTATTGGTAACTAATGTTGTCGATGTTGAATCTGCTGATGATAAAGCGCAGACCCCACTAAAATATAAGCATGCAGAACAGGTCAATACAAAAAAGTCCAACATAGCAGAAGCTGGGCAAGGCATTCGTCAGCAGATAGAACAACTTAGAAAAAATGGAAAAATATCTGATCAAGAACAGCAAAATATTCTCAAGCAATGCGCCCAACAATTTGCTGATAAGCATATTAATCTACAACAGCGAGTGGAACTTGAAAGGTATCTCAGTGCTAGCTCACAAGATCGGCTATCTGTTGATAAGTATTATGTGAATTTATCAGTGTTTCAGTCTTTGCCAGATGCGTGGGGTTTGGATCAAATATTCCCTATCATGCCTCTATCTCAATTAGATGAGCAGCCTAATCAACAAGCTGTGCTGCATGATTTAACTTGTGATTCAGATGGACAATTAAAATATTATCCTTATGCAGGTGAAGTGCATCGAAGTTTGTTTGTTCATGCTATCCATCGGCAACAATATTTAATGGGTTTTTTTTTAGTTGGTGCTTATCAAGAGGTGTTAGGAGACATGCATAATTTGTTTGGTGATACTCATGCAGTTAATGTTAAGTTGACATCAGATAATGACATACAGTTGTTTGATTTTGAAATTGGTGATTGTGTGCATGAATTACTTTCCACTATACATATAGATCCTAGTCGGGTGGTTGAAAATTGTCGCGACAAGATGCAACTGGCCAATAATCAAGATTTAACTATGCGCTTAAATGAGATTGAGGCTGCCTTGCATGGTTACACCTACTTAGATTCAATGAACAGGCCAGCGCAACGCATCAAAGATTGATATGATATGCAAAATTGGAATAGTTAGCTATAAGGATGAACCATGATGAAATGCTTTATTTATCGAGGGACCAAAAAAGCTGAGACTTATATTTATCTGCCCAATAAAGAGCAGTTCGATCATTTGCCAAGCAATTTGTTAGCGCTATTGGGGCAATTAGAGTTTGCTATGGAGTTGGACTTGTTGGCGGTTAAGCAACTGGCGAATGCTGACCTTGAACAAGTGAAGACTAAAATGACTGAAGAAGGTTACTATCTGCAACTTCCACCTGAGCAACATATTTGGACATAGTTATTTTAATGTGCGAGCAAAATCGAGCATGCGTTTAGTCGATTGATAAGCCGCACGGCGTATGTTCTCATCGACATGAATCTCGTTGTCACTGGATTGCAGTGTTTTTAATAAGCTATGTAAATCATTCATCGCCATCCAAGGGCAATGCGCACAACTACGACAAGTCGCTCCTTCGCCTGCAGTGGGTGCTTCAATAAAATGTTTGTTGGGTGCCATTTGTTTCATTTTGTAGAAAATACGGTTATCTGTTGCGACGATGAAACTAGGATTGTTCATTGTTTGACAGGCAGCGATGAGTTGACTGGTTGAACCAACAATATCACCTAATTCAATAACGCTCTCCGGAGATTCTGGATGCACTAATACAGCAGCTTCAGGATGTTGTTCCATAAGATGCTTGAGATCTCTGGCTTTGAATTCATTGTGAACAATACAGTCACCTTGCCAACACAGCATGTCTGCACCGGTCACACGTTCCAAATAAGCTCCAAGATGACGATCAGGTGCCCATAATATTTTTTTGTCTTGATCCATTAAGTGGGTGATCAGTTTGACAGCAATACTGGATGTGACAACCCAGTCAGCACGAGCTTTTACGGCTGCACTTGTATTGGCATAAACCACTGAAGTGTAATCAGAGTGTTCATCACAAAAACGATTAAATTCTTCTGCTGGACAACTTAAATCTAGGGAACAAGTGGCTTCTAGTGTTGGCATTAATACTCGCTTTTCAGGGCTGAGAATTTTAGCGGTTTCACCCATAAACTTAACTCCAGCAACGATGAGCGTTGAGGCAGGGTGCTCATGACCAAAACGAGCCATTTCAAGAGAGTCGGCAACTATTCCACCTGTTGCTTCAGCAACTTCTTGTAAGTCTTCATGAGTATAATAATGCGCCACCAATACAGCGTTTTCTTGCTCAAGGTATTGTTTGATTTGAGCCTTTAAGTCGGCTCTTTGTTGCTCAGAAACATGAGGAAGTTGTGCTTCTATGTCGGCCGTAATAGGTGAAGAGTTATTGTTCATATGTGTTATCTGTATTACTTGGATCAATAGTTTGATGTTAACGCTTATGAAAAACCAGTATAAAACTTTATGCGCACAATTATGGTGCGATAAAAATCAAATTGGCATTGTCATTTCGAGATATACAAGCATTGATTTATAATAGAACTATTATTTTATTTTGGGGCACATTCATGGTGAAAAAAATAATTTTTATTACGTTATTTCTCGTTGTTTGTATGACAACTGTGGCAACAGCACAGGATGATAAATTTGAACAACGTGTAATATTGACAGGTCTCGTCAGTGGCGTGGATTCGATATTGTTTTCAAGCCATGTATATTTTTATCCGCGTAAGAAAGGTTTGAGTCTATTAGGTGGGGGTAAGCGCATCAAAGGACAATTTGTGCTGACAGATGATTCACTCGCTGTCCTAGAGTTCGATCGTTGGAATAAGGTTTATGAAATCATCCATCAACAGAAGTATGAGGATATTGATAGTGTGGAAATTCTAGGGGGCTCTGTGGTGATTCGTTTGGTAACCAAAACTAAAAAAACTGGCAAATATAATAGTTTTGAGATCATGGATGGACGCAATTCGGTTTCGGCAAATTCAGAAAAAACTCGCAAGGCAAAAAATATCATAATGGCAGGCATGCGCGGCTTCGATGTGCAATCAGTTGCTATGAGTGATGATGATCTCATAGCAGTTAGTGCAAAACAGCAAGACCAACAAATGCAGAGTTTGGAAGAGCGTATTCAGCGTCTTGAGCGAGCCGCTAATCAACCAAGCGCAGAGAGCGATTATGAATGTGATTGTAAGTGTGCAGAATAAAAATCTAGGTCTTTTTAGAGTGTATATTTTTTTTATTGACGCGCTTTGAGTAGGATGGAATCAATTTTCTCAGTGCGCAAGCGCTTTTGAATTGATTGTAGCTGATCTAGTTCACGATTAGGTCCGATACGAACCCTATGCCAATTGATATTATTGACGTTAACTGTTTCAACGTTAGCCTCAACCCCCATCAAGGCTAGTTGCGCCTTAAGTGTGTTAGCGTCATCGCTGTTTTTAAATGAGCCAGCTTGCAGATAATACATCGCCTTATGTTTTTCAGGCGTTTTATGCACGGTTGCCTCTTTGCGCTCAGTCGGTGGGTCTACAACCACCTCTAACTCAGGCAATAAAGTATAGAAATCAAAGCTTCTGTTGCTGATACTTGCATTTTGGTCTTGATCAATAACACTCTTTGGCTTGGCTTGAAATTGGTCAGGTAGAAAAGTTGCACTTAAGCCAATTACTAGGCCTGTAAGCATCCATACCCAGCCTGGTAACGGACGAGTATTTTTGTTTGGTTCAGCTTTTTTACGCGTCGCTTTTCTTTTAGGCGGCATCCTTGAATCCTACATTAGGCGATGTTTGTCGCATCACATTTTTTCAGGTGCATCGACACCCAGTATTGTTAGACCATTTAATAAGACCTGGCGAACACACTGAATAAGACAGCATCGAGCTTCAGTGACCGGTGTCGAATCTACAATGAACTGTGTCTCATTGTAATAGCCATGAAATTTTTGAGCTAGCTCACGTAAGTAATTTGTCAGTAAGTGGGGTGATTGTTTTTTGCAACATGCAATTAGCATGTCCTCATAGTCCGCAAGTTTTTGCATGAGCTGTGATTCAGTGGTTTCTTGCAAGTGTTCTAATAGCGTTTCATTAGGTTCTAGGCGTTGATCAATATTAGCTTGCTTGAGTACGCTGCAAATACGCGCATGAGCATATTGCACATAAAAGACTGGATTTTCATTACTTTTAGAAGTGGCTAATTCTAAATCAAAATCCAAATGTTGTTCGCATTTGCGCATCACGTAGAAAAAACGTGCGGCATCAGCCCCCACCTCTTTGCGCAATGCACGCAAAGTGACAAATTCTCCGGAACGAGTAGACATTTGAAGTTTTTCATTGCCGCGATATAGATTTGCAAATTGTACTAATAATACATCCAGTTTTTTATCATCCAGATCAAGTGCAGTCAGTGCCGCACGAACGCGAGCGATATAGCCATGATGATCTGCCCCCCAGATGTTGATTAGATGAGTATATCCCTTTGAAAATTTTTCATAATGATAAGCAATGTCAGATGCAAAATAAGTGGGTTGGCCATTATCTCTAACGACTACACGATCTTTTTCGTCTCCAAGTTTGGATGAAGCGAACCATAGGGCACCTTTGTCCTCATAGAGGTACCCACTGTCTTTGAGTTTTTCAATTGCCGCGTTCACATTCCCATTATCAAATAAGCTAAACTCTGAGAACCAGTTTTCATACTCTACACCAAATAAGTGAAGATCATCTTTGATGTCTAACAGAATTGTATTGATAGCTAAATCAAAAAATAGCTTATAGCCATCATCGCCAAGTTGTTGTTTTGAGCAATTGATGAGTGCATCGATATAAGCTTCTTTATCGCCTCCTTGAGGTTCATCATCAGGTAGTTGTGAGCTGAAACTATCAGGAGAGATGAAATAACGCGCGCCATTTTCACGATGTGCTGTGGCGGCTATATCCCAAATATAGTCGCCTTGATAACCGTTGCTGGGGAAAGTCATCTCGGCACCACATAATTCTAAATAGCGGCACCATACAGAAGTTGCCAAAATATCCATTTGACGTCCTGCATCGTTGACATAATATTCACGATGAACTTGATAACCATTTTCGCTATATATATTGGCTAATGTTGCGCCATATGCTGCCCCACGGCCGTGGCCTACATGTAAAGGCCCTGTCGGATTGGCTGATACATATTCGATATGTACAGACTCACCTTGGCCGATATTGCTCTGCCCATAGGCTCGTTGTTGGGTATATATTTTAGACAGCACTTTAGATTGATTTTTCTGGGCAATGAAGAAGTTAATAAAGCCAGGACCGGCGACTTCAACTTTTTCAAATAAATCAGATTGTTGCAGGAGTGTGACCAGCGAGCTGGCAAAATCGCGTGGGTTTTGTCCGAGTTGCTTAGCAAACATTAAAGCAATATTACTAGCATAGTCACCATGGCTAGGATCTTTGGTGCGAGTGACTTGTACTGATCCATCGAACGTTTGAGTTAAGTTCTGCTCAGAGATGAGTTGCTCAATACTATGACTGATGGCTTGGCTAATTTGTTCCTTCAATGTTTTATTCCAATTTTATATTATGCCGCTTATTGTACTCTTATCCAATTCGCTTTATCAGTGCTCAAGTGAATTCAATTGGATCCACATCTATGCTCCAATAGACGCGATTGGCATTTTTTTGTTGTGATAAATGCTCTATCCATGCATTGATGAGGCTCGTATGTTGTCCACGCTGTGTACGCGTAAGTAATAAAAAAGCTCGATATTGCCCAGCTTTTTTTTCCATTGCTGGGATGATCGGGCCTTGGATTTTTATTTCCTTTGGGAAAATAGTATGTGCTGAATTTTTGGCTTGAATCAAAAATGCCTGTACTGCCTCGGGGTGTCCAGCTCTGGCACGCAATATAATATGATAAACATAAGGCGGCAGTTGATATTCTTTTCGTGAACTCAGCGCTTGCTGTGCAAAGCTAGTATAGTCTTTTTGGATTAATGTCGTTAGTAGAGGGTGATCAGGATTATGGGTCTGCACAAAAACCTCCCCGCGTACATTCCGCCTGCCAGCACGCCCGGCCACTTGCATAAGTAACTGTGCGCTACGCTCCATAGCGCGAAAGTCATGACTATAAATGCCATAGTCTATATCCAAAACACCAACTAGCGTCACATCTGGGAAGTCGTGTCCTTTGGATAGAATTTGTGTGCCTATGATGATCTGATATTTATGTTGATGTATATCATCTAGTATGGTCTCCATGCTGCCTTTATGACGGGTACTATCGCGGTCCAGTCTTATGTGAGCGTATTGAGGAAATGCTTGTTCAAGCATTTCCTCAATACGTTGGGTACCGTGTCCAAGTAATGCCACATTGCTGGACTGACATTCGCCACAGATCGAGGATTTTGGCATGTGATAGTCACAATGATGGCATATGAGTTTATTGTGAGTGGAATGATAAGTCATATTTGAATCACAACGCGGGCATTTGGCCACCCATCCGCAATCATGACAATATAAAGCAGGTGCATATCCGCGTCGGTTTAAAAATAAAATAACTTGTTTACCTTGGCTTAAATGGCGTTGCATAGCGTCGACTAATGGGCGTGATAATATTTGTCCAGCAGACTGTGCACGCATATCGCTGACATGAATACTCGGTAGTTGATCGGAAAATACACGCTCTGTGAGTTGTAGATGGTGATATTTTTGTGTGCTGACATTGTGCAGTGATTCAAATGATGGTGTGGCCGAGCCAAGAATAATAGGTATGTTATTTTGCTTGGCACGATAAATTGCTACGTCACGAGCATGATATAAAAACCCTTCTTGTTGCTTGAATGAAGGGTCATGTTCTTCATCAACAATAATCATTTTTAATTGTGGCATAGGTGTAAAAACAGCCAAGCGTGTGCCGAGAACAACACGGATATCGCCACGACTGATCTTCAACCAAGTTTTATAGCGTGTTGTTTCTGTAATATTTGAGTGGAGTAATCCTATTTCTGTCGAAAAATGCTTTTGTAACCTCAATTGTAGTTGAGGGGTGAGACCAATTTCTGGAACTAAAATCAACACTTGGCTAGCCGCTGTTTGTAAAACTTTCTCAATAAGGCTGAAGTAAATTTCTGTTTTGCCACTACCAGTGACGCCTTCTAATAAGCACGGGTTAAAATTATTTAGTCTTGATAATAAAGCCTGACTTATCGAATTTTGTGCGGGCGTAAGATTGAGAGAGTGGCTATCAATTGGATGTTGTGATTGGGGGGGGAGTGCTCGAGTCTCATTCTTGATATAGCCTTTTTCGATTAAACATTGAATTGCACTGCGACTTTTAGGGAAGGTCTGCTGAAGTTCTGATTGTGTGACAGCATGTGGCTGTTGTTCTAATAGCCAAGTAAAAATCGCTTTTTGTTTAGGCGCGCGCTGAAGTTTTTCTGCATCAGCCTGTAGTGGGCTGATATAAGATTCATGAAGGGTGCCATGAGTATCAGCTTTGCGCAATGCTGGAGGTAGTGCCGTAAATACCGCACACCCCAGAGCCGTATGATAGTAATGCGCCGCCCACATGATTAACTGTAAGGCCTCATGATTGAATAGTGGTGCTTGATCAATCACCGTCTTTATCTGTTTAAGTTTATGTTCAGGCACCTGAGCATTGTCAGTGAAGCCTATGAATACGCCAGTGAGCATTCTGCGACCGAACGGCACTAATACCCTGCAGCCGGGTGTTAGCTGCGTATGTAAATCATTGGGTATTTGATAATCAAACAATTTCCTAAGTGGGTTATCAAGGACGATTTGAGCTAGAGGGATTGTGGTCATGATTAAAGAAGCCAGCTCAATATGGACGATGGACTTTATCCACAGTTTCTGTGGATAAATATGTGGATAGGGTGTCGGTGAGACGTAAAAACATGGTTTGTT
>CAYPHQ010000018.1:0-15856 GCA_964410595.1 uncultured Thiotrichales bacterium
ACTTTAGTCGGATCAAGAATACCCATAGCAATCATGTCACCGTATTCACCTGTTGCAGCGTTGTACCCGAAATTGCCTTCACCTTCGTCAACTTTCGCCAATATCACTGATGCTTCGTCACCTGCGTTGGTAACAATCTGACGCAGTGGCTCTTCCATTGCACGACGTGCAATGTTTACGCCCGCATCTTGATCAGCATTATCACCAGTGACATTGTTTAATGCTTTGCGCGCTCGAATCAATGCAACACCACCACCAGGAACAACACCTTCCTCAACTGCAGCACGTGTTGCGTGCAAGGCATCTTCCACTCTGGCTTTCTTTTCTTTCATTTCCATCTCAGTAGCTGCACCGACTTTAATCACTGCCACACCACCGGCAAGTTTTGCCATACGTTCTTGCAGTTTCTCTTTATCGTAATCTGAAGATGACTCTTCAATTTGTGCGCGAATTTGTTCAACGCGAGCGGTGATTTCACCTGCTTGTCCTGCACCATCAACAATTGTGGTATTTTCTTTTGAGATATGAACACGCTTTGCTGTACCAAGATCTTCCAAAGTCGCTTTTTCTAGTGATAAACCAACCTCTTCAGAAATAACAGTACCACCAGTCAAAATTGCAATATCCTGTAACATGGCTTTTCTGCGGTCACCAAAGCCAGGCGCTTTTACCGCTGCGACTTTGACGATACCACGAATGGTATTCACAACTAATGTCGCTAATGCTTCACCTTCAACATCCTCTGCAATAATCATCAATGGACGACCAGATTTTGCCACGCCTTCGAGTAATGGAAGCAAATCGCGAATATTAGAAACTTTCTTGTCATGTAAAAGAATGAACGGGTCATCCATGTCACATGACATATTGTCTTGGTTGTTAACAAAGTACGGTGATAAATAGCCACGATCAAACTGCATACCTTCAACAACGTCCAGTTCATTTTCTAATGCATTACCTTCTTCAACGGTAATGACACCCTCTTTGCCCACTTTATCCATGGCTTCTGCGATTATGTCACCCACAGACGAATCTGAGTTAGCAGAGATACTACCGACTTGTGCGATAGCTTTATTATCTGCGCACGGCTTTGAGAGTGATTTTAATTCTTCTACAGCGGCTGACACGGCTTTATCTATGCCACGCTTCAAATCCATCGGATTCATACCTGCCGCTACAGCTTTCATGCCTTCGCGAACGATAGATTGTGCGAGAACTGTTGCGGTCGTTGTACCGTCACCGGCAACATCAGAAGTTTGCGATGCCACTTCCTTCACCATTTGCGCGCCCATGTTCTCAAGCTTATCTTCTAATTCGATTTCTTTGGCAACTGAGACACCATCTTTGGTGACTGTTGGCGCGCCAAAAGATTTGTCTAATACTACATTGCGTCCCTTAGGACCTAATGTTGCTTTTACTGCGTCTGCTAAGATGTTGACTCCAGCAACCATACGGGCTCTGGCTTCATCTCCAAAAGTAACTTGCTTTGCACTCATTTGTGTTTACCTTCGTTATATTTAAGTTATCAATAATTATGTGTGATCGGATATCTGTTGTGCGTGCTATCTGCGCATTAGCCTTCAATGACAGCCATCACGTCATCTTCACGCATGACGAGGAGGTCATCACCATCAACCTTCACCTCAGTACCTGAGTATTTGCCGAATAACACAGTATCGCCGACTTTTACGTCAACTGGACGTACATCACCGTTTTCATTCACTTTGCCATTACCCACAGCCACAACTTCACCTTTACTAGGCTTTTCAGTGGCGGAGTCTGGGATCACAATGCCACCTGGACTAGTGCGTTCTTCTTCCATGCGTTTGACGACGATGCGGTCGTGTAAAGGACGTAAGTTCATGTTTCTCATCTCCTAACAATTAAATTCTACGTTGAAATGGTCTATCAAAGCACTCGCTTTAATAAAATAATTCTTTTAAAACAATGGCTTATTTTATTTTAGCACTCTAATGTAATGAGTGCTAATCATACTGTCGAACTCGCATAAGTCAAGCTAGACTAATGCGCCTTAAAGTACACTTTAGCGCTAACCCCACGGATCATGGTCCTTACGCTTCGCCTCACCCTCTATTATGCGATTATCTCGTGTCTCCGATGAAGAACCACGAACAGAACCGGCAAAAGAACGCACACTGAGCCCGCTTAATAGCCCACGGATGATGGCACGACGAGTAAACGGCAACAGACACAACAAACCCAATGCATCTGTGAGAAAACCTGGTGTCAATAACAATGCTCCACCAATCAATAAAGCAACGCCCTCCAACATAGTTTCTGCAGGTAACTCACCCATCGCTATTTGCCGTTGAAATTTAGCCATAGTTTGAAAACCTTGTGCACGTAACAATGACACGCCTAACAATGCCGTTAACACTACACAGGTTACCGTTGCCAGGGCTCCAATGAATCCACCGATTTGTATAAACAAATAGATTTCTACCAAAGGAAGGATGATAAATAGCGCCAACAAAATCGGAAATAGTCGCATTTAACAAAAAGCATCGTCGTAAGTCATACAGGCTTATATGGAGACAAAAGATTTTTTTTCAACGCTCAAACATAAAATAATTTACAGACAGTGGTTTTCACACAACAATAGCAGCAACATTAGAATAGATAATTAGAGGCTCCAATTGAATCTATTAACAATCACTTCAATGAATCGAACTAACGAATGACGCAGATCGATGAAATTGATTTATAGAACTAACATACCTTAATAATGCCAAAAGGTCATGATAAACGATGATTCAACATCATCAGCCCTGATGCTGATAATAAGCAATTTTGGAAACCTTGAAGAAGCACAAACCTGTGCGAAAGACCTTCTCGCGCAACGATTAATTGCGTGTGCAAACCTAATCCCTGGCGTAATATCACTCTATCCTTGGGAAAATGAACTAACCGAAGACCAAGAGTGTCTTGTTATAATGAAAACACTCAATCATCAAACACCAAGCGTTGTGGATTACTTAGAGTCACATCACTCTTATGATATTCCTGAAATCCTCATATTACCTGTCAATGAAACTACCGATGCCTATCTATCATGGATAAAAAAAGAAATCTCTTAATAAGCTTTTTCATTGCTTTGTTATTTAATCATACCTATGCGGATGGACTGTTCGGGAACGCTCCTGAGCCGACCTTTTTAAATGTCGACCAAGCTTTCCAGCTTAGTGCTCATGCTGAAACCAGCAATCGAGTGACACTTTATTGGCTGATAGCTGATGGCTACTATCTGTATAAAAAACGCCTTTCTGTAAGCAGTGACAACGCTCACATAGGTGAGATAGTTCTACCCACGGGTAAACAACAACACGACGAGTTTTTTGGTGACGTAGAAATTTATGAGCAACAATTAGAAATCTCTGTACCTATTATTAATGCTGGGCAAATGATTACTCTCAACATAGGGTATCAGGGATGCGCACATGCAGGATTATGTTATCCGCCTACAACTCGCACGCTTGATATAGAACTACCTTCCACGCCAGCAGCTCAGCTAGAAACTGCAGTCTCAACAAACAATTCAAACTCACAGATTTCAGAGCAAGATCAATTTGCTCAGCGTCTTTCCAATCAGAATCTCACAACTGTATTGTGGCTATTTTTATTGGCCGGTTTATTGTTAGCTTTCACACCCTGCGTATTCCCAATGATTCCAATATTGTCGAGTATTATTGCTGGACAAGGTGAAAACATGACCACAGCGCGCGGGTTCAGGTTATCTTTAGTGTACGTACTAGCTATGGCATTAACCTATACCCTGGCCGGCATACTAGTCGGTATGACCGGGGCTAACCTACAAATATGGTTCCAAAATCCATGGATCATTAGCAGCTTCGCTTTGCTATTTGTGATTTTGTCACTGTCCATGTTTGGCTTCTACGAATTACAAATGCCTAACGCTTTGCAATCACGCTTAACTGCTATCAGCAGCCGCCAGCAAAGCGGTTCATATATTGGTGCTGGCATCATGGGATTATTATCAGCACTCATTGTCGGACCCTGCGTAACCGCACCCTTAATCGGCGCCCTGATTTACATAGCAGAAACCGGTGACCCAATCATCGGAGGCCTAGCCTTATTCGCACTCAGCATGGGCATGGGTCTCCCGTTATTACTTATTGGTACCTCGGCAGGGAAATACCTACCCAAAGCTGGCGGATGGATGGAACCAATTAAAGCCGTATTTGGGGTAATGTTGTTGGCCTTAGCCATCTGGTTCCTAGAACGCATTCTAGAGATGCCCATTATTCTTGGCTTATCCGGCGCATTACTCATCGGTTGCGCCATGTTCATGGGCGTCTTCAACCCCACGACTTCAGCATGGGCACGATGTCGTCAAACGCTTGCGTGGCTACTGTTAGTATACGGCACATTACTCTTGATCGGCGCCAGTGCTGGCAGCCACAATTTAATTAAGCCACTGCAAAATATCTTCGTCAGCACCGAACAAAGCGGCTCAAGCAAACAACATTTGGAATTTGAACAAATCCGTGGAGTAGAGGGTTTGAACGCCGTCTTAGATCGAGCACGCACCGAATCTAAGCCTGTATTTCTGGACTTCTATGCCGATTGGTGTATCGCCTGTAAAGAGTTAGATGTCTACACGTTCACAGACACTGACGTACAATTAGCACTCAATGGCTTCATATTAATTCAAACAGATGTCACCGAAAACAATCAACAAGACCAAGAATTACTCTCCTCATTGGGACTATTTGGTCCACCGGCACTGTTATTTTATGACACAACTGGTCTAGAGGATAAATCCTCACGTTTAGTTGGGTTTATTGAGGCACCGGCTTTTATCCAACACATTGAACGTTTTAAGCTCAAACTTTGAACAAACTATGGAATAAAATCGTCTAACTACCATGAAAATGTGGGTATTTTCTTCAATCTTGCTTATAAATAGCTTTTATTAGTCAGTGCAGTCAGTTACTATCATCGACTATATGATCGTGCGTTGTGTCTCTAGCTGACTAGTTAGGACGCGACAGGCTAAATAACCTCCAAAGTTAAGTTAAACACGTAACTAATGTCGCTCAACACCAAGAGCACAAACAATGAAAGAATCATCATGAGCAATATACTGCTATTGAATGGCCCAAACCTGAATTTACTCGGTACACGTGAACCTGAAGTATATGGCTATGATACGCTAGAAGATATTGTCGAACAGGTGTCACAACAAGCACTACAATTAGGGCATACACTTGAACACTGCCAAAGCAATGCTGAACATCTTTTAATTGATCAGATACATAACGCCAAAAAAAATAACACAGCTTTTATTTTGATCAACCCTGGCGCCTTCACTCATACGAGCATCGCATTACGCGACGCATTCCTTGGCGTATCTATACCTTTCATAGAAATTCATCTTTCTAATGTGTTTGCACGAGAAGATTTTCGACAGATATCTTATCTATCGGATATTGCCGTAGGCGTCATTAGCGGCATGGGCAAACAAGGTTACTTGCTGGCACTACAAGCCGCACATCAACAGATCACTACTTAAAAAATAAAAATCACTATGGACATACGCAAGATAAAAAAACTTATTGAACTGCTTGAAGAATCTGGTATTGCAGAAATTGAAATCGCTGAAGGTGAAGAGTCAGTAAGAATTACACGCGAGATAAAAAACCCTATTACAGCCCCCGTGCAATATGCAGCAGCACCAGTGGCCGCAGCACCGACACCAGCTGAAATCGCTGTCAACTCGCAAGATGCCCCTAGCACTGATGAAGCGGAAGTTTCCGGCCATCAAATTAAGTCTCCTATGGTGGGAACCTTCTATGAAGCATCATCTCCAGGCGCAACACCTTTCACTGATGTCGGTAAACAAGTGAAAGCCGGCGATACGCTATGCATTATTGAAGCGATGAAAATGCTTAATCAGATCGAAAGTGATAAATCAGGCACTGTGAAAGCTGTCCTTGTTGAAAATGGCCAGCCGGTTGAGTTTGATCAACCTCTATTCATCATCGAATAAAACGTCACAGTCAAACACGTTGTGTGTCTTCACCCTATGTGAGATACACCTGAAATTTTACAGTTGAAGAATAATTATCATGTTAGAAAAAGTTGTTATTGCCAACCGCGGTGAAATTGCTCTAAGAATTCTTCGCGCATGCCGTGAGTTGGGTATAAAAACCGTTGCAATACACTCTACTGTTGATCGCGATCTCAAGCATGTAAAACTCGCTGATGAGTCTGTATGTATTGGACCTGCACCATCAACAGAAAGTTACTTGAATATTCCCGCTATTATTAGTGCTGCAGAAGTTACTGACGCCACTGCGATTCATCCCGGCTATGGATTCCTCTCCGAGAATGATGACTTTGCAGAGCGTGTAGAATCCAGCGGTTTTATTTTCATAGGGCCTACTGCTGAAACCATTCGTAAGATGGGTGACAAAATCTCTGCCAAGCAAGCTATGCAAGAAGCAGGAGTGCCTTGTGTCCCCGGGTCACCTGAACCACTGACAGATGACTTTGCAAGCAATTCCAAATTAGCCAATCAAATTGGCTATCCGATCATCGTCAAAGCAGCCGGTGGTGGTGGCGGGCGCGGCATGCGTATCGTGCGTGGTGATGATGAATTATCAAAAGCTATCTCGTTAACGCGAGCTGAAGCCGCCAACGCCTTTAATAACGATACACTCTATATGGAGAAGTTTCTCGAAACTCCTCGTCACATCGAAATACAAGTGTTAGCAGATTCTTATGGTAACGCGATCTTTTTAGGTGAAAGAGATTGCTCTATGCAACGTCGTCATCAAAAAGTCATCGAAGAGGCGCCAGCGCCAGGACTTAGCGAAGCGCAGCGTCAAGATATTGGTAAACGCTGTACCGATGCCTGTAAACATATCGGTTATCGAGGAGCAGGCACTTTTGAGTTTCTCTATGAAAACAATGAATTTTATTTCATCGAAATGAATACACGTGTTCAGGTTGAGCACCCCGTCACTGAATATATTTCAGGTGTGGATATTGTTAAGCAGCAACTATTGATAGCCTCAGGTGAAAAACTCTCAATCACACAAGAGAATGTCAATCTGAAGGGGCATTCCATCGAATGCCGACTCAATGCCGAAGACTCTGAGACGTTCATTCCTAGCCCCGGCAAGATCCAACGTTTCCACAGTGCTGGTGGCCTAGGTGTGCGAGTTGACTCACATATTTACAGTGGCTATAGCGTGCCACCAAACTATGATTCGATGATTGGCAAGCTAATCACCTATGGGGATAATCGAGAAACCGCAATTAAACGTATGCGTGGCGCTCTACAAGAGATGATTATCGATGGCATCAAGACCAACATTCCACTTCAACTCAGATTAATGAATGATCCTGAATTTGTTAAAGGTGAAGTAGATATTCACTACTTAGAAAGACTGCTCGAGTCAAGCAAAGATAAATAATCATGCTGCAATTGCGCTTGCATACAGATGCTGCATCCAGTGAGCGCATTGAAGATCTTCTGTTTAACTGCGGTGCCGTAAGTATTTCATTTGAAGATGCAGCCGATCAACCCATCCTAGAACCCCCTATCGGTGATCACCCGATATGGTCTAATTTAATTATCCAAGCCCATTTCATTGAACGTGATGCCTTTGATCTCGCATGCAAGGCACTCGAACACGAGACAGCTATTCATTCACAGATAGAATTGGCCCAGATCGACAATCAAGGATGGCAAGAAAAATTTCAGCAGCTGTTCACTGCCATGCAATTCGGTTCACTGTGGATTTACCCTTCATGGGAAAACAACCCGTGTCCTGATGGTACCAGCCTACAGCTCGATCCCGGCTTAGCATTTGGTACTGGCCACCATCCAACAACCTATTTATGCCTTGAGAGCCTCAGCCAAATGGCACTGCAAAATAAAAAAGTAATTGATTTTGGCTGTGGCAGTGGCATCTTGGCGTTATCCGCATATCTGCTGGGTGCTCAACATGTTTATGCGGTTGATATAGATCCTCAGGCTATCACCGCTAGCATTGATAATGCGCGCAGAAACCAGTTATCACTCGAGGCTCTCACCATTGGCACGCCCGATGAATTAAATGGCATACAAACTCAAATCATAATGGCCAATATTCTGGCCGCCCCATTAATACAACTTCGTGACGAACTCATTAAACACCTTCTCCCGCAAGGGACATTATTGTTATCTGGCATTCTAGACGAGCAAACTGATGCTATCATTGAGCACTATTCGCGATATTGCGATTATCAGCAGAGCTACTCAAAAGCGGGCTGGTCAGCCATTTGCCTCACTTTGAAATCTAACCTTATCATCAATTAATTTTTTATGGATGTCTCAACCCGACATGCAGTAGTATGATGCACCTCGTTAATATATGCGCATCAATCTATGCAAATAGGTCCTCATCAATTAGACAATAACTTGTTTGTCGCCCCCATGGCCGGTGTATCTGACTTAATATACCGTAAGTTATGTCGAGCATGGGGGGCGGGTTATTCCATTTCTGAAATGGTCAGTGCTAAAGAAGATCTTTGGCATACAAAAAAGTCCTCAATCCGGCGTAACCATAAAGATGAGTCAAGCCCCAGAGCAGTTCAAATTGTTGGGTCTGAGCCTGAACAATTGGCTAAAGCTGCGCGTTTTAATGTTGACAACGGTGCTGACATCATTGATATCAACATGGGGTGTCCAGCTAAAAAAGTCTGCAAGGTACTGGCAGGCTCTGCTTTGCTAGCCGACGAAGATTTAGTGAAAAGAATTTTAGAAGCGGTGGTTGAGGAGGTTGACGTGCCAGTGACACTAAAAATACGTACCGGCACGGATGAAAATAATCGCAACGGTGTGCGTATCGCCAAAATCGCTGAAGACAGTGGCATTCAATGTTTAACCGTTCACGGGAGAACCCGCGCCTGTCGTTTTAAAGGAGAGGCGGAATACGAGACCATTAGAAAGATCAAACAATCTGTCAATATCCCTGTAGTTGCAAATGGTGATATTAATTCTCCAGAAAAAGCAAAAAAAGTCTTGGCAATTACTAACGCAGATGCGATTATGCTCGGCAGAGCGGCACAGGGTCAGCCGTGGCTATTTCGCGCAATTGACCACTATCTAAAATTTAACAAAAAAGTTCTTCCCCCGTCTTCGGAGGAAGTGCGTACTGTTATATTGACTCACTTACAAGAACTGTATTCCTTCTACGGCAAAGAATCAGGCGTACGTATTGCACGTAAACATATTGGTTGGTACTACGACCACCTCACAGATATGCAGCAATACAAAAAAAGTGTTTTAACAATAGAAGAAGCTGATACTCAGCTCAATACCGTACGCAAACAATTACAGAATATAAAAATAAAAATGGAGACTGTTGCATGACTAACCCAGTAACACCACTAAACGTATCCGAGTTACAACCCGTGACTCCCACCCAAACATTAAGAGAATCTGTTGCAGATTCGTTGAAAAGTTACTTCAGCAAGCTCGATGGCCACACACCCGATGACCTGTACCGCATGGTCATTGAAGAGGTAGAAAAACCTTTATTAGAGTCTGTAATGAACTATTGTGGAGGTAATCAAACTAAAGCGGCGAAATGTCTAGGCTTAAACCGCGGTACGCTTAGAAAAAAACTAAAGCATTACGACGTAAGATAATCAAATCAATGTCAGATACCCTACAGCCACGACACATCAAACGTGCACTGATCAGCGTTTCAGACAAAACTGGCATTGAGAAATTTGCACAAGCATTGCAAGAGGCTGGCGTACATATACTCTCCACGGGTGGTACTGCAGCTCAGTTAAAATCTGCCAACATTACGGTTACTGATGTAAGCGAACATACTC
The DNA here is from genome assembly GCA_964410595.1 of uncultured Thiotrichales bacterium. Lineage (GTDB taxonomy): Bacteria > Pseudomonadota > Gammaproteobacteria > UBA4575 > UBA4575 > UBA1858. The sequence continues at coordinate 9,877 of CAYPHQ010000018.1, forward strand.
AATTCCCTGAAATAATGGGTGGCCGAGTCAAGACCTTACACCCCAAGATTCATGGTGGCATTCTCGGTCGTGCAGGCACTGACGATGAAGTCATGCAAGCGCATGATATTGAGGCAATCGATTTAGTTATTGTCAATCTGTATCCATTTGCCGCCACTATTGCCAAACCTAACTGCACGCTAGATCTAGCCATAGAGAATATCGATATTGGCGGCCCGGCTATGATTCGTGCAGCAGCTAAAAATCATGATCGAGTCGCTGTTGTCGTCAACCCAAATGACTACGATGTGTTATTGAAGGAACTCTCTGACAATGACTTTTGCCTGCAACTTACCACGCGTGCCGAATTAGCCCGTAAAGCCTTCAGTCATACGGCTGAATACGATGGCATGATTGCGAACTATCTGGGTCAGCAAAATGAAGTGGAGTTTCCAGCTAATCTACACCTTGCATTAAATCAAAAACAAACTCTGCGCTATGGTGAAAATCCTCATCAACAAGCCAGCTTCTACAGTGAGAAAAACCCACCCTCAGATAGCATCGCAGCAGCTGAATTTATTCAAGGCAAAGAGTTATCGTTCAATAATATTGCAGATACTGATGCAGCTTTACAGTGTGTAAAACAATTTGACCAAGCTGCTTGTGTGATTGTCAAACACGCTAACCCATGCGGAGTGGCTGTCGCAAATGACATACATCAAGCCTATCAAAAAGCCTATCAAACCGATCCGACCTCTGCGTTTGGCGGCATCATCGCATTTAATCGTACCTTAGACCGCGCAACAGCCCAAAGTATACTGAACCAACAATTTGTTGAAGTCATTATCGCGCCAGGTATCGAAGAAGGGGTGGCAGAAATTCTGCAAACCAAACCAAATACACGCGTACTCAAATGTGGTCATTTAACCTCTGATAATAGCGGCTATGACTTACGCCGAGTGAGTGGTGGTTTACTTGTTCAAGATCACGACCAAGCTATCGTTACCGCACAGGATTGTCGCATAGTCACTCAGCGTCAACCCAGTCAAAACGAAATTCGAGATTGTCTGTTTGCCTGGAAAATCGCTAAGTTTGTCAAATCCAACGCCATTGTCTATGTGCGTGATGAACAGTCTATCGGTATCGGTGCGGGACAGATGAGTCGTGTCTACTCTGCTAGAATTGCTGGCATTAAAGCCAGTGATGAAAATTTGACGGTAGCTGGTTCTGTCATGGCTTCTGACGCTTTTTTCCCATTTCGTGATGGTCTAGACACAGCTCATGAAGCCGGTATCACTGCAGTGATTCAACCAGGTGGATCACGCAATGATGATGAAGTAATAGCCGCTGCAGACGAACATAACATCGCCATGTTATTCACCGGCGTGAGGCACTTCCGCCATTAACTACAAGTACCTGAATACGAGCATCGCTATTCTATAGTGATGTGAATTTTTTCTGATAATACAGGCTGATCATGTGGCACATGAGCATGATTACCAAGCAGTAACTGCAGGCTATGATGGCCTGATGGTAATTGTAATTGCGTCTCTGTCTGACCACCACCGAAGTGTATGATTTGTTCAGTCGCAGGTAGCGGTTGAGTCATATCTAAGCTATCAACATCTAGATTAACAAGTAAGTGATGATGACCTGTATGTTTACGTTGCGTACCAGCCGGTGCTACACCCATGCCTTTAAGGCCAAATCTTACGGTCACAGTTGTAGAAACAATATCGCCATCAGCTGGACTAATAAAATATACTTGCGCACCTTCTGGCGCTTCGGAAGCCAGCTCATTCGCTGAACCGAAGGACGTCAATGACACAATACAAAACACTAGTGTTGTTATAAATATTTTTCTCATCTTCTTATGGTTCCACAAAAAATCATGCCGTTCGTCGTCTATAGATCCAGCCGCTAGGGTACTATACTATCGGCACGATCACTTAATTCAAACCATACTTTATCAAATTCTGAATCATGACGGGAATATCACTTGCACTGCATATAGGACAGATCATGTTTCCCATGGTCCTAATAGTCGTGATCGGGCTTCTTTTCAGCCTCAAACAAGCACCATCCCTAGGCTCCATGAATGAAATTAATCTCAATATATTCATTCCTGCCCTCGTGTTTACATCATTAATAGAACAGCAGTTTGATTTTCAACAATATGCTTTTTTAGCACTTGCAGGAGTGTGCCTGGTGCTTCTAACCCTCTTGCCCGCCCAGCTTTGCGCATCAATATTCAAGACTCAATTTAAAACTATTGCCCCTCCTATGATGTTTCACAATGCGGGCAATATCGGCTTGCCATTAATGACACTTGCCCTTGGGCCAGAGGGTTTAGCCGCCGCAGTCATTCTTTTTTTAATCGGTAATATTATGCACTTTGGTGTAGGCACATATATGTTGGACCAGCGTTCACACTGGCTACGTAGTCTTAGCTCCCCTGCTATTCTAGCAGCCATCTTCGCGCTCACAATACAATCGCAATCAATTCATCTAGAGCAATACATGTTACTTCCCATCCAAATGCTGGGGAGTATAGCAGTGCCTCTAATGTTATTTTCACTCGGCGTGCAATTAGCTAAAGCTAACCTTAATCATTGGAAGCTGGGCTGTTTGGTAGGTGTTATCTCACCACTTATTGGTGTCAGTCTGGCATTAATGCTGGCCTATCTCCTCCCTCTTGATAATCTACAAACCGCTACATTGATATTATTTGGCGCATTACCTCCTGCCGTCATGAATTTTTTATTTGCCCAACGTTATCAGCAAGAACCCGAAAAAGTCTCTGCTATTGTCATGATAAGTAATAGTCTTGCAGTGCTGACCCTACCCTTAGCCCTATTATATGTTTTGCCCACTTACACTTAAAAAATACTTCTTAGTCAACTATGGTTATAAATAAAATTTCTCATCGCACAAGTTTACTGGGCGAAGGGTTATAAAATCAGATAAAATCAATACATGAAAAATATACTCGTGATCGGCAGTGGTGGTAGAGAACACGCACTGGCATGGAAACTTATCCAGTCTCAACATACCCAAAAAGTGTATGTAGCGCCCGGCAACGCAGGGACAGAATGTGAAGAAAACATCGTCAACGTTGATATCAAAAGCGATGATATAGATGGATTACTAGAATTCTCAGAGGCTGAATCTATTGACCTGGTCGTGGTAGGCCCAGAAGCGCCGTTAGTGGCTGGAATTGTAGATGTATTCACCGCTGCAGGCATCAGCATATTTGGCCCTAAGCAATACAATGCTCAACTTGAAGGGTCAAAAACTTTTGCCAAGCAATTCATGCAACAATACAACATTCCTACAGCTGAATATGCCACATTCACAGAGCCTAAATCTGCACTAAATTATCTGAGTAAAAAATCTTTGCCTATTGTCATCAAGGCCGATGGATTGGCTGCCGGTAAGGGAGTAGTCATCGCTCACAGTGCCGATGAAGCTCAATACGCCGTCATGACTATTTTAAGTGGTGACGCACACGGTGACGCCGGTAAAAAAATTATTATTGAGGAATTTATTCAGGGAGAAGAAGTCAGTTTTATCTGTGTCGTTGATCACGACACAATCATTCCATTAGCCAGTTCTCAAGATCATAAAGCTAGAGATGCAGGGGATCTCGGCCCTAATACTGGAGGTATGGGCGCCTATTCACCCTCTCCATTGGTTGATCAGGCTATGCATGAAAAAATTATGCAACAAATAATAATACCGACAGTTAACGGGTTTATGGATGCTGGCCATCCCTATCAAGGATTTTTATATGCCGGTATCATGATTACCCCCGAAGGAGAGCCTAAAGTACTCGAATTCAACTGCCGTTTAGGTGATCCAGAAACCCAACCCATCATGTTGAGATTAAATGATGATTTGAGTGAAATCTGTTATCAGGTCGCAAATCATCAACTGCTTGCTCGCCAACTCAGATGGTCACCTCAAAGCGCACTTGGCGTGGTTCTAGCATCCGGTGGGTATCCATATGAATATAATAAGGGCGACAAGATTAGCGGACTAGATCATGTCCATGCCCCACATGCAAAGATATTTCACGCAGGCACAGTACGCATTGGCAATGATATCAAAACTTCAGGTGGGCGTGTGTTATGTGTCACTGCACTTGGCGATGACGTCAAACAAGCTCAAAAAAATGCTTACGCAGAAGTCAAAAGAATTAGCTGGAATAATATGTTTTATCGTCAAGATATAGGCTATCGAGCCATCAAAGATTAACGCTTCATCGCATCAAAAAATTCAACATTATTTTTGCTAGATTGCATACGTCCAAGCATAAATTCCATCGCCTCAATCTCGTCCATTGAGTGCAAGAATTTTCTCAGAATCCACATCTTTGATAACACTTCAGGTTCAATCAGCAGCTCCTCGCGGCGTGTGCCAGAACGATTAATATTCAGTGCTGGATAAATGCGTTTCTCTGCAACACGGCGATCCAAGTGGATTTCCATGTTACCCGTGCCTTTAAATTCCTCGTAAATTACCTCGTCCATTTTAGAACCAGTATCTATAAGTGCTGTAGCTAAAATAGTTAAGCTACCACCTTCTTCTATATTACGTGCCGCACCGAAAAATCGCTTTGGACGGTTCAATGCATTCGCCTCAACACCTCCTGACAACACCTTGCCCGAGGACGGCGCTACGGTGTTATAGGCACGTGCTAAACGTGTAATAGAATCCAATAAAATGACGACATCACGCTTATGCTCGACCAAACGTTTGGCTTTTTCAATCACCATTTCTGCCACTTGAACATGGCGACTAGCGGGCTCATCAAATGTACTAGAAACGACCTCACCCTGAACCATACGTTCCATTTCAGTCACTTCCTCAGGACGCTCATCAATCAACAATACAATCAAATAACAATCAGGATTATTTGCTGTAATACTTTGAGCAATATTTTGAATCATAATGGTTTTACCTGCTTTAGGCGGCGAAACCACTAATCCACGTTGGCCCTTTCCAATCGGTGAGACAACATCAATAATACGTGCAGTGATATCTTCTGTACTACCATTACCACGCTCTAATTTGAGCAATTCATCGGCATGTAATGGCGTTAAATTTTCAAATAACACCTTAGTCTTAGCATTTTCAGGCGTGTCAAAATTAATCTTGTCGACTTTCAGCATAGCAAAATAACGTTCGCTATCCTTTGGTGGTCTTATCTTGCCAGCAATTGAATCTCCAGTGCGAAGACCAAAACGCCTTATTTGACTGGGTGAAACGTAAATATCATCAGGACCTGCTAAATATGAGCAGTCTGCTGATCTGAGAAAGCCAAAGCCATCTTGTAAAATTTCCAAGACACCGTCGCCAAAAATATCTTCACCACTTTTGGCATGTGCTTTAAGTATTGCAAAGATAATATCTTGCTTTCGCATACGAGCAATATTATCTAGGCCCATTTCACCAGCAAGTTGAACTAACTCAGCGGCGGATTTTTTCTTTAATTCTGTGAGATTCATAAGGTTTTTTCTAGATTGAAGATGTTAAATAATTTATTGGTGATCGCAGAGTGCGATTTTTTTAGAATGAATATTAGGTATTGTTTTGCCGAATGTGCCCGATTAAAAAATTATTATAGTATTTGGGTGTCAGGTACTGAAAAGTCGTTATGTATTTGGATACAAACCGGGTAGGCAAGTCACTGCTTGTGCAGCGATAGGGGTAAGTTAGCACTAAATTTTTATAGCGTCTACCCATAATATACCTAATTCCGTTCAAAATTGACTTTTGCCCATCAAAAACTGAATTAAACATCGTTAGGCGCTGTAGTTTACCTCAATACCAATCAAAGATTTGCATGAGAAATAGTATTTAGAGATCCACTCATAAGTCATCTCTGACTCATGCTATGTCAGCCACCCTAATGACCAGCGATTACAATGAATGTTACAAACAGATCTAGAGAAATAACTTAAATGTATTAAATCAGGATATTGTAACTACAAGGCTA
>CAYPHQ010000019.1:0-15760 GCA_964410595.1 uncultured Thiotrichales bacterium
TAATTGCAATGGATGGCCAATAATATCCAGCAATTCTAATTCAAATAAACGCAACACTGCTTCATCTTGCGGATGTGCACTCATAGCATCAAGGGTATGTTCATAAAGACTGAACAACTCCGTCTCAGGGCTCATCTTAGGAACTAAAGCCAATATCAATTCATGCAGATAAAAACATTGAATATGAGTGCGAAAATCATTGCGATAGTTGGACTTCTCCGACTCATATTTATTTAAGCTGACTAAATCCCCCTTACCTGACCAAGACAGGTGCATTTTAATAAAGGGCTGCAAATAATGCAGACCTTTCTTGCGTGCCCCACGACATACCATATGCATGACGCCGTGTTGGTGGGTCAGCGCATAGACTAATAGGCTTGTTTCACGATAAGCCCGAGTATGCAAAATGTATGCAGGCTCCAATTCAACACGCATGTCATATCACGCAGTTATTTTTCATATTGTCCAACCACGTGCGGATTATCTTGCCAGTCTTTTTTCAGTTTCACCCAAATTTCTAGATGCGCTTTGATATCGAGTTGACGTTGCATAGATAATCGCGCACGCGAGCCAATCTTTTTTAGCATGTCGCCTTTTTTACCAATAATAATTGATTTTTGACTATCTTTTTCTACCCAAATAACTGCCGAAATATGCACTGGAGTTTGCTCAGCGTCAAATTTTTCTATTTCCACATGGGTTGCATAGGGCAATTCTTTATCAAGAAACACAAAAGCAGCCTCTCGAATCAATTCAGCACAGATAAAATGAGTACTTCGATCTGTCAGATACTCTTCTTGATAAAAAAACGCTGATACAGGCAAATATTGCTTACTGACATTCACTAAGCTTTCAATATTGTCTCGCTTAAGTGCTGAAATGGGCACAATCTCAGCGAAATTAAAACGTTCAGCACTGCGACTCAATAACTCAAACAGCTGTTCACGCTGTTTTAATTTATCTATTTTATTCAATACCAAAATTACCGGGCATTCAACCGCACGGATTTGACGTAAAATATGCTCTTCTTCACGCGTCCAACTCCCACCATCGACTATCATGTAGATAAGCTGAACATCATGCAGAGCATTCATGGCATTTTTATTCAGCACTCGATTGAGGAGTTTCCTACCGCCGAGATGAATGCCTGGTGTATCAACATAAACAAACTGAGCATCTACCTCGGTGCGCACTCCCAAAATACGGTGACGAGTGGTTTGTGGCTTATAACTGACTGAGGAAATTTTTTGACCGACTAAGCGATTGAACAATGTTGACTTACCCGCATTAGGACGACCAATTATTGCGATATAACCACAGCGTGTATTCATGCTTATTGAGAATTTAATTGTATGAGCATTTCACTAGCAGCAGCCTGTTCCGCCTTTTTCTTACTCTTACCTTCACCTTGACTGCTTTTACTTAATGCGGATATCTCACATTTAACCAAGAAGCATTTGTCATTGCCTTCACCCCACTCTTTGATGACTTCATAATCCGGCACATCTACTTGATGCGCTTGCAAATATTCTTGCAAACGTGTTTTAGGATCTTTTAATTCACTTGGCTCCGGCAATTGCTGAAGCTGTTCAGTATATAAGCGCGCCACAAACTCCGCTGCAAACTCAAAACCCTTGATTAGATACACAGCGGCAATGATAGCCTCAAGACTATCCGCTAAAATAGAGGAACGATAATGTCCTCCAGTGCGCCGCTCACCAGAACCCAACTTAAGCACTTCACTCAAGCCAACGGCTTTTGCCATTTCTGCCAAAGCACGTTTACACACCAAGTGTGCGCGCAAGCGACTCAGATCTCCTTCACTGGCTTGTGGGAATTTCTCAAATAATATGTTCGCAATCACCAGACCCAGTACTGCATCACCTAAAAACTCTAATCGCTCATTATTGTCTTGACCCGCACTGCGATGAGTCAGTGCTGACTGAAAAATTTTAGATTCAGTGACTTCTTCCGGTAGCAATAGCACCTTATTGATAGCACCCAGTGTCATTAACGAATACTCGTGCCTATGCGATGAGCTTTAAATTGACCGCCCGAGAAATCCCAACTTAACCAAATAAAAAAAGCTTTGCCAACCAGATTCTCTTCTGGCACCGTGCCCCAATATCGACTGTCATTACTGTTATCACGATTATCTCCCATAACAAAGTAATGTCCCTCAGGTACTTGCCAAGCCCCATTAATAGGAAAACGTTTTTGACTCAGTAATACTTCATGCTCAAGCGTTTGTAAATTCTCTATTTTTTGTTCAGCCCCTGACATGGCAGCATCACGCCCCTCGCCGATAAAATGACCCACTTTAGTTTGCGGCATACGCTTATTATTAATAAATAATTGTTTGTTACGGTATTCGATCATATCACCCGGCAAACCCACCACACGCTTAATATAATCCAGCGAAGGATTCTGAGGATAGCGAAATACAGCCACATCTCCACGCTCAGGCTGACCCGACCCAAAAATTTTCGTATGAGATACCGGCAGTCTGACACCATAAGCAAACTTATTCACCAAAATGAAATCACCATGCAATAAAGTAGGCATCATAGAACCGGAGGGGATACGAAAGGGTTCAGCAATAAATGAACGTAAAATTAAGACTATGATCAAAATTGGAAAAAATGATTTCGCTTGATCGACATACCATGGTTCCGCTCGACGTTTTTGTACTCTTTTAGCCTGCAAATAGGCTTTGTCAAACCACACAATAATTCCACTGATCACTGTTGCCAGTAATAAGATTAATTCCAAATCAAAATTCATAGTTCTACTTTAGATTAAGAGATAGATTCAAGATGATAAAACATTCGCTAGTGTACCTCATGCACGGCCAAGATTGCATTAAACCTGACTTCATACTTAACTATCCGCATAGCAAGATCATAGAAATTATCAATGGTGCCAGCAAACCGATTAGTGCTGGAGGACAAGGTTAATTCGCCAGAAAGATCTAGCTCAGGAGTGGATAATACAGTCTCATAATCTCTTGAAAGTGCCGTATTGCTAGTAGAAAACCCAACATTACCGCTATCAAAATTCGCCTGCGCTGACATATCTGCAGTGACTGTATAATGCCCCCCATTGATGATACCCGCAGCTGTATTATCGTCTCCTATGTAATCACCAATGACAGTGCCAGTGTAAGTCGCAGAGCCAGCCCTTGGAATAGCCGCATCTTGAGTCACCATACCCGTTGAGAAAGTACCAGACTTGCCGCTGTTTGTCGTACCGAAAATTGTCCATACACCATAAGTTTGGTAATTATGCCCAAGTGCATCTGTGTTTGACATTCCAGCAATCACTCGAGGAACGGTTCGTTCGCCTTCACCGACTCTTTGTTCACTATCGAATAGCAACACCGCTGTGTTTTGCAACCAAACATTGTTTTCATCTGTGACAGGGTTGCCAGTGATCCATGAAAATAATAGCCGCTGAGATGTTTCAATGTTAGCACCCTCTGGAGTGGTAAAATTGAATCCAGAAATTTTATTCCGATCATTTGTATTCAAGATGACTGCGGTGGAAGTAGAGACACTCACATCATAATCCATAGCTGTGATCGTGCCGATGTTGTCAGATGTAAAAGACTGTCCTTCTTGAATTTGACTGTCAACCAATGCGTATTGACGTGAGGAAGATAAATCTTGAAACCCGGAAAATGTCGCTAATGATGAGCCACTATTACCCCCTCCACCAAGACAAGCCATCAACCCCAAAGAAATGATGATAATCATAAGAACATGCGCACCAAGGTATTTCATTTGCAATCCTTTTCTGGTTAATTAAATTAATAATTGATTTATACACTTATTTTAAATTTAAATTAACAGGGATTGTAAAAAATATCGAAAATGACCCAAAGTTTTACAAATACTCAATTAGTTTGTAATAAAACTGTCATGCACGCCTGCATCAACATACACTGAGATCAGCGGTTAAGATAACTCGCAGAGAGAAAGAGAGAGAAGTATTTAAAAGTAACTAGAGACGATTGACCTATCAATCATTGGTCGGGGTGAGAGGATTCGAACCTCCGACCCTCGGCACCCCATGCCGATGCGCTACCAGGCTGCGCTACACCCCGAAAAACAATTTGCTATACACTCGATAGAGTGAGTATGTGATGAGTCGAGTTTTTCATAACTAAATAACACTGTAAAGCGTTGTCATGACGTGAGCAATAGTGCAACGTTGCTATGAATGAATTCAAACAATACGTTCTGCCCCTGCATATATTTCATCCACTGTCAGGCTCACCGCACCTTTGACAGCAAATTTGGGACGTGGCCATTTTTCTAGAGCCAACTGGTGGTACTTATCTTCTTGATGATAAGCCAGCTGACCAACAAATTGATAAGATTCTCGTTCAGGCGCCAACATGAGCAAACTTCCACGACTAGCGGATAGTATATTTGTGAGGGTTTTATGCATGAAATTATCAGCGATCAAAATACAATCATCACCAATAATGTCAGCACATAATATCCAAATACTATTGGGTGATTGATGGGTGCTGACGGTTGACAACACCATGTTATCTTCTCGTCGCACCCAAGCGCTTATCACTTGTTCTGGAATAGATTTCATGATCAAGTCTAAAAATGATTAAAGACTTGGTCATATTAGGGCAATTAGCTACTAAAGTCTCCTAATAGCGCCTCTCGGGTCGCACCAGTTATAGTTAGTTGCGCTCCCTCTAACATAATATGATCACAGCCGATTTTTAAATCAGCGCCTGCTTGCGCCTGCTTGATCATATCAGTGCTGAATTCAAAACGCATAAAATGGACACTTGAAGTTTTAGTATCATTTTCGCGCTCCAGATCCTCGTCAGCAATGGCGTAAACTTTCTCAGCATCACCCACTTGCATCCACACCACTCTCTCCACACCGGTGAGTTTCTCTAGCGCTACACGACGCTCGTCCACATCGCCATACTCCAGCATGAGTGTGGCTTTCAAGTTGTGGCCATCGGGAATAAGAGGATTATAAGCATCCAGTTCTTCTTGAATACCTTGCGCCTCGAATACTTTTTCTATTCGAAGCATCTCTTGAATCTGATAACGGATGGTCTTTTCATCTTCAAACATCAAACGCGTATGCTTGTTGAGATTAACCTCACGGTTTTTTTTGTGTTCCAACACTTCTTTTTTAAAAGAAGGACGTTGTTGTGAGTATTGTTCTAGTGACCACAAATCACTGCGCTGTAGAGTCATAGCTTATCCTTTGAGTTTTAAAGTTGATACGCCATACGGAGTAAAGTAATGGGATGTTCCGGCTTAGTAATTGATTCAGACAAATGTGCCACGTGATTGGCTGCCATTGGACAGTCTGAAATCAAGTAGTCAGGTTGTCGTTGATCCACCTTTTTGACAATGGGTCGAGCAATTTTGACCGCATGTTCATGCGATTCTAATTTCACTGCATAAGTACCATCATGACCCGAACAACGTTCTTCAGTATGAATGTTGGTATCAGGGACCATACTCAAAATATCTTTGGCTTTATTGCCGATATTCTGCACTCTCAAATGACACGGCACTTGATAGCTAACCTCACCTAAAGAAGCGCTAAAATCAGTTTTTAAACCACCTTCTTTGTGGCGCAAATGCAAGTATTCAAACGGATCATAGAACGCTTGCTGCACTTTGATCACGTCGGCATCATCGGGGAACAACAAAGGCAATTCTTGTTTGTACATCAACACACAAGATGGCACTAATGCCGTCAGATCATAGCCCTCATCAACCAATTGTGCTAACACAGGAATATTCGCCTCTTTGGCTTTCTTGACTGACTCCAAGTCGCCTAATTCTAACTTGGGCATACCACAACATTGTTCCTTACTGACTAACTTGATGTCTATATTGTTATGTTGAAATACTTTGAAGCAGTCTTCACCAATATCTGGGCTGTTGTAGTTGCCATAGCATGTTGCGTACAAGGCGACTTTACCCGTAGTTTCACCCAGCGCCTGCGCTTGCACAGAAGATTGAGTTTTCCCTAAGCGCTTACGCATGGTATTGGCGTGGTATTTTGGCAATACCGCATCACGATGCACCCCAACTGTTTTTTCTAGCGTCTTTCTAAAAATAGCGTTGTTATTAAGCGCATTAACCGTTTTATCGATCAATGGCAACGAGGCAATTTTGGATACTTTATTGGTATCTGATAATAATTTGTTTCGTGTTGATGCCCCCTGTTGCTTAAACTGTATGGCTTTAGCTCGCAGCATTAAATGTGGAAAGTCGAGATTCCATTCATGAGGTGGCACATAAGGGCATTTGGACATGTAGCACATGTCACATAAATAGCATTGATCCACTACCTTGGCATAATCTTGTTTATCGACTCCATCCACTTCCATAGTGTCGGATTCATCAATCAAATCAAATAAGGTTGGGAATGAATTACACAAACTCACACAACGTCTACAGCCGTGACAAATGTCAAATACTCGCTCCATCTCTTGATCGAGTGCTTGTTGATTCCAAAACTCCTCATTTTGCCAATCAATAGCATGCCGAGTAGGTGCTTCTAGACTACCTTCTTTAGTGATTTTTGTAGAACTCATGTGGACCCCTTAAATTTAAGATGAGCGACCGCTCAAAGTTCAATATGAACTTGAACAGTCGCTATACCTAGTTGCTTAACCGTCAAGACTATCCAATGCTTTTTGGAATCGATTAGCGTGGCTGCGCTCGGCTTTTGCTAGCGTTTCAAACCAATCAGCAATTTCATCGTGACCTTCTTCTCGCGCTGTCTGAGCCATTCCAGGGTACATGTCTGTGTACTCATGTGTCTCACCCGCCACTGACGCTTTCAAGTTATCTGCCGTATTACCCATAGGTAGGCCGGTGGCTGGATCACCCACTTCTTCCAAGTACTCCAGGTGCCCATGGGCATGACCTGTCTCACCTTCGGCGGTTGAGCGGAATACTGTCGCTACATCATTGTAACCTTCAACATCCGCTTTTGATGCAAAGTATAAGTAACGACGATTAGCTTGCGATTCACCCGCAAACGCATCCTTTAGGTTTTGTTCAGTTTTTGAACCTTTAAGTGACATATGTATATCTCCAATTGTTAACAAGTTTGCCTTAATTTAGGCTGCATGCTGCTACTTCCATTGAGGTCTAAATGTAGATGTATAGACACCAACTGAGGAACAGCCGAGATAATAGCTGTTGCATTATCAATTTGTCTAATCAATAATTATCGCAATATCAATTGATTTTATCGATCATGGCCCACCCTACCCTCAAACAACTCAAATATCTAGTCGCTCTATCTGATCATCTGCATTTTGGTCGTGCTGCGCAGGCTTGCTTTGTGTCGCAGTCGACACTCAGCATGGGCATTGCTGAGTTAGAAAATATCTTAGGCGTATCTTTAATTGAACGCACCAATAAAAGCGTGCGTTTGACCCAGATGGGCAGAAAAATCAATCATAAAGCCCGAGTCATACTAGCGGAAACTAATGACTTAGTATTCATAGCACAAAGCACACAAAAACCCTTTCAAACCGAAATGCACATGGGGATCATACCTACAGTTGCTCCATTTATGCTGCCCAATCTTTTATCAGATATACGTAATTTGTATCCTGAATTCACGCTTTATGTGCGTGAAGATTTGAGTGAACACTTAATTGAACAGTTATATGCAGGTCACCTGGATGTATTATTGTTAGCCTTGCCTTATCCAGCTAACGACATAGAAACTCGTCATCTTTTTGATGATGAATTATTACTTGCCTGCTGCAAAGACAATACTATCTCGCAAAAGTCCACACTCTCGACGTCAGACCTTAATCAACAAGAATTTGTACTGTTAGAAGACGGTCATTGTTTACGTGATCACTCAATGGAGGCTTGCAAAATACACTCAGAGAATATTTTTATTCGTTATCAAGCCACTAGCTTAAATACCGTCATTCAAATGGTGGCTAATAATATCGGAATTACCATTTTGCCGAAAATGGCTGTCGATGCTCAATTCCTCAATCACAATAACGTCATCACCAAAAGCTTTGATGAAGGTAATGTCAGTCGATCGATTGGATTGATGTGGCGTAAAAGCTCACCAAGAGTCGCCGAGTTTGAAGTGTTATGCGAATTGATACGACAACGCAATTCAGTCTAGATGGTTTTCATCTAATGCACACCTGACGATTTTTAAAAAGGATGAATGAGCTCGCGTGCTTCGATGATTTGTATTAGCGATCTTGACTGACAAACTGCAACAGCGCTTCAAGGTCTGAGCGAGTTTGTTTTAACAATGCTTGCTGACTATTGAGCGACTGATCGCTGTGCGACTCACCATTTAGCATAGCGGCATCGTCTTGACCTGCCAAATTCTGCCGGGCGCCGCCGATAGTATAGCCCTGTTCATATAACAAACCGCGAATTTGCCGGATTAACACCACATCATGACGTTGATAATAGCGACGATTACCGCGTCTTTTAACCGGTTTTAGAGTAGGAAATTCCTGTTCCCAGTAACGCAATACATGCGGCTTCACATCACATAGCTCGCTGACCTCACCTATGGTGAAGTAGCGCTTACTGGGGATGGCGGGGAGTTCACTATTGTTGCTGGCTTCCAGCATGCTCTTCTACTCTGGTTTTTAATTTTTGTCCGGGGCGAAACGTCACGACTCGTCTGGCGGAAATAGGAATCTCTTCACCCGTTTTTGGGTTTCTTCCCGGCCTTTGATTTTTATTACGCAAGGTGAAATTCCCAAAACCAGATAATTTCACTTCCTCACCATCTTCTAAAGCCAAACGCACTTCTTCGAAAAAAGCTTCCACCAGCTCTTTCGCCTCACGTTTGTTTAATCCGAGTTCATCATAAAGATTCTCGGCCATGTTTGCTTTAGTTAATGCCATAATTTAAGAGCTTCTCAACTCAGCGTGATAAGTTTTAGTTAGCTGTTCAATAATTGCGTCGACAATGGCGTCGACTTGCTTATCGTTAAGAGTGCTGGAAATATCCTGCAAAATCAAGCCCAAAGAGATACTTTTTAAACCATTTGGCACTCCATCACCCTGATACACGGAGAATATATCTATCTGTTGCAAAGGTTTTATTTGCAGTGCCTCCACACTAGAAATAAGGTCATGTACGTAAACAGCCTCCGATACCAACAACGTTAAGTCACGCTTAACTTGTGGAAATTTAGACCATGTTTGAAACTGTATTTTCGCTTTTTGCAGCCAGGCATCATGAATACTTAGTTCGAATACCACGATTTCTCGCCCAGACAAGTCCAACGCTTTGGCCGTATGAGGATGTAATACCCCTATACATCCTAATAATTTTTTCTGATAAAAAATTTCCGCACAACGCCCCGGATGTAATCCTTGGATTTGTGCTGGCTTGAACTCAATATCTTGCGTCATGCTGAGGCTGGTAAATAACTGTTCCAAATGCCCTTTAGCATCATAAAAATCACTTTGCTGGGAGCTGACACCCCATTGACGAGGTTGATTGTCACCCATTACCACACCAGCCAGCACTTCTGTTTGCTCCAATGTGTCGCGCACCAAATACTTGCGTCCAATCTCATAGAACTTCACACTTGTTTGCTGTCTTTTCAGGTTATAGGCGGCGGCTACACATAAACCCGGCCACAGACTGGTGCGCATATGAGAGAGTGCACTTGAAATTGGATTAGCCAAAGCCTTTGCAGGTTCTGCAGCGAACAACTCACAATAGGATTGTTCAGTAAAACTAAATGTCACTGCCTCAGTATAACCCATGCTGACAAAGCGCTGATGAAGATTATACAGCGCATCAGAACGGTCTGATTTTAACGTTACACCTGAGGCGGCTTGTAAAACTTGAGTGGGAAATAGATCATATCCACACATCCGTGCAACTTCTTCAATCAAGTCTTCTTCGATATTAAGATCAAAGCGATAGCTTGGAGGAATAATCACTAAACCCTCGCCACAACGCGATACCTCGCAGCCCAGATTAATCATCATGGATTGAATTTCATCCAGCTTAATATCTATCCCCAAAATGCGTTTAACTGCCGATTGCGTCAGCGTGATGTTTGGTGAAAGTGGTAGATGTTGCGTACTGACTTTTTCAATCACAGGACCTGCTTCGCCCTGTGCATATTTAATAATTAACGCCGTGGCACGCTCAATTGCCTGCATAGATAATTCGGGATCCACTCCGCGTTCAAAGCGATGCGACGACTCAGTATGTAGCCCAAATTGTCGAGCCTTACCCGCAACAGCCAACAAATCAAAATAAGCACTTTCAAGAAAAATATTTTTGGTTTGTGCCGTGACGGAAGAATCCAGTCCTCCCATGATGCCTGCAAGAGCGAGAACATTGTTCTCATCGGCAATGACCAAATGCTCAGCCGATAGCGTAATTTCTTTACCATCGAGCAATACACACTGCTCACCCTCATATGCCATACGCACATCAATCTTACCCTGCAGGCGGTCGAGATCAAACGCATGCATGGGTTGACCTAATTCCATCATTACGAAATTACAAATATCCACGACGATACTAATAGTGCCAATCCCGCTTCGCCTAAGCGCTTCTTGCATCCACACTGGCGTTTTTGCTTGAGTATTAACATGATTAATCACTCGACCACAGTACCGTGGGCAGTGTTGAGGCACACTGACCTCAATAGGAAACTGACTATTATTTTTTGCCGGCTGCTTGGCTATACTCGGCGGGGTCATAGGCACCTGATATAGAGCACTCACTTCACGTGCAACTCCAGCCACACTTAAACAATCTGAACGATTAGGCGTTAAATCAATATCAAAAATAACATCATCCAGATTCATGGCAGTCATGATTGATTCACCCAATGGCAAGCTATCATCTAGCTCCCATAAACCATCAATTTCGTCTTCTAAACCCAGCTCGCTAGCACCGCAGAGCATGCCATGAGACTCCACTCCACGCAGCTTAGCCGCCTTGATGGTCATGCCTCCTGGTAATGTCGTGCCTTCCGTAGCGAGTGCGACAGTCAATCCCACACGAGCATTTTTTGCACCGCACACTATTTGACGCAGATCATTTTCACCCACACGCACCTGACAGACTTGTAACTTATCGGCATCGGGATGAGGTTCTGTGGTTTCTATGCGCGCCACCAGCACTCCAGTCAAATCGGCAGCTACCGGCTCAATACCATCCAATTCTAACCCTGCCATGGTAAGGCGCTCTCCTAATGCTTGCGCATCGACATTGGGTTGCACCCATTCCATTAACCAATGTTGACTTAATTTCATATACTCACCCTAGGCTTTGAATTGACGCAGAAAACGCTGATCATTTTCATAAAACATACGCAAATCACGCACCCCGTAATACAACATGGCCAAACGTTCTACGCCCAGACCGAAAGCAAAACCATTGTATTCTTGAGTATCAATGCCCACCTGTGAGAACACATTTGGATGCACCATGCCGCAGCCCATCACTTCTAGCCAATGCGATTTTCCATCGTCATCAGTCCACTCAATATCGACCTCTGCAGAGGGTTCTGTGAATGGAAAATATGAAGGTCTAAAACGTATACCTAATTGATCGTTTTCAAAAAAGGTATGTAAAAATTCAATCACTAACCCTTTTAGTTGTGCAAAGCTTACATCCTTATCTACCAGTAATCCCTCTACCTGATGAAACATCGGGCTATGAGTGATATCAGAATCACATCGATAAACTCGACCCGGTGCAATAATGCGTATAGGTGGCTGATTATTCTGCATGGTACGAATTTGTACGGAAGAAGTATGAGTACGCAATAGCAAGCCATCATCAAAATAAAATGTGTCATGCATAGCGCGAGCAGGATGATGTGGAGGAATATTTAACGCTTCAAAATTATGAAAGTCATCCTCGATTTCAGGCCCATCCACTACAGAAAAGCCATGACGCTGAAATAAGCTCTCAATACGACGCAAAGTGATTGTGACGGGATGCAAAGTCCCCACGTTATTACTGCGCCCTGGCAAAGTCACATCAATCGTCTCTGACTTTAATTTTTCATCAATCGCGGCACTTTGTAAGGCCTCAGTTTTTGACTCCAGCTGCGCCTGAATAGCCTGTTTGACCTCATTGATTCGCTGACCAGCCGCCGGACGATCTTCAGCAGGTAATTGACCCAATGACTTGAGTTGCTGGGTAACCAATCCTTTTTTACCTAGATACTGAACGCGCAGAGTCTCAATATCCTTTAGACCGTGACAGTCTGCGATGGCTTGATGTGCCTCATCTAAAAGTTGCTCGAGTTCACTCACTTATATCTTCCCACTGAAACAATGCGTTAATTTATCGTGTACTGCATAAATAAAAAAGGGAAAGATAGCTATCTTTCCCTTTTAAGGTAAAACTTTTTGCTGTGCTATCTATAACTGAGCTTTGGCACGCTCAGCAAGTTGACCAAAAGCTTCAATATCATGTACCGCGAGATCAGCTAACATTTTGCGATCGACTTCGATTGAGGCTTTGTTTAAACCATCAATCATGCGGCTATAAGAAATACCAAATTGTCTGGCACCGGCATTAATACGTGCGATCCAAAGCGAGCGAAACTGTCTCTTTCTCTGACGACGATCTCGGTATGCATATTGACCAGCTTTAGTGACCGCTTGGGTAGCAACACGAAATACATTCTTACGCGCGCCATAATAACCCTTAGCTTTGGCAAGCACCTTCTTGTGACGTGCGCGTGCTGTTACACCGCGTTTAACTCTAGACATGACTTTTTCCTTTTACTTCAATTCTGTTATGTGTCGATTATGCGTAAGGCATCATGCGACGGATCATCGGTGTATCCACCTTGTCCACGATGTCGACACTGCGTAGATGACGCTTACGCTTAGTGCTCTTTTTCGTCAATATGTGACGAAGATGTGATTGCGAACATTTGAAACGGCCGGTAGCCGTCTTATTGAAGCGTTTCGCAGCACCTCGATTGGTTTTCATTTTAGGCATTACTGTTCCTAGTAAGTTACTTTTTCTTCTTGGATGGCCCTAACACCATGACTAGCTGGCGACCTTCCATCTTAGGACGTTGCTCAACATCCCCGTATTCTTCAAGATCAGCCTCTAGGCGTTGCAATAATTGTGCACCTAATTGCTGATGTTGCATCTCACGACCACGATAACGTATCGTAATCTTAGTTTTATCTCCAGACTCAAGAAATTCAATCAGCTTCTTAAGCTTTACCTTATAGTCACCTTCTTCGGTGCCCGGTCGAAACTTGATTTCTTTAACTTGAATCTGTTTTTGTTTCTTCTTAGCTAAGTGAGCCCGTTTACTCTGCTCAAACTTAAACTTCCCGTAATCCATCACACGGCAGACGGGTGGCTGCGCATTAGGTGATATTTCAACTAAATCAAGATCAGCTTCACCAGCCATTCGTAAAGCGTCTTCAATTTTTACTACCCCAACATTGTCGCCGGTGGCATCGATCAGTCTTACTTCTGGATCAAATATTTCTTCGTTCAGGCGAACGTCTTTACTCGCGCTAATGTTTAGCTCCTATTTTAGTCTTAACTATTTAATTCTTCAGTCAATAACGCCTGCAAAGCTTCAATACTCATTGAGCCTCGATCTTCGCCATGGCGGGTTCGTACAGCGACTGTTTGCGCTTCCACTTCTCGATCACCTGCCACGAGGAGGTATGGAATGCGTTGAATTGTGTGCTCGCGAATCTTATAGCCTATCTTCTCATTTCTCAAGTCGATATTGACCCTAAAGCCTGCATTTTGCAGCATTTTTTGAACATTTTGGGCATATTCCGCTTGCGCATCGGTGATATTCAACATAATTACCTGTATAGGTGCCAACCATAATGGCAAATTACCCGCATGATGCTCAATGAGAATACCGATGAAACGCTCCAAAGAACCCAGAATTGCTCGATGTATCATCACAGGGGTTTTCTTGGAACCATCCTCGCTCACATAATTGGCATCCAGTCGTCCTGGCATAGAGAAATCCAACTGAATGGTGCCACATTGCCAACGTCTACCCAAACTATCCTTTAGAGTAAATTCTATCTTAGGCCCGTAAAAAGCCCCCTCTCCTGGCTGCAGGACATAATCCAATCCTTTACTTTCGAGCGACTCTTTTAGGCTTTGCTCTGCTTGATCCCATAGTGAATCTTCACCCACTCGTTGTTCCGGACGAGTTGAAAGCGCTAGTTCAATCGTGTTGAAACCAAAATCTGCATACACTTCAAAGGTCAAATCAATCAGCTTAGCCACTTCATCTTGCATCTGGTTTTCAGTGCAAAAAATATGCGCATCATCCTGCACAAACCGACGTGCTCGCATCAAACCATGCAAGGTGCCTGATGGCTCGTTGCGGTGTACCGTGCCAAACTCCGCAATCTTATAAGGTAAGTCACGATAGCTTCTGAGTCCTTGATTAAATATCTGCACGTGGCCCGGACAGTTCATCGGCTTAACCGCAAACTCACGGTTTTCAGATTGTGTAGTAAAAATCATGTCACCAAACTTATCCCAGTGGCCTGACTTTTCCCATAAAGTGCGATCTAATACTTGCGGCGTGTGTACCTCATGATAACCATTGGTAGCACATTGCTTGCGGATGTAACTCTCTACTATGCGATATAACTCCCAACCACGCGCATGCCAGAACACCATGCCAGGCGCTTCTTCTTGAAAGTGAAATAGATCCATTTGTTTGCCTAGACGACGATGATCACGTTTTTCAGCTTCTTCAATGGCGGTGAGGTACTGTTTAAGTTGTTTCTTATCTGGCCATGCCGTGCCATAAATACGCTGCAACATGGCATTATCGGAATTGCCGCGCCAATAGGCACCTGCTAGTTTAGTTAACTTAAAAGCCTTCAGATGGCGAGTATTCGGCACATGAGGCCCGCGACACATATCGGTATATTCCTCATGGTGATACAAAGCGATCTCCTCACCCTCTGGAATCTCGCTGGCGATCTCGACTTTATAATCTTCATTACGTGCTTTGAATGTATCAATGGCTTGTTGTTTGGACACAACCTCACGAATCACGTCATAGTCTTTCTCAATCAGCTCTTGAATTCTTTTTTCTATTGCTGCTAAATCTTCTGGCGTAAAACTGCGCTCATAATCTATATCGTAATAAAAACCATTTTCTATCACCGGCCCAATTGCCATCTTGGCGCTGGGAAATAGCTGCTTCACTGCATGTCCGATCAAATGAGCGAAAGAATGACGTACTATTTCTAATCCTTCGGCGTCTTTAATGGTGATAATGGAAACATCCGCATCTTCCTCAATAGCGACACAAGCATCCACTAGTTGGCCGTTAACACTACCCGCTATTGTGGCTTTGGCAAGACCTGGGCCAATATCTGCAGCGAGTTGCGCGACCGTAACAGCTTGTTCGAAGGATTTAATATTGCCATCTGGCAAAGTAATTTGAGGCATGCTTTTCTCCAGTGGTGGCCCATACGAAAGGTCACTTGTTAATAATTTTCTCTGAATCGCCAATCCAATACTATACCTAACCAAACCATATATAGGTGTCCGTCATTGCAACTAAAATCAACAATTAAATGCTCAATAGATGACGCTAATAGCTAAGCTTCAAGTCCTCATTTGAGGACAATGCTCATCTGACTGTAATTGAGTTAAAGTTAAACAAGCCAGCATTATCTGGATTGACACAATGCTAAACCGTATTGGTAGGCGCGATTGGATTCGAACCAACGACCCCCAC
>CAYPHQ010000020.1:0-15541 GCA_964410595.1 uncultured Thiotrichales bacterium
TGTGACTGCTTTCATAGGTGCGGCGGCATATTTATATCGAGAAGCACAATGGGTTCAAATGCTTTTTGGGCAGGGGCATAAATACGAACAACTGCTATCTATTTGTATTAGTGTATTAATACTTGGTTTATTGTCAGGCTTGATTGGCATCATCTTACAATCGCGCAAAATCTAAAAATAAATTTGCGCCCTCAAAAGGCCTAAGAGTATAAAAATGATGCGATGAGTGATGATGATCTATGTGGATTGATATTTATATAGTATTAAAATCTTAAGCAAAAAATACATAAGACAGAATAATTGCCGCACAAATACCAGTGAAGTCTGCTAGTAAACTACAACTCAGTGCGTAGCGTATTTTGCTGATACCAACGGCGCCGCAATATACCGCCAGTACGTAAAAAGTAGTTTCAGTGCTGCCTTGCATGACAGCAGAGACTTTTGCTGGAAATGAGTCCACTCCCTGTTCCTGCATTACTTCAATCATTGCTGCTCGTGCACCACTGCCGCTGAATGGTTTCATGATGGCCGTAGGCATAGCCTCTACGAATGCGGTATCGATATGCAGTAGATTGAGGAAAAAACTTAAGCCCACCAGCAACGCATCTAATAGTCCACTAACACGTAATAATGCTATTGCCAGCAACATGGCAATTAAGTAAGGAATCAGTTTGATGGCAATCCCAAAACCCTGTTTGGCTCCTTCGATGAATGCGTCATACACTGCCACCTTTTTGATTAATCCTATGCAAATAAAAACTACAACAATGCTGAATAATATGAAGTTAGCGAAGAGAGCGGCTTGTTGACTAACCTGTTCTTGCGGCAGCGACATAAAATAAGCAGCAAGACCGATTGGGATGGCGCTGAATAAGGCTAGATAACTTATTACAGTACGATTAAATAAGGGGAGTTTTTGTACCCAAGCGACACTTAAAAGTCCCACTAATGTCGAAGTAAAAGTAGCGATTAAAATTGGAATAAAAACTTCGGTCGGGTGAGTTGCACCTTGTTGAGCACGAAACAAGAATACTGAAATAGGTAGCACGGTGACTGAAGAAGTATTCAGCACTAAAAACAAGATTTGTGCATTAGATAGTTGTTGCGGGTGGCGATTGACACTTTGCAAATCTTGCATGGCCTTGATACCAAATGGGGTCGCCGCGTTATCCAGTCCAAGCGCATTCGCGCTTAGGTTCATAGTCATAGATGAGATGGCGGGATGATTATTTGGTAGTTCTGGCATCAACTTGACAAATAATGGGTTTAGGCGACGTGCGATCATGGCCATTAGACCAGCATGTTCTGCAATTTTGAAAAATCCCAGCCATATTGCCATCAGTCCTATTAAACCAAGCGCAATTTCTACACTGAGTGTGGCGACATCAAATAGGGCTTGTATGGCTTGATCGAATATTTGATGTTGATCGAACAGTAGTAGTTGGCCAACACATGCAAGGAACGCAGTGATAATACAACCTGACCAGAAGCGTCCAAGCATAAGAGAATTATCTGCCTATGGCCATGAAATAAGGTGCCCATAAAATAGTGGTAATCAAGACCACACCTAATTCAACACGCATGATGTTGCGATACTTGATTCGTCCCTCTTCCGTCTCGGCATCATTGCTACGAATTTTTGACATTAATGCATCAAATAATATGACCATGATGATGATAGGTATGGCCGCGGGTACGACCAAGGTTGGTACTGCACCCCAGCCATCGTAAATGGGGTAACTACCGGGTTCTGGGCGTAACAAGGTGTCAAAAATTGCCAAGCCTAACAGACTGGTTCTTAGTAAGCCGAGATCATTGATCAGTTTCATGGTGTTTATATAAGGGTGATCTTAAGTCATGACACAGCATATCAGAACTATCCAGAGAAAGTGGATAACATCAAATTTTCATAGATATATGAGCTGTACGTTTAACTAGTACAAGTCGACTAATGTCACTTGAAAAAGGTGTGGTCAGGTTTTGATAAAGGTTACAATATGACTTGTATATTTTATGCGCAGCAAGTTGACATTAAACTCGCGCATATAATCATTCGACACCAGTGGCGAAATTAAGCCAGAAAAGCATACGCAGTGTCGTTGGCACAGAAATAGATTCACAGACACATGAATTAATTAACTCAGGGAGTGTTTTATTATGAGAACTTTATCGATATTGTTTATCGCCGCGCAGGTATGGCTAGTAACAACAGCACAAGCCGCTGATATTGAAGCAGGTAAGGCCAAGGCAGCGATGTGTGCAGGCTGTCATGGTGGGCAGGGTATTAGTCCCACACCTGTGTGGCCTAATCTCGCTGGTCAAAAGGAGCAGTATTTAGTCAATGCATTAAAAATGTATCGTTCTGGTGAGCGTAAAAATTCTCAGATGTCGCCAATGGCAATGGCGTTGACAGATGAAGATATCGCTAATTTAGCCGCTTATTACTCTAGCTTGTCTTGCCAGTAGCATGCTCTGTACAACTCCTTCCAACCATATTCCGCAGAGCAATGCATTGGCTATAGCGGAATATGGGCTAAACCGATGGCGGTGATAAATGTTGCAATGCCAATAATAAGATTGATGCCAACCATTTTGCGTATGATGGCGAGATTTCTTGCGCCTTCATGAAAATTTTCCTCTTGCACTGCGCGGCGTAGACGTTTGAAGGGGGCAAAGTACACATGAAGGAATATCAAAATCATAATAATGCCAAGTGTATGCATCAGGTGAATTGTCCAACCTACCCCCGCAAAACCGTTGTAGATAGAGAATATAATCCAATAACCACTGGCTGGTAATATGATGATGGCTAACCATACCCAGATGAAAAAGTTTTTTAATGTCTGTGACCATAAATCGAGTCTTTGTGGAGGCGCTAATAATTTTGCTGCGACCGGACGCAATGATACATAAGCGAAAAACATACCGCCTACCCAGATGACCGCAGCCACAGCATGCAGACTTACAGCTAAAGTATAAAAATAAGAGTCAATATTCATGGAAGTAAACTCAGTTTGGTTGGTTGAGTGAGTGGGTTGAGTATAAGTGAGCTTAAGCGCTGGCACGAGACTTAAATCTGCATGCAAAAAACATTCGCCTAAGTTAAAGTAGCTTTATTGAATCAACGATAATCAAATATTCTATAGATGGGTTGAGCTTATGGCGATGGAAAACTGGATAGCACCTTCGATACTCTCAGCAAACTTTGCTCGATTGGGTGAAGAGGTTGATCATGTGCTGGCCGCAGGTGCTGATGTTGTGCATTTTGATGTGATGGATAATCACTACGTGCCTAATTTAACTATTGGGCCTATGGTCTGTGAAGCTTTGCGCAAGCATGGTGTGACAGCTCCTATTGATGTCCATCTGATGGTTTCACCGGTTGATCGTCTGATTGGTGAGTTTGCACAAGCAGGTGCGACATACATTACTTTTCATCCGGAAGCTAGCGAGCATATTGATCGTAGTCTACAGCTGGTTCGCGATGCGGGCTGTAAGACTGGATTGGTTTTCAATCCAGCCACGCCCTTGCATTATCTTGATCATGTCATGGATAAGCTCGATATGATTCTTCTGATGTCTGTGAACCCAGGTTTTGGAGGACAGAGTTTCATTCCACAATCACTGGATAAGCTTGCTCAGGTGAGGGAAAAAATTGATGCTTCTGGTTGCGCTATACGACTTGAAATTGATGGTGGTGTGAAGGTCGAAAACATTGCTCAAATCAAAGCCGCGGGTGCCGATACCTTTGTCGCGGGTTCAGCAATTTTCAATTCAGAAGATTATCAAGCCACTATAGATGCTATGCGTGAGCAGATAGCTTCCGTTGAATCAGGCGCTTGAAAACCTAATACAAATTGGAGTCATAAGAGCAGAGACTAGAAAAGTATCACTATGAAGTAATGATGCTATCGGCTCGCTCAAAATATCGAGCCTAACACTTATTTATGAAGAGACTTCCAACGCCCCAATGGTTATGTTTTGATTTAGATGGTACCTTGGTCGATAGCGTACCGGATATTACCAATAGCGTTAATCATATGTTGTTGGCGCTTAATCTAGCCTCTGTTTCCGAATTGCAGGTGCGTGATTGGATAGGTGACGGCGCGACTAAATTGGTCGAGCGGGCAGTGCGCTACGGTGAGCAACAATCCGGCATTCACGATGTCAAGCAAGCGCTTGCAGAGGAACTGTTTTTCGCAGCGTATCGCAATAATACGGCTGAGCACACACGAATTTTTCCAGGTGCGATTGAAGTATTGGAATATTTTCAAAGCCGCCAAATCGCGCTGGCCTGTGTGACTAACAAACCGCGTGAATTTACTGTGCCATTACTTGAACAGCGCTGTTTGCAAAAATATTTTCAGGTGTGTGTCTGTGGTGATGATTACCCAAATAAAAAGCCGGCCGCAGAACCATTACTGGCCGCGATAGAGGCATTAGGTGGGAAGCCGGATGGGGGATACATGATTGGTGACTCACAAACAGATATTTTGGCTGCAGTTAATGCGGGCACGGGTGCAATTTATGTCTCCTATGGCTATAATCGCGGCCTATCAGTTGATCAATATCAGCCGATTAAAATAGATCAATTAACACAATTGATAGAACTGTTTGGATGAATCATGCGACTTCAAAGTGAAAATCATATAAGTGCAAAACAATATTGGCGATGCAATCAGCGTTGGCAATTTGCTGTTCAATAATGCCTGAAAGTATCAACAATATTTGTTGACTGTATTGATTGACCATGAAGTGGAATTTGCATGAAAAAACAAGAATTTTTAAATTTAGCTAACCAAGACTATACCCACATACCAGTGTATCGCGAGGTCGTGACCGATCTCGATACTCCTCTAAGCGCTTATTTAAAGCTCGCCAATACTGAACATAGTTTTTTATTTGAATCCGTGCAGGGTGGTGAGCGCTGGGGGCGCTATTCTATTATCGGCTTAAAGTGCCACGAAACTTTACAGGTTAACGGACATCAGATCAGTGTCATGCGTGATGGTCAATTGCTGCAAGCATGTGAACATCCCGATCCTTTGCAATGGATTGAAGACTACCGTCAGCAATTCAAGGTACCAGAAATACAACATGTGCCTCGATTCACAGGAGGATTAGTCGGTTACTTTGGTTATGACACGGTACGCTATATAGAGCCCAGACTTGGCTTGAGTGATAAGCCGGATGATTTTGGTAATGCGGACATCATGCTCATGGTGGCCACAGAATTTTTAGTGTTCGATAATCTTAAAGGCAGTCTGTATATCATCGTATTAGTGGCTAATGATGGCAGCGGTACTTATGAGAGTGCGCAACAACGATTGGATGAAATTCAGTCTGATTTGCAAACACCAGTTTCTCTGCCGCCATTATCATGTGATCAAGATGAACCTAAAGAGTTAGATTTTGTATCAGGCTTCAGTGAGCAGGGATTTAAGCAAGCAGTGGTTAAAGCCAAGGAATACATTGCCGCGGGTGATGTTATGCAGGTGGTGTTATCACAACGTTTGAATGCTGCATTCAGTGCTGATGCTTTGAGTGTGTATCGCCATCTACGACGTCTGAATCCATCTCCCTACATGTATTTTATGAACATGGGTGATTTTCAGATTGTGGGCTCATCACCTGAGATATTAGTGCGCCAAGAAGATGATAATGTCACGGTCCGGCCCATCGCAGGGACACGTCCACGTGGTAGCGACAGACAACAAGATGATGCGCTTGAAAAAGAACTATTGGCAGATCCTAAAGAATGCGCTGAGCATCTTATGTTGATCGACTTAGGACGTAATGATATCGGACGTATTGCTAAGGTGGGGACGGTAGAGCTCACTGATAAAATGATTGTGGAACGTTATTCACATGTAATGCATATTGTCTCTAATGTGGTAGGACAATTGGCAGCTAATCAATCGTGTATTGATGTGTTGCGTGCAACTTTTCCCGCAGGCACAGTATCAGGCGCACCTAAGGTGCGCGCAATGGAAATTATTGATGAACTGGAACCAGTCAAGCGTGGCGTTTATTCAGGTGCAATTGGATATATTTCATGGCAGGGGAATATGGATACAGCTATTTCAATACGCACAGCCGTGATTAAAGATAATATTATATCGGTACAGGCGGGCGCAGGTATCGTCTATGACTCTGTGCCGGATAACGAATGGATGGAAACGCTGAATAAAGCTAAAGCGGTACTCAAGGCTGCAGCACTTGCGCAACAGGCGGAGGAAACACCATGATTTTAATGATCGATAATTACGACTCGTTCACTTACAACTTAGTGCAATATTTTGGTGAGTTGGGTGAGCATGTCAAAGTTGTCCGTAATGATCAGATCGAAGTGCAAGAAATTAATGCACTTAATCCAGACCATATCGTGCTGTCTCCTGGCCCATGCACGCCTAATGAAGCAGGTGTGTCTCTGCAAGTGGTAGAAAAGTTCGCTGGTAAGACGCCGATTTTAGGTGTATGCCTTGGGCATCAAACCATTGGTCAGGCCTTTGGTGGCAACATCGTGCGTGCTAATGACATCATGCATGGTAAAACCTCGCCGGTGTATCATCACAACCAGTACGTCTTCACAGGCTGTGATATGCCATTTACTGCCACACGCTATCATTCTTTAGTCATCGAGCAGGCTACTCTGCCAGAGTGTTTGCAAGTTACAGCTTGGACGCAGAGAGAGAACGGTGATGTTGATGAAATTATGGGTGTCAGACATCAACACTATGCAGTAGAAGGGGTGCAATTTCATCCTGAATCTATACTCACTGATTTCGGACATCATTTATTAAAGAATTTCATACAACAAAATTAATTTTAAGCTGAGAAATGCCATGACTATCCAAGAAGCGCTTAATGATCTGTTAGCTTATAAAGATTTATCATCTTTGGATATGCAAACTGTGATGCGTAGCATTATGTCGGGTGAGGCGTCTGCCGCTCAGATCGCAGGATTCATGGTGGCTTTAAGAATGAAAGGTGAGACAGTCGACGAAATCGCCGCTGCTGCACAAGTAATGAGAGATTTATCCAGCAAAGTGCTTATAGATGTGGATACTTTGGTTGATACTTGTGGAACTGGTGGTGATGGTTCGTCGACATTTAACGTGTCGACTGCATCCGCTTTAGTGGCGGCTAGTGCCGGTGTGAAAATTGCCAAGCATGGCAATCGCTCTGTTTCAAGCAAATGTGGTAGTGCTGATGTGCTGGAAGCGCTAGGAGTGAAATTAGATCTAACACCTGAGCAAATGAGTGCCTGTGTGCAACAAGTTGGTATTGGCTTTATGTTTGCTCCCATGTATCACGGTAGCATGAAACATGCGATCGCACCGCGTAAGGAATTAGGTGTACGGACTATATTTAACTTGTTAGGTCCACTGACCAATCCTGCTGGAGCTAAGCGTCAGGTGTTAGGTGTGTTTTCAGATGAGTGGTTAGAGCCTATCGCTGAGGTATTGCGAGCATTATCATCACAACATGTACTAGTCGTGCATGCTCAAGATGGCTTGGATGAGTTTAGTATTACTGGCCCGACTAATGTTTGCGAGTTGCGTGATGGTGATATCACACGTTATCAAGTCATACCAGAAGATATGGGACTAGAGCGTGCTAGTCTGGATCTTATTAAGGTAAACGATGTGCAAGAAAGTGTTGCCATGATTCGCGCTTTGTTAGCGGGTGAGGCGGGTGCAGCTGCAGATATTGTTGCTTTAAATGCGGGTGCAGCCATTTATGTGGCTGGTATTAGTACGGATTTGTCTGCAGGTGTCGCGCTAGCAAAACAAAAACTCCTCGGTGGAGAAGCTGCAACAACTCTCCAACAACTTGTGAGCTTCAGTCAGCAATAAGTCTGGTTGAAGCATTTAATTTACTCTTACTTTATTCATTGAAAAGACGATAGATCCCATGGCCGAACAAAGACCTGAAATACTCACTAAAATCCTCATTCACAAAGCGGCTGAAGTGGCGGAAAGAATTCAGCGCGTGCCGCTCTCACAAATGCAAGAATGGGCCAAAGAGGGTGATGCAAAACGTCCTTTTGAAGCCATGCTAAGAGCTGCTAAAAGTGCCAACAAGCCGGGTGTGATTGCTGAGATTAAACGTGCTTCTCCCAGTAAAGGTATCTTGCGTGAGGATTTTGATCCAATGGCCATTGCGCGCAGTTATCAGTTTGGTGG
The DNA here is from genome assembly GCA_964410595.1 of uncultured Thiotrichales bacterium. Lineage (GTDB taxonomy): Bacteria > Pseudomonadota > Gammaproteobacteria > UBA4575 > UBA4575 > UBA1858. The sequence continues at coordinate 8,190 of CAYPHQ010000020.1, forward strand.
AGCTACTTGTTTATCTGTACTCACGGATAATGAGTTTTTTAAGGGTGGCGGGGCAGTATTGGAATTGGCTCGCAAAGCTTGTTCATTACCTGCACTACGAAAAGACTTTATTATTGATCCTTATCAGATATATGAATCACGAGTTCTCGGTGCAGATTGCTTGCTATTAATTGTGTCCGCACTAGATGATACGCAACTAAATGAGCTTTATGCATTGGCAAAAGAGCAAATGTTGGATGTTTTAATTGAGGTGCATGATGAACAAGAAATGCAACGTGCATTATCACTCAATCCAACGATGATCGGTGTCAATAATCGTAATCTACATAGCTTTGAAGTAGATTTAGATATTACTTTGCGGTTGCATCAAATGGTGCCAAGTGATTGTTTGTTAGTGACTGAGAGTGGTATACATACGCCAGAAGATATCCAGAAAATGCAGAATAACGACATTAACACTTTCTTGGTTGGAGAAGCCTTTATGCGCGTACCTGATCCGGGGCAGAAATTAAAAGAATTGTTTTTTGCAGATCGACCATATTAGTGGCTATGGAGCTATTAAAATGACAAGCGCACAACAAGGTGGTTGGGCATAGCGTCTATATTATTGCAAAACTAAAAATAAATAATGTAACTAAGGGATAAACGGTTGTGAGTTCAGATTCCAAGATCACTTTGTATGGGTTTAATAACCTAACTAAGACACTAAGTTTTAATTTCTATGATGTGAGTTATGCCAATACACTCAAGCAACGCGATGAGTACCTTGAATACATTGACGAGACCTACAACGCGCAACGCTTGACAGATGTACTCACTGAAGTGGCTGATATAATCGGTGCTAATATTCTCAACCTTGCAACTCAAGATTATGATCCTAGTGGTGCCAGTGTCACCATGCTGATTTCAGAAGAAAATGCCCATTGTGATGACTTGCAAGCGGACAGTTTTAGTCAACAAGGGCCGGGGACAGTAGTGGCGCATTTAGATAAAAGCCATTTGACCGCACATACTTATCCAGAGTCTCATCCCGAGGGGGGTATATCAACATTTCGTGCTGATTTGGACATTTCTACATGTGGACAAATTTCGCCATTAAAGGCGCTTAACTTTCTGGTGGATAGTTTTAATGAGGACATTGTCATCATGGATTATCGAGTGCGTGGTTTTACTCGTGATACGGCAGGAATGAAGCACTATAAAGATCATAGTATCGAGTCGATTCAAGAATTCTTAAACGAGAAAACCCGCCAGCAGTACGAAATGCTAGATGTGAACGTATATCCAGAAAATATTTTTCATACAAAGATGATGTTGAAAGAATTCAATCTGCAAGATTATTTATTTGGTGATGGGGTGGATGCTCTATCGGCACAGGCTAAGTATGATATAGAAAACAAATTGCGTAATGAGATGAAAGAAATTTTTTATGGGATGAATATGGGTTCACAGTAAAGTGTCAACTCACTGATCACGGGTAGCATATTAACTGTGTTTTTGTTCGGAATGATTTAAACCCAGTATGCGCCTACTTTCATGACTTGTGAGATTGAACTCATAAGTTTTTTGGCAGGTGTAGGTAATTCAGCGCCCCCCAGTGATTTTGCTGTTTGGCCGTGTTCATGTTCATCTTGTTGCATCTGCTGAATGATTGCTTGGCTTTTATTGTCTTGAGCGGGGAGTCTTCGTAAATGATCTTGTAAGTGTTCTTCAACCTGTGCTTCTGTTTCCGCTACAAAGCCCAAGCTCCATTTATCTCCCAGTAACCCTGCGGTTGCCCCTATCGCAAAAGAACCCAAATACCAGACTGGACTGAAGATGCTAGCATGAGAGTTAAGTTCATTGAGACGCTCTTGACACCAAGCGAGATGATCACCTTCCTCACGAGCAGCTGCATCCATGTTAGCCTGAGTTGTGGCATTTTTGGCGGTAATGGCTTGTCCGTGATAAAGCCCTTGAGCAGCGACCTCTCCAGCATGATTAACTCGCATCAAACGTGCTGATAATTTCATGTCATCGGCACTCATGTGATTGGCTGTGACAGCTTTGGCAGGATTTTCTCGTTGAGTACGTACGCTGTTATGGGAGAGTGTTCGCAGTCCTCGATCGAATTCAATAATTAGTTTATCGGCAAAAGAATAGCTCACGTGAGTTTTATCCAATAACAAGTTGTCTATAAATGAATGTTACAGGATGTATGACCTCTACAGCCAGTCCAGCCTGTTCAAGGCCTGTTTGCAGATGTAATGAACAACCGATGTTCGGAGAGACGATCACATCAGGCATAGTATCTTGAATATAGGCGCATTTTCTCTCGAGTAATTGTAAGTTAACAGTTTGAGGGGTTAGTAACTGCATACCGCCAGCACCGCAGCAATTCAAGCCATCATTAAAAAATTCGATATTGCAATTTGGGATCTGTTCCAACAACGTTATCATCGCTTGTCGATCTGTGGCATTGATAGAACAAGGAGTATGCACGAGTACACGTTGTTGAGTACCTTTCCATTGAGCGTTATCAAGATGATGGTGTTTTGTGAGCCAAGTCATTATGTCGATAGTCTGCACAGCCTGTGCATGTTGCTGAAGTTGTCGTGAACAACCACTGGCAAAGGTTAGCCAAGTCAACTGCTCATTGATCTGTGTTTGTTGTCTAAAGTGATTAACACTCCGTTGCAGACGTTGTTGAGCTTTTGTTAAGTGCCCGTTGTGTTGATCTAGTGCGCCACAACACAGTATTCGTTTGGGTAGTTCAGATTGGTAGCCAAGGGTACTCAATATACCTTGTATGCTGGCTAATGTGGTTTGATCGAATAGCTCGCCACTACAACCCGGAAAAACACCCAATGTGTTCAGCTGAGTGTCGTGTTCAAGTCTAACCGTCCGATAACGGCCAGTAGGATGGTGTTTGGCTGGACGAATTTTTTTTAGCAAACTGACCCAACGAGTTGAGCGCGCTATTGAAGTGTGAAAAGCAGTGGGTAATAGACGCAGTGAAGAAGCTATCAAGCGCAAAAGTTTGTGTCCGTAAGCATGCGTCATCAGTTGGGTGCTGAGTGCTTGTAAGATGCGTCGAGCTAGTGGTTTGGAGGCACTTTGCAAGTTCCTAGCACCATCTATGATTTGTTCGTAGGAGATTTTCGCTGGGCACACTGTTTGACACTTCAAACAATTAGTACAGCTAGCAAGATGCGCCTGTAGCGCTCGATCGGGCTCTAGTTGACCCGCAGCATAAGCCTTAACTAAAGAGATTCTGCCACGCGGAGATTCGGCCTCATTCTGGCTCACCTGATACGTCGGGCAGTGCGGCAAACATAAGCCACATAACACACATTGGTCAGTGAGTTGTATAAGTTCTTGAGTTGTGGGCATGTGGTATCCGTTAATGTCAATTATACTAGTGTGCTTATGACAGTTTAGGATTGAATCATGAGTTACTACAAGCGACATATGTTCATATGTACAAATCAGCGTGAAGATGGAGTGTGTTGTCAGATGCATGATGCGCAAGAAATGCGTGCGCAGGTCAAACAATACAGTAAAGCGTTGGGCTTAACTGGTCAGGGCAAGTTAAGGATTAATAATGCGGGCTGTTTGGATCGCTGTGACGAAGGACCCGTTGCAGTGGTTTATCCAGATAATGTCTGGTATCGGTATCAAAATCTCGAAGATTTGAAGGAAATAGTGCATAAACACCTCGAAAACGGCGAAATTGTGGAGCATTTAGTGATTTAAATCGGATTCTCAAAAGGTTAATTGACCTACATAGGCTGTGAGGGTTGACAAGTAAATCAGAATATTAGAGTATATATATATTCAAATATTACTGAATTTGAAGTTTTACTCCTCCATCTACCCCTGGTGGTATGTTTAACGCGGCTCCGCTATTAGTGAGCCGCGTTTTTTTTATCAATTAATACTGTTTGATGCTGGTCAGCCCTTGTCTAGACCCGGTGACTCTAGTACTATTGCGCGCCTTTACATTGACAATCTCAGCGAAACACATAATGAAAACTTTCAGCGCTAAACCGGCAGAAGTGAGCCGTCAGTGGTTCCTTGTGGATGCCGCAGACAAGACTTTAGGTCGATTATCATCGGAAATCGCATTGCGATTACGCGGTAAACACAAGACTATATACACACCTCACGTGGACACTGGCGACTATATTGTCGTGGTTAATGCTGAGAAAATTCGTGTAACAGGTAATAAAATCAATGACAAAATGTACTATCGTCATACGGGTTACATCGGTAATCTAAAGTCTAAAAATCTTAAAGATTTACTTAACGAACATCCAGAGCGTGCCATCGAAACCGCAGTGAAGGGCATGTTGCCAAAAAATTCACTGGGTCGTGCGATGATCAAGAAGCTCAAAGTCTACGCAGGCCCTGAGCACAAGCATGCGTCACAACAGCCAGAACCTTTGGAAATCTAACATGGCAAATACACAATATTACGGCACAGGTCGAAGAAAAAGTTCTTCAGCTCGCGTATTTCTAACACCAGGAAACGGTCAAATAGAAATAAACTCTCGCACCATTGAACAGTATTTTGGTCGTGAGACTTCACGTCGAGTCATACGTCAGCCATTGCAGGCGACCGACTTGGACAATAAGTTTGATCTGAAAATCAGTGTTAAAGGTGGCGGCATGAATGGACAAGCAGGTGCTATCCAATTGGGTATCGCACGTGCTTTATTATCTTACGATCAAGAATTACGTCTGACCTTAAGACAAGGTGGGTTCTTGACGCGTGATGCACGAGAAGTTGAGCGTAAGAAAGTGGGTCTGAGAAAAGCGCGTAAGAAAGAGCAGTTCTCTAAGCGTTAATCCAATCCTCGACAACCATCAGTTGTCAATTGCAGTATTTAAAAAGGCCGCATATGCGGCCTTTTTTATTATTAGGAATAAAAGTTAGGTGGCGTCTAAGGCGTTAACTTAGGCTTGAAGTAGTTTCTCTAATTCCGCAGTTGCAGCACTTTGTAAAAATACTGTATCGACGCCGACAGTGAGCAAACTGAAGCCCATTTGCTTATAAGTACAGATATCATCTGCACATACACCAAAAATCCCAGCCGCTTTTGCGTTATTTTGGCAACTGTGTAATACAGTTTTGATAGCTAATTGCACACTAGGATGCTGCAGATCTCCGATATGCCCCAAACTGGCTGATAAGTCATAGGGACCGATCAGTATGGCATCGACTTCAGGAATAGCCGTCACATCGTCTATACACTCCAGAATGGATTCTGTTTCCGCTTGCAGGACAATGACTGTGTGATCATTGGCATTATCCAAATAGCTTGAAAAGTCCTTGCCATAGCCATGTGCACGTCCTAAGCCAACTCCACGATTGCCTTGTGGTGCATATTTTGCAAATTTAACGACATCATGAGCTTGTTGAAGATGATTGATTTGAGGAACAATAATGCCGGCAGCACCTGCATCTAACACTTTCTTGATCCATGCCTCATCAACGCTGGTATTCTCACCAGACATGGGCATTCGTGTGCGGCGCGCAATAAATCGCAGACAGTCTCTGGACCGAAAGCCCCGTGCTCAGCATCGATAAATAGCCAATCAACAGATAATGAGGACAAACATTCAACGATGTCTGTACTAGGTAAAGAGATTAGAGTGCCAATTAGGATTTCATTATCGCGCAAGCGTGCGCGTAAGCTAGGCAGTGAATAGTTCAAAGTGTCGTGACTCCTTGTTCGCCACCCAAAATGAGGACATCAGCGGGTCGTAGTGAAAAAATTCCAGCAGTAACAACACCACCCATGGCGCTGATTTCTAGTTCCATTTTTGAAGGTTCTAGAATCTTTAAATTATGCACATCTAATATAATATTGCCGTTATCAGTGACAAAATTCTCACGTAGTTCTGGAATGCCACCCAGCTTTACTAGTTGGCGTGCAACACTACTACGCGCCATTGGGATAACCTCCACAGGTAATGGGAAACTGCCAAGACTGCCAACCAGTTTGGACTCATCAGCAATACAAACAAATTTATCACTGGCATTGGCGACAATTTTTTCTCGTGTAAGTGCGCCACCACCACCTTTAATCAGTGCTTTTTGTTTAGTTGCCTCATCTGCACCATCAACATAAATAGGGAGTTGCCCAGCTGAATTGAGATCGAGTACGGGTATGCCATGTTGTTTTAAACGCTCAGCACTCGCTTCTGAGCTTGCTACCGCTCCCTCAATGTCATACTTTAGCTGAGCTAGAGCATCGATGAAATAATTTGCAGTTGAACCTGTGCCAACACCAACAATATCTCCAACTTTGATATAGTCAATGGCAGCTAATGCAGCTAATTTTTTCTTTTCGTCATTAGTCATGGCGTACACTCTCTGGGAAGACTCGATTTATGAAGCATAATACTATGTGAACATAATACATTGTAAATAAGGATACTAAAGGCTAAACCTATTGTGAAAGATTCAAAGCAAAATCATGATAACACTGATATCGACCTAGCTCAGGTTGTCGAGGCGATTAGTGCGGCTAAAGTTTATGAAATTGCAGAAGTTTCAGCTTTGCATCCAAGTAAACAGCTATCAAAAAAACTCAACAATAACATCTTACTTAAAAGAGAAGATCAGCAGACTGTATTTTCTTTTAAGTTGCGAGGTGCTTACAACAAAATAAGTCATTTGAACCAGGCGCAACTAGAAGCAGGTATTATCGCCGCTTCAGCAGGTAATCATGCTCAGGGCGTGGCTTTATCGGCCAATAAGTTGGGTATTAATGCGAAAATAGTTATGCCAGTGACAACACCAAGTATTAAAGTTGATTCAGTACGTGCGTGGGGAGCTGAAGTGATTTTATTGGGCGATAATTATGATGAGGCCTGTGAGTATGCATACCAAATTGCGGATCAAACTGGACGGACTTTTATACATCCTTATGATGACCTACAGGTAATTGCAGGTCAGGGCACGGTAGGCAAAGAGTTATTAGATCAATCTGAGCATCAATTGGATGCGATTTTTGTACCTGTCGGTGGCGGTGGTCTGATTGCAGGTGTCGCCGCTTGGGTAAAATATTATTCACCACAAACCAAAATTATTGGTGTAGAGCCAGAAGAGGCTTCTACCTTATATTCAGCTCTAGACGCTCAGCAACGCGTAGTGTTGGAACAGGTAGGTATATTTGCTGATGGTGTGGCGGTTAAACAGATTGGTGAAAATACTTTTAATATCGCCAGACGTTGTGTAGACGAGGTGATATTGGTCAGTGTTGATGAATTATGTGCCGCAATTAAGGATATTTTTGAAGAAACACGAGTGGTGTCAGAGCCTGCTGGTGCATTATCAGTGGCGGGCATCAAGAAATATATTC
>CAYPHQ010000021.1:0-1973 GCA_964410595.1 uncultured Thiotrichales bacterium
TTATGGATTTATCATCGTCTCAGATTCACTAGAACAACTATCTACATAGCATAATGTCAGATGAGCAAAAACCTTGTCATCGTAGAGTCGCCGGCTAAAGCGAAAACCATAGAAAAATATTTAGGCAAGGACTTCAAAGTGCTTGCCTCGTATGGCCATGTGAGGGATCTAATCGGAAAAAATGACGCCGTTGATCCTACTGACAACTTCGCGATGAAATATGAAGTGCAGGAAGAAAAAGAATCAAAAATACAAGCCATAGTTAAAGAACTGAAAAAAGCAGATGCAATCTATCTCGCAACTGATCCCGATCGTGAAGGAGAAGCCATTTCATGGCACTTACATGAAATACTCCAAGAACGTGATCTTATTGGTGATAAAGATGTACATCGGGTGGTATTTTATGAAATCACAAAATCTGCCGTTCAAGAGGCTATCGATAACCCTCGACATCTGGCAGGTGATTTAATCGCAGCTCAACAAGCTCGTCGGGCAATAGACCATTTAGTGGGCTTTAAATTATCTCCTCTACTTTGGAAAAAAATTAAACCGGGTCTGTCAGCTGGTCGCGTTCAAAGTCCAGCTTTACGCTTGCTGTGTGAGCGTGAAGATGAAATTGATCAATTCGTCCCTCAAGAGTACTGGAAGATCGAAGCAGATTGCATAAAATCTTCTGAACCGTTTATAGCTAAACTGACACATTATCAGGGTCATAAACTAGATCAATTCGACATTAACACTGATGCTCTCGCACAAGAGGCACATAAAACCCTATCAGAAGCATCAAACGGACAACTACTGGTCGGGAAAATCGATAAAAAAGAACGTAAAAGTAATCCGCCGCCACCTTTCACAACGTCCACATTACAACAACGCGCTGTCAGCTACCTGAAGTTCTCAGCCAAAAGAACGATGTCAGTCGCACAAAGACTATACGAAGCGGGACATATCACTTATATGAGAACAGACTCAGTGACATTGTCGAGTGACGCCATCACTGAAATTCGTCATCTTATTAAAGATAAATACGGCAAAGATAATTTGCCAGATAATATTCGCGTTTTTAAAACTAAATCTAAAAATGCACAAGAAGCACACGAGGCTATTCGTCCCACTTCCGCACTCAAGCTACCTGAACAATTAAAAGGTGAGCTCAATGATGAACAATATAAGCTCTATGATCTGATCTGGAAACGCACTGTCGCCAGCCAAATGGTGCATGCAGTGTATGATCAAGTTGCGGTTGAACTTTATGCGGGTGGCCCTCAACATGTTTTTCGTGCCAATGGCTCTAGCATTAAAATCAAAGGTTTCACCTTACTCGATCAACAAGACCGGGATAATATACTTCCACCCATGGAAGTAGGTGACAGTATTGACCTTCAAGAAATTCGCTATGAACAACACTTTACTTCACCACCAAGCCGTTATACAGAGGCTTCTCTAGTCAAAGCCCTTGAAGAATATGGTATTGGTCGACCCTCTACATATGCTTCAATTATCGACAGAATTTCCAGCAAACAGTACGCTGAGATTGAGAATCGCACTTTCTTCCCAACCGATATGGGACGCCTACTGAATCGATTCCTAACCAAACATTTCACGCAATATGTCGATTATGATTTCACTGCTCATCTCGAAGATGAATTAGATGAAATTTCTCGCGGAGAAAAAGCTTGGATTCCCGTCATGGAATCGTTCTGGACACCCTTTGAAAGTCTAGTCAAAGACAAAGAAGTCTCAGTCACACGGGAAGAAGCGATTGAAGCGCGTGATCTTGGCATCCATCCAAAGTCAGGCAAACCTATCAGTGTGAGAATGGGTCGCTACGGACCATTTGTACAAATAGGCACCAAAGAAGATGAAGAAAAACCATTGTTTGCTGGACTCATGCCGGGCCAGAAAATGGATAAAATCACGCTTGAAGAAGCGCTGGAGTTATTTAACCTTCCACGTGATTTAGGAGAAACACC
>CAYPHQ010000021.1:2073-6010 GCA_964410595.1 uncultured Thiotrichales bacterium
ATTTGCAATGATGCCCGTATTTGCCGCACACTATTCGGTCCACATATAGATTATATAGAAACTGAATCGATTACTGGCACCGGACATGCAAGTCGCATTATTGACTTGTCGACACAAAAAATATTAAGAGAATAAGTTATTAAGAGTCAAAGCATGCAAACACCTCCTGACCTGAATGCCGTCATTGAGTATTTAGAATCTCTTCAAGATACCATCTGTAAAAAAATTTCTTCTATGGATGGCTGTGAATTCAAAGATGACAGCTGGTCGCGCGAGGAGGGCGGCGGTGGACGCAGTCGAGTGCTCACTGAAGGTCACATCTTTGAGCAAGCAGGTGTCAACTTATCACGCGTGCATGGCGCAGAACTCCCCAAAGCCGCGACGCTACAGCGCCCAGAACTTGCGGGTTGTAGTTTTGAAGCCGCCGGTGTTTCTCTAGTTTTACACCCCCGCAATCCGTTTATTCCAACCACGCACTGTAACGTGCGCTTCTTCCTTGCTGAGCCAAAGCATGGCGAACCCATCTGGTGGTTCGGCGGCGGCTTTGATCTCACCCCGTATTACCCTTTTATGGAGGATGCCGTACATTGGCATAAAACTGCCAAAGCGGCTTGTGAAGGCTTTGCACCTGATAGCTATAATCAATACAAGACTTGGTGTGATCGATACTTTTATCTTCCACATCGCCAAGAAACCCGTGGTGTGGGTGGTTTATTTTTTGATGACCTAAATGAGCCTGATTTCGATACTAGTTTTGCTTTTACACGTAGTGTTGGTAATCACTTTCTCTCAGCATATACACCCATTGTTGAACGTCGCTCTGATCATCCTTACAGCGAGCATGAACGCAATTTTCAACTTTATCGCCGAGGGCGCTATGTTGAATTCAATTTAGTCTATGATCGTGGCACTTTATTTGGCTTACAGTCAGGTGGGCGTACAGAATCAATTTTAATGTCACTGCCACCACAAGTTCGATGGGAGTATAATTGGACACCTGAGGCTGGTAGCGCAGAGGCAGACTTGTATGAAAACTACCTCAAACCAAGAGATTGGTTGAATCCAGATGACTAGACTAAATACTTAGAACTAGGCCGTTAAGTAAATTTCATTTAACACCAAGCGATCTTAATGATGGTGTATTGTTTGTGTTAAGTATAAGGTGTTCTTAGATAAACCAGTGTCAGACAAATTGCACTAAAAGGACTGTTTGTGAGCTATTTTCCTATTACCCGTATGCGCCGCATGCGTGCCAAAAAATTTAGTCGTGATCTCATGCGTGAGAATGCCCTTTCTCCGTCAGACCTCATATACCCAATATTCGTCGTAGAAGGCAAAAATGAAAGACAAGCTATTCCTTCTATGCCCAACATTGAGCGATTAAGCCTCAATGAATTAGCAATAGAGGCTAAACAGCTGCATGCCTTAGGCATACCTGCCATCGCATTGTTTCCTGTTGTGTCAGATGATAAAAAATCTTTATCCGCAGAGGAGGCCTACAATCCAGATGGATTAACTCAACGTGCGGTAAAAACCATTAAAGATCACGTACCAGACATGGGCGTGATTACAGATGTTGCACTCGACCCTTTCACTTCTCATGGACAGGATGGATTAATTGACGATACTGGCTATGTTATTAATGATCAAACTATTGATGTGTTAATTCAACAAGCCATTTCTCATGCTCAAGCAGGAGCTGACATAGTCGCGCCCTCTGACATGATGGATGGACGAGTTGGCATGATTCGAAATGAACTTGAAAGTGAAGGGCACATTAATACCCTGATTCTTTCATATGCAGCTAAATATGCCTCCAGTTTTTATGGGCCATTTCGAGATGCCGTCGGTTCTGGCAGTAACCTTGGGGCAGGCAATAAATATACTTATCAGATGGACCCTGCTAACAGTGACGAAGCACTCCGTGAAGTGCAACTGGATATCGATGAAGGTGCAGATATAGTAATGATAAAACCCGGCCTGCCTTATTTAGATATTGTTCAACGCATTAAGTTAGAGTTGGCAATGCCAACGTTTGTTTATCAAGTGAGCGGAGAATATGCTATGTTGAAAGCAGCCGCACAAAATGGCTGGTTAGATGAACATTCATGTGTATTAGAAGTATTGGTTAGCATGAAACGTGCAGGTGCAGATGCGATTTTAAGTTACTATGCAAAAGATGTTGCCATGTGGCTAGCTGATTAAGCAACCACACCCTAATATGTCTCATACTGATGAGACCTAACGGGAGTATAATTGCAGGGTGGGCTGGGATAGTCATTAAAGTTACGGCCAGCCACACTATATTCACACTTTAGCAAAGCAGACACCCTGGCAAAATGGCTGATGAAAACAGTCATTTCGATTATGAAAGTTATAAATCAATACCACTACATGATACTAACAACAATGGAATAAAATAAAGAAAAATAATAATTGTCTTTTGCATATAATTTCAATTCATGCAAGTGACATACACTATGAATACCATGGATCTGAAAAATTATATCTGGTTCACTTTAAACTTATTTAATAACACATATGGCAGATAATCCGTTACATCATATCGTCATCGTAGGTGGTGGCGCCGGCGGCCTTGAACTGGCCACAAAACTAGGCCGCCGCTTAGGTCGCACAGGCAAGGCTCAAATCACCCTTATCGATAAATCTAAAACTCATGTTTGGAAACCGCTGTTACATGAAATTGCTGCTGGCAGCATGAATCCTGAACGTCATGAACTGGTCTATTTTGCTCAAGCCCATTGGCATCATTTTGAATTTCGCCTAGGCAATATGGACCGCTTAGATAGAGATAAAAAAGAAATCTCTATTGCCCCAAATTATGATGAAGATGGATATGAGGTAATTCCTCGTCGTACCTTTAATTATGATACTTTAGTGCTCGCAGTAGGTAGCATGACCAATGACTTTGGCATACAAGGTGTGCGTAAATATGCTAAGGCTTTAGATACTCAAGACCAAGCTGAAAAATTACATCGACTAATCCACAACTCATTGATACGCGCACAAACTCAAAGTGGGCCATTACGACCAGGACAATTAGAAGTGGCCATCGTTGGAGCAGGAGCAACCGGTGTAGAGCTTGCAGCCGAGTTACACAATACAACGCGTGAATTGACTGCCTATGGTCTGAATAAAATCGACCCTGATAGAGACATAAAAATTTCATTGATTGATGCCAGTGAACGCCTATTACCCGGATTACCGGAAAAAATATCCGAGTCTGTTCGAAAAGAACTACTTAAATTAAATATTAAACTCTACCTTGGTGAACGGGTAACAGAAGTCAATCATCATGGTGTTAGCACTCAAAGCGGTCAAGTCATTGCCTCAGAACTTGTGGTATGGGCAGCAGGTATTAAAGCGCCTGACTTTCTAAAAGATTTAGACGGACTTGAGACAAATAGCATCAACCAATTGATAGTCCATGACACATTACAAACGACCTTAGATGAAAATATTTTTGCTTTTGGTGATTGCTCAAGCTGTCCATGGTTGGGGCATGAACCGTTAAAAGTTCCACCACGCGCGCAAGCAGCTCATCAACAGGCTTCTTTGTTGGTGAAAAGCATGAAGCACCGTGTCAATAATAATACTCAACTCCCTAAATATACTTATCGTGATTATGGTTCTTTGGTTCATCTCGGTGCATATACGACTATAGGTAGTTTAATGGGAGCAATTACAGGCGGTCGACTTTTTATAGAAGGTGTTATGGCTGGACTGATGTATCAGTCATTATATAAATTTCACCTCATGGCTGTGCATGGATTTTGGAGTACAGCCCTGCTAACACTATCACGTATGATCACACGCAGGACTGAAGCCCGAGTCAAACTACATTGATGTAATCTATCCTCAACTTATGTTAGATTAACTACATTCAGATGTTAAATATCGTGTTGATGGGGACGCT
>CAYPHQ010000021.1:6110-14891 GCA_964410595.1 uncultured Thiotrichales bacterium
TGATGGGGACGCTATTAGTTGTGCAGACTTTTATGAAGACGATGCCATTATGCAAGCCATTCCATTTGGCATTTATTGTGGCAAAGACACCATACTCACATTCTGGCAACAACTAATCAAAGACGGTTATCGTGACATCACTTACATAAACCCTCAAATCAAAGTGATCAACGAACAACAAGCTGTGCTCACAGCCAACTGGAGCATGAACAAATCCTCTGGTGTTATTCACAAAGAAATGTGGATACTACAAGATGATGGCAACGTGAAATTATCTGAAGATCATTTCGAAGCCCTGTAATTAAGTATGTGATGAGTCCATAGTAACTCGCAATATCAGGCGCCTATTACGCTTGACTCATGTTAATATCATCTTTTCAGAATAACTATATCTTCGTCTGTGAACAAATACGCCGTGGTTGGAAACCCAATCCAACATAGTAAATCACCAATTATTCATCAGGCTTTTGCTCAACAAGAAGGCGTGCAAATAGAATATCAGCGCCTACTCAGTGAAACCTCTAATTTCATCACTGATGTTAATCACTTTCATGCCCAGGGTGGAATGGGGCTGAATGTCACCCTACCTTTCAAAGTCGACGCTTATGAACACTGTGTGAGTTGTGATGATTATGCGCAAGCGGCTCAAGCGGTAAACACTATCCACTTTAATTCGCAAGGACAGTGGCTAGGCTCTAATACAGATGGTATTGGCCTACTTCGTGATCTCACACACAATCAACAGCTAGATTTACACAATCGATCAATTTTAATTTTAGGTGCTGGAGGTTCAGTGCGTGGCATTCTATTACCGTTACTGTTAGAAAAGCCCAAACAAATTTTAATAGCCAATCGCACATTAGAAAAAGCCATCACATTAGCTGAACTATTTTCATCAGAGGGAAATATCAGTGCCTGTAACTATGAACAACTATCAGATAATCAATCAGCTAACTTTGATGTTGTTATTAATGCCACCTCAGCCAGCCTCAGCCAACAACTCCCACCCATCCCAAAGTCTGTTGTCAGTACTCAGAGCTTTTGCTATGACCTCGCTTATAGCGATAATGCCACGGTATTTATGCGGTGGGCACAACAGCAAGGAGTGCGTGCTTGTTGTGACGGTATTGGCATGTTGATTGAACAAGCCGCTGAATCTTATGCCATTTGGCGCGGCGTAAGACCAGATACACAGCCCGTATTTAAATTATTACGCCCTTAAAAAAGTACCTCAACCCTTATGCATATCTTTTACCTTCACATAGTGTTGAGCGGAATAATCTAAAGACTCTATTTCTTGTTCTGTTAATGCACGGATTTGTTTAGCTGGACGCCCCATATACAAATAACCACTTTGCAACTCTTTCCCCCCCGGCACCAATGAACCAGCTCCCAGAATGACATGTTTGCGAACAATGGCTTTGTCTAACACCACTGAACCAATACCTATTAAGCAATGATCTTCAAGGGTACAGGCATGCAGCACAACAGAATGTCCCACGGTGACATCATTACCTATAGTCAAACACGCGCCGCCCGGACTATAAGGTCCATCATGGGATACATGACAAATAGTTCCATCCTGAATATTGGTGCGTTCACCAATACTGACCGTGTTAATGTCTCCACGTATAACCGTCATCGGCCATACTGAGCTGTCTTTGCCTATAGTAACTTGACCAATGACTAAAGCCGTTTCATCAACATATGCGCTAGTATGGATCGTCGGCGGATGATTTTGAAATGTTCGTATGGTCATTATGCGCTAAACTCCCTAAAGTTAATTGATGTGTTAACTATTAATTCTTAATTCATTCAAACTACGAGCTTACAACCCATCTATGCTCAAATGACCACATGAATACACCCCTGTGAAACAAGAAAATTCTAAACTCAAAGCTTATGCTGAACTCATTCGCCTAGATAAGCCGATAGGTATTTATTTGCTGTTATGGCCAACCTTGTGGGCATTGATAATTGCAGCTGATGGACAACACGATTTTACCATCATAAGTGTCTTCATTGTGGGGGTGATTTTAATGCGCTCGGCCGGATGTGCTATCAATGATTTTGCTGATCGTCATTTTGATGGGCATGTAGAACGCACGCAACATCGACCTATCATATCCGGTCGTGTCTCAGCATCTGAAGCACTATGGATATTTATAATTTTGAGTTTATGTGCATTCTTACTCGCCTGGCTAACGCTAAACAAATTGACACTGAGTTACGCGATTGTTGCGGTCGCACTTGCAGCCAGTTATCCATTCGCCAAGCGTTATCATTATTTTCCACAAGTGCATCTAGGTTGTGCGTTTGCTTGGGCCATTCCCATGGCCTTTGTGGCCTACACAAATGCTCATCCCCCATTAATTGCTTGGGTATTATTTGCGACCAACTTACTCTGGACTACGGCATATGACACTATGTATGGCATCAGTGACCGTGAACATGATTTAAAAATTGGCGTGAAATCTACCGCTATTTTGTTTGCTGCTGCAGATCGTTTAATCATAGGCTTATTGCAACTCAGCAGTTGGCTATTATTATTTATCATCGGACAACAACTGTCTTTACACAATAGTTATTTCATCAGTCTGGGAGGAATTGCCTTATTATTTATTTATCAACAAAATTTGATCAAACATCATCATCCAAAACAATGTCTCAAAGCTTTTCTTAATAACCATTATGTTGGAATGCTGGTATTTATAGGTTTATTTATCAGTTTACAAATGAATTTTTAATTCAATATCAGCCAAAATTTATTTGCCAATAGCAGCGACTGGATATATCTATCTTTGCACTCAAGCGCGCGCTAAACACCATACTTCAACTCGCTTAGCGCCGGCCTGCTTGATCACCCTAGCGCACTCATTCGCCGTAGTGCCTGTTGTCATAACATCGTCAAATAATATGATCTCATCTGATCGCAGAGATTTGCGCACTGCAAATATCTGGCGCATATTCTTGATGCGTTGCTTACGTTTCATGCCTGTTTGCGTAGCCGTGTAACGGGTACGCACTAGACTATTCAACGAATAATCAAATGCCTGATAGCTGCGCCAAGTCCGCACACATTGATTAATGACATTGAAGCCGCGCTCACGCACACGGCGTGGGTGACTGGGCACGGCTAAAATCTGTGCATGCTCAGGAATAGGCGGACATTGCTGCGCATGCAAAGCAATTAAACAAGATAAATTCTCCCAACATTGATGATACTTAAGCTCACTAATAAGCCTATTGATAGGCTCACGATACCAAAAGGAAGCATATACATGATCATAATAAGGCGGACAGCTCAAACACTCTCCACAAATTGAGCCAACCTCAACTGATGAAGGTGCTAACTCAACACCGCAACACTCACAAACATGCTCACGACTGTGATTATGATATGGCAATGTAGGCTGACAACGTGCGCAGATACCCTGTTCAGAGCTAGTTTCACATCTCACTGCACAGATTTTACACGTGCAAGGATAGACGTAATGAATCAACTCCCGTCTGAACTTGTAAAATTTTGATTGTTTATTCATTTGACAATAGCCGCACGCCGTTTAGACTGAGGCAACGATCAATCACCCAAATTTGCCTGCTATGAGTAACAAAGTCTGGACGCTGCAAGAGACCCTAGAAATATTTTCTCGCCCATTTAATGATCTTCTATTTGAGGCACAAAGCATTCATCGTCAACACCATAATCCCAACCGTTTGCAAGCTAGCACTCTGCTCTCGATTAAAACAGGCTCTTGCACTGAGGATTGTGCGTATTGTCCACAAAGTGCACTATATGACACAGCTATTGAACGTGAACGTTTACTCTCCATTGAAGAAGTGCGTGCAGCCGCACTTGGCGCTAAGGCGCAGGGCGCAACACGCTTTTGTATGGGCGCAGCATGGCGTAATCCGACTGATCAAGACTTGGAGTCTGTTATTGCTATGATTCAAGAAGTTCAGTCACACGACCTTGAGACTTGTGTCACCTTGGGCATGTTGACAGAACGTCAATCTAAACGCTTGGCTGAAGTTGGATTAGATTACTATAATCATAATCTGGATACTTCTCCTGAGTTCTATGGAGAAGTAATCACCACACGAGATTATCAAGACCGCTTAGATACACTGGAAAATGTGCGCAACTCAGGTATCAATGTGTGTTGTGGCGGTATTCTCGGCATGGGTGAAACCCGCGAGTCACGCGCCGGTTTAATAGTGCAATTGGCCAATATGCAACCACAGCCACAGTCAGTCCCTATTAATCTCCTAGTACAAGTTGAGGGCACACCGTTACACGGAACACCAGAACTCGACCCTATTGAATTTGTACGCATGATAGCCACCACCCGTATCATGATTCCTGAGACATACATACGCTTATCCGCTGGGCGGGAATCTATGCATGATGCAATGCAAGCATTATGTTTTCATGCTGGTGCGAACTCGGTATTTTTTGGTGAAAAACTATTAACAACACCCAACCCAGATACTCAGCATGACCTACAATTATTTAAACGTTTAGGCATGACTCTAGAGACTCAAAATCATCACTAACTGGCTATGTATGGATGTCTACAAACGTGGCTAATTGGAATAAAGAACTCACAGCATTAAAACAACAACACAGCTATCGCGTCAGACGTTGCATGGCTGGACCACAATCTAACCTAATCAAACTTGACGGTGAACACTTTCACAATTTTTGTAGCAATGATTATTTGGGCCTAGCACATCATCCACTGGTATGTGATGCTGCAAAAAAAGCCATTGATCAGTTTGGTACGGGCAGTGGTGCCTCACAACATATTAATGGATATTCCCTTGCACACGCAGCATGTGAGGAGCAACTGGCTGATTTCTTACAAGCAGAGAAAGTCGTATTATTTGGCTCTGGCTACTTGGCTAATTTAGGCGTACTCAGTGCTCTAGCTAAGCGGCATGATATTATTTTTGGTGACAAGCTCAATCACGCCTCTTTGATTGATGCCGCACAATGTTCAGCAGCAAACTTCCAGCGTTATCGTCACACAGATATGGATCATCTCGATACCTTGTTATCCACCAACCACTATAACAATGCATTAGTTGTCACCGATGGCGTCTTCAGCATGGAAGGTAGTAGTGCACCCATCGCTGAATTGGTTGCCAAATGTAATCAATATGACGCCTTATGTATCGTTGATGACGCTCATGGCATTGGCGTGCTTGGTGAACATGGCCGTGGCTGTTTGGAAGCTCAAAATATTTCTAGTCAACACGTTGATGTTTTGATCGGCACTTTTGGCAAAGCCTTTGGTAGTGCTGGCGCTTTTGTCGCAGGTGATACCACGCTGATAAATTACCTCATTCAAAAAGCCCGCAGCATGATATACACCACGGCACTTGCACCTAGCCTGGCAGCAGCGGCCAGTCAGAGCTTACAAATTATCTGTAATGAACCAGAGCGCCGCGCTCGCTTACATGCCAATATTGATTATTTTCGCCGTGCGCTGGCTGATAGTCATTTAAATTTGCTTCCCTCTGACAGTGCCATTCAATCTATCGTCTTAAACTCAAATGAAAAAGCCATTGCCTTTAGCCAAGCATTAGAAACACGCGGCTGTTTAGTCATCGCCATACGCCCACCCACTGTACCCAAAAATAGTGCACGTCTAAGAATCACTCTCAGCAGTGAACATGAAACCAATCAAATCGACTGTCTGGTATCAAGTTTATTAGAGATTAATTCAGCCTACGCATAATCCCCATCATAAGATATATAAATTCTCTGCATTCGAACTAACACTGACCATGATCAGCCATCGAATAAGTATCATCACCCACAATAATATGATCTAACACGTTGACATTAATCAAAGCTAACGCTTTTTTTAAGTGTTGTGTAATGTGTAAATCTGCCTGACTAGGTTGACAATCACCAGAGGGATGGTTGTGGGCAAAAATAACAGCGGCAGCATTCACTTTGAGCACACATTTAATGACTTCACGAGGATAAACACTAGCACTATTAAGCGTGCCCTTAAATAATTGTTCAAAGTGTAATAACTGATGATGAGTATCCAGTAACAAACAAGCAAATACCTCGTGTTCATGATGTGCCATCACTAATTTTAAATAGCGACTGCAAATCACTGAACTATTCAGCACGCTTTTATTTGCTAATTTATGCATTAAGCTACGCTCAACAATTTCACGTATTGCGCAGATCTGTGCGTATTTCGCTAGCCCGAGACCTTTGATATGAGACACATCGTCATAAGACACATTAAGTAACTGGGCAAAATTCTGATAACGAGCCAATAATTCCTCTGCCATACTCAATACATCCTTACCTGCATATCCGGTGCGCAACATCACTGCAAGCAACTCTGCATCACTTAAACTTTTAGCACCTCGTTGAATTAACTTTTCACGTGGTCGGCTTGCTTTAGGCAAAGTTTTTAACATGGGTCTAATTTTAGTCAGTTTGCTGTGGGTTTCTGTTAAACTCACCTTATGAATTTAATTGGAAAAAATATTGTCGTCGCTGTATGTGGTGGTATAGCTGCCTATAAGAGTGCCGAATTAGTTCGCGCTCTGCAAAGGGTTGGCGCACAGGTCCGTGTTGCGATGACGGAAAGTGCAACTAAATTTGTCACTGCGATGACTTTCCAGGCTTTATCAGGTCATCCTGTGTATCTTCAAGATAGCGGTGATCTTGATCCTGCAGGCATGGACCATATTGCTCTAGCTCGATGGTCAGACTTAATTTTAGTGGCGCCTACTACAGCCAATGTTCTGTCAAAGATCAGCCAAGGGCATGCTGACAACTTCGTTTCCTCTTTATGTCTTGCCCATGAGGGTTATCTAGCGATTGCACCTGCAATGAATCAAGCTATGTGGCACCACCCTGCCACACAGCAGAATCTACAAGTATTACAGCAACGAGGCATATACATCTTTGGCCCTGCTGAAGGACTTCAAGCCTGTGGTGAAAACGGCAGTGGTCGCATGCTGGAGCCAAAGCAACTGGTTGATTCCTGCATAAGTATTTTTCAACACCAGGCCTTACATGCAAAAAAAGTTGTGATTACTGCAGGTCCAACAATAGAGCCTATTGACCCTGTGCGTTATCTAAGCAATCGATCTTCAGGAAAAATGGGCTATGCGCTTGCAGATGCTGCTGTTGAAGCCGGCGCTCACGTGCAAGTCATCACTGGGCCAACACATTGTAAACAAAATTCGCGTGCAAACTATCATCCCGTTGAAACGGCTGCAGACATGTATGAGGCATGTATGCAATATGTTTCAGATGCCGATATCTTTATTGCATCCGCCGCCGTGGCCGACTACACACCCAGTCATCAACGTGCTAACAAGATAAAAAAGCATACGGATAAACTTGTCATCGAATGCGTAAAGACACAAGATATTATCAAGCAAGTCAAACTTCTGTATCCAGATTGTTTCTGTGTTGGCTTTGCTGCAGAAACCGATAATGTAATCGTCCATGCAAAAAATAAACTACAGCAAAAATCACTCGATATGATTGTGGCTAATCAGGTTGGACTCTCTGGGCAGGGATTCGATAGTGACTACAATGCGGCTGAGATTATTTGGCCTGAGGGCAATGTAACTGTTGATAAGATCCGCAAACCTGAATTAGCACGCAAAATTATTCAGCTCATTTCAACCATTACTCAAAAGACTAGTGACAATGTCAGACCATTTAATTCGCAGCAAAATTAAACTCAAAATCTTGGATGCACGTATCGGTGATAATTTCCCATTGCCGACATATGCCACTCAAGGCTCAGCAGGATTAGACTTACGCGCTTGTGTTGAATCCATTACTGAAGTCGGCCCTGGTGAGACTATTTTAATACCCACAGGTATTTCAATTTTTATTGATGATCCTTCCTTGGCTGCCGTCATTCTTCCACGTTCAGGATTGGGTCATAAACACGGTATCGTATTAGGTAACTTGGTTGGTTTAATCGACTCGGACTATCAAGGACCATTGATGGTATCAATGTGGAATCGCAGTCATCAATCATTTACTGTCAAACCCGGTGATCGCATCGCACAACTGGTATTTGTACCTATTGTACAAGCAGACTTTGAAGTGGTTGAAGAATTCTCCAGCAGTGATCGAGGTGAAGGTGGCTTTGGCCACACAGGACAACAATAAGCCCAAAGCATAGGCGCTATGACAAAGATATGAGCATCGGTATGAACTCAAACATTTTCCCAGGCCTTTTCAAGGCTTATGATATTCGTGGTGTGGTCGAAACTCATTTACGCCCGGAAGTCGTGAAGCTTATTGGACAAGCGCTAGCAACATTACATCCGCAATGTAAACGCGTAGTAGTTGGGCGAGATGGACGACTCACTAGTGCTAAATTAGCCGATAGTCTAATTGCTGGTTTAATGTCTGCAGGCATCGAGGTTATTGATATTGGTGAAGTCCCTACACCAGTATTATATTTTGCCACTCACTATTGCCAAACTGGCTCTGGTTTAATGATCACTGGCAGTCACAATCCACCTGAATATAACGGCATTAAAATGGTCATGGCCGAAAACACCCTATTCGGCGATATGATTCAAGATATTTACCAATGCATTTTAACCGGTGATTTCGCTCAGGGTCAGGGGAGTTATCAGCGTATGGATATCCTTGACGCCTACATCGATACGATTACTGCAGATATCAAATTAGACCGCCCTCTAAACATCGCTGTGGATTGTGGAAATGGAGTGGCAGGCCCGAGTGCACTTAAGTTATTCCAACAACTT
>CAYPHQ010000022.1:0-14843 GCA_964410595.1 uncultured Thiotrichales bacterium
TGCATGTGTTAAGCATGCCGCCAGCGTTCAATCTGAGCCAGGATCAAACTCTTCAATTCAAAAATATAGTCGCTTGTGGCGACAAATCTTTTTGAGTGTTGAGCGACCCAAGCCTACTGATAAAAAATAGGTTTTGAAAAGGTCACTCACGCTCGATTTTGATGTACATACGAACGCAAGTGCCCACACAAGTCTCTTGATATATTGTAAAAAAACGACTCCAGCATATGCTTGGAGCAGACCTATTAGTATATGTTTAGTGATCGCCAGCATCAATAGTTAGCTGCTGGTAAAACTAGATAATCTTCAAGGTGCCCGCCTGTGACGACGAGGAGACGCATTATAGTGTCTCCTAGCGATTAATCAACATAAATCCAACTTATTTTTGCAAGTTTTATGAATTAATTTATATTTACTCAAATATTGCTGATATAAGCACCGATTTGTCGAGTATTTCAGCATCTTAATAAGCCATTAACCCACCAACCTCGCCAATACATCAGCAACACCCGCATCTGCACCTTAATCTTTGATAATGCGACCATCAATATCATCATCGTAACGCTAGCTACGCGGCACATATTTGTCAGCAATCCACTTATTTAATCGATCGTAATAAGCCTCATAATTCAAGAATACTTGAAAACACACCCAAATGAGGACAGTGAATAATTCTGGACATCATTCCTTGCAGCAATGGTGTACTTACTCAATTAATTGTAGACATTCACAATAGTAAGAATCCAAATTAGGTATAGCACTGACTGCATGCTCGTTTACAAGCAGGACTGATAGTTAATTACAACATCTTGAATCACAATCAACGCTTACTGTGCAAATCTCACCTTTGCGAATTTTCGCTTGCCGACTTGCAGGATTAAAGTCTCACCCGGACTTAATTCTAATTTTGCATCTGCGACTTTTTCACCATCAATTTTAACAGCACCTTGCTTTATCATGCGAATGGCCTCAGATGTGCTTGAAACAAGTTGTGCTTGTTTCAAAGCGGACCCAATAAGCCAAGGCTCGGTTTGATTGGGCAAATATACCTCAGGCATATCATCAGGAATCTGATTTTGCTGGAAACGGTTAATGAAATCTTGTTGCGCTTGTGTAGCGGCCTGCTGATTATGGAATCGTGCCACCAATTCTTGAGCCAACTTAAATTTAATATCTCGCGGATTAGCGCCTTCGTTAATAGACCGGCGATGGTTTTGAATCTGTTGAGCAGACTCAAAACTCAATAACTCATAATAACGCCACATCAGATCATCAGAAATTTTCATTAACTTGCCAAATATCTCAGATGGAGGCTCATTAATTCCTATGTAGTTACCTAATGACTTCGACATCTTCTGCACACCATCAAGCCCTTCTAATATCGGCATGGTCATAATAACTTGAGGTGTCTGCCCATATTGCTTTTGCAGCTCACGCCCCATTAATAAATTAAACTTTTGATCAGTCCCACCTAATTCAACGTCTGCTTTAAGTGCCACTGAGTCATACCCTTGCACTAAAGGATAGAGAAATTCGTGTATTGCAATCGCCTGATTACTTTTATAACGCTTATCAAAATCATCACGTTCAAGCATACGCGCCACCGTGTGCCTAGCTGCTAGTTCAATCATGTCCTGAGCAGACATCTTCCCCATCCATTCGGAGTTAAAACAAATCGTGGTCTTTTCGGGATTTAAAATCTTAAATACTTGATCTTTATAGCTCTCCGCATTGTCTATTACTTGTTCACGACTAAGCGGTTTACGCGTAACATTTTTACCAGTGGGATCACCAATCATGCCAGTAAAATCACCGATGAGAAATAAAATCTCATGACCTAAGTCTTGGAATTGACGTAGTTTATTAATTAAAACAGTGTGTCCCAAATGAAGGTCAGGCGCGGTGGGATCAAAACCTGCTTTTACTCTCAGTGGACGCTTAAGTTCTAATTTTTCTCTAAAATCTTTTTCCAAAAGAATTTCATCACAACCACGTTTCAATTCATCTAGCATTTATCTGTTGTCTCCAAGATGCTTTTTGTATGTATATCCTCTATACATAAATCTAGTTTTTATCTATCTATTGCGCTATCTTTGCAAACTGATAACAGTCTACCTGCAACACGGCACCCATTGGCTCAAGTCAACTACTAAGGGAAATACGTGCGATATAATTCTCGACTCGAATTAGATTACAAACATACTTCAAAACGCAAGCCAGCAAAACAGAAGTATCGCATATTCACCGGCGCAGCATTACTTTCATTCCTAATACTGCTGCCCATTGCAGCTTTCACCTTTCTAAGCACAGCAAAACCAACAATAAATAGTCATCATGCGCCATTAACAATTAATCATAACAATGATACCAATGAGAACAACCCAATTACCGTTCCACTTAAATTAACTAATGATGGACATCACCCTGATACTGAATTACCAGCGCCCACAAACAAAATCATAACTATTGTTAGCGATCAGGATTCAAGCGAACAGACTGAAATACTGCCCAAGCGATCTACAGAAACCACTGACATTAAAAAATACACTCAAATCATCAAGACTGGTGACAATCTTTCTAATATTTTTACATCATTGGGTTTAAACTCTGATCTGCATGAAATTCTCCAACTAGGGGAATCTGTTAAAGAACTGAAATCTATTCACCCCCAGCAAAAAATTCATTTTTATCTAAAAGATGACTCACTGATAAAACTAGAGCTAGAAACCAGCCTCAATCGACAATTACAAATTATCCAAGAACAAGAAAAATATATTGTCAATGAGGTTGTGAGAGATTTCGATATTCAGACACAATCCGCACATTCAATTATTCAAGACTCTCTGTTTTTATCCGGCCAACGGGCAGGCCTGTCAGACTCAATCATTATGCAGCTCGCTAACATCTTTGGCTGGGACATAGATTTCGCACTAGACATTCGCAGCGGTGATCGATTTAGTGTGATCTATGAAGAAAAATATTTGGATGGTGTTAAAGTCAAGGATGGCGAAATTATTGTCGCAGAATTTGTCAATTCAGGAAAAAGTTTCCGCGCGATTCGTTACACAGACAGCCAAAATAAAACTGACTATTATTCAGACAGTGGACGCAGTATGCGTAAACCATTTTTACGTACCCCCGTTGATTTTGCTCGCATCAGTTCTAGATTTAATCTAACAAGAAAACACCCTATTCTTAACACGATCAGGGCGCATAAAGGTGTCGACTATGCAGCTGCTACTGGCACTCCCATCATGGCGGCAGGGGACGGTAAAGTGATTTTTCGAGGCTCTAAAGGTGGTTACGGCAGTACCATTATTATCCAACACGGATCACAATACAGTACGCTCTATGCTCATATGCATAAGTACGCAAACCGCACCCAAAAAGGGGCTCGAGTCAAGCAAGGACAGATAATAGGTTACATTGGGAAAAGCGGTTTAGCTACAGGCCCTCATTTACATTATGAATTTCGTGTCAATGGCGTACATCGCAATCCTCTAACAGTCAAACTCCCTGATGCCCAGCCATTACCTGAATCGGAGTTAATCCGCTTTCACTCAAAAACACAAACTCAATTTGCACAGCTGGATCAATTGAATTCGACCATGATCGCCAGCCACGAAAAAGATAGAGATTAGATTGGCTTCCATATATATAGGTTTAATTTCTGGCACTAGTGCAGATGGTATTGATGCCGTTGCTGTGCGTTTTAAAAATAATCAAATTAAACAAATCGGCGCCATTACCCATCAATATACACCAGACTGTCGCAACAAAATTTTAACCATTCAAACACAAGCCATCTCTCTGAGCCAGATCGGCCAACTCGATACGTTAATTGGTGAACAATTCGCTCAGGCAACATCCTTATTGATAAAAAAATTCTCACTGGATAAGAGGCAAATTAAAGCTATCGGCAGTCATGGGCAAACACTGAAACATGCCCCCAATGGTTCTCTTCCTTTCAGTTTGCAACTTGGCAATCCAAGCTTAATAGCCGAGCGAACCCAAATAACTACCATTGCAAACTTTAGACAAAAAGATATTGCAGCTGGCGGACAAGGCGCACCATTAGTTCCTGCCTTTCATCAAGCGTGGCTGTCCAACATGACCAAATCTGCTGGTGTGCTCAATCTTGGCGGCATCGCCAATTTAACCATACTGGATCAAGACTCAACCTCCCCAATCATGGGGTTTGATTGTGGCCCTGCAAACACATTGATGGATGCTTGGATGCGCCGTGAGTATCAACAGCCCTATGATACAAAGGGTGAAAACGCACGAACTGGACGAGTGAATACACATCTACTCAATCAATTACTTGTTCACGATTACTTCAAACAGATACCGCCAAAGTCCGCAGACATTGATCAATTCTCACTCCAATGGCTTGATAGCATTCTCAATAATATACAAGCTATTAAGGCAGAGGACATTACCAGAACATTATGTGAATTAACCATATCATCAGTGGCAGCTGCTATCGAACGCTATGCGCCTACCATAGAGACTGTGATAGCTTGCGGGGGTGGTTGTAAAAACTCATTCCTAATGGAAATGCTAGCGGCCAAAATCGATCCAATTAAAGTTAAATTATCCGACGACTATGGAGTAGGATCTGACTGGGTCGAGGGAGTAGCATTTGCATGGCTTGCCAAACAAACACTATTACAGCTACCAGGCAACGCGCCACTAGCAACTGGGGCAAGTCATGAGTGCATTCTCGGAGGCATTTACCACCCTTGAGGGGGATTCACACGCCAGTGCTTCCAGCAAAAACCGTATCACAGCAATGGAATATGGATGACTTTTTCAGGGAAAAGATTTATCCATGTCTTAGAAAATACACTCAAAAAATGGCCGGTCTATGCTTAAGTGAGTGGGTTTTGGCTTAGGTAGAAAAAGAGGAACCACAGCCACAAGTTGTTTTGGCATTAGGGTTGCGTATAACAAACTGTGCACCCTCTAGCCCTTCCGAGTAATCAATCTCAGCGCCAACAAGGTATTGATAGCTCATAGGGTCAATAAGTAATGTCACCCCGTCATTGACGACTGACGTATCCCCATCCTGGAGTTCTTCATCGAAAGTGAATCCATATTGAAATCCAGAACAACCACCACCAGACACGAACACACGCAGCTTGAGGTTGTCATTTTTCTCCTCTTGTATGAGTTGTTTAACCTTACCAGCCGCAGCATCTGTAAATACAAGCGGTACTGGCATTCCCGAACTTGGCGCCACATCAACTGTAGACATCTTTGTACTCCGTGAATAATTTATTACTTGAATGATAGCAGGAAACTATCGCTACCTAAACCAAAGGTAAATAACCACTGAGAGTATCGATCTATTCATATAGAGATACTCTTAATCAGCCATTTAATCTGCTTGTTGAGATGTTCCTGATTGCATATTTGAGGGAGAAATGTCGCTATCAGCATAAACGGTAACATCTGATAATTGTTCAGCTGTTTTATAGTAGAGACTGCCATTAACCTGGGCACCCACCTCCAGCTCAAGCATGTTGTAATGTATGTTGCCTTGAACTTTTGCATGCCTAGCCAGCTCTAGAGTGCCAGACACATAAATATTCCCTTCCACAGTACCATTAATAATCACCATAGAGCCTATAACATTACCTTTAATGACACCCTTCTCAGCTATAATCAGCAATGATTTATCCTTGCATTCGGATACTATATTTCCTCTAACCTCAGAGTCGATGTGAAGTACTCCACTAAAATAGATATCCCCTTCCATGCGTGCACCAGAGCCAATCAATGTGTCAATTTTCATTGATTGCATTTTTTTCTTGCTAAGCACCTAGTTAACTCCCATTGATAAGTTCTTGCCACGAATAATCGTGTTTAAATTTTTTCATAGATTGTGAAGACGGTATCACGGATAAATGTACAACTTCTGGGTAGAAATTTTCTGGTAATTTAAAAACACCGTTATATCTTTGAAAATATCTAAATGAATAGTCAATTAAATCTGTAGCTTCAGTCGAGCTTCCCGAGACTTCTATTCGTCTCATCATATCGTCTTGCATACCATCGATACTGATTCTAATATTACCCTTAGCTGCCTTTTTATTCAGACTGCTCTGCATCAATAAAAAATCATAATAATATTCACCTTCATTAACTGAAAGCCTAACACTGAAGTCTTTAATATCAACTCCTGATTGAGTCTCCTCTAGCGCGAGTAGTTTTCTATAAAAAGCCAGCTCTTCTTCTTGCTTTTGAATCTGCAACTGCATATCTCTCAATATCTGTTGGCCATGTTCATAAGTTTTCACATCAACTTGTGCTTCGCGAGAGAGTTTCTTAATTTGAAAATCTCGCTGTGCTAATTGCTCCTGTTTTTCTCGCAACTGTATTTGTAGCTGATTCCTCTCTTGTTTATCATACAAAAAAGCCAGTGAAATCTTTCCGCCACCAAGAGTATAAAAAAATCCTGCACTACAAATAGAAAACAGAATTATCAATAACCACTTTATTCGTCCAGACATTGGATGGTAAGCAGATAAAGATATTGCCTCAGGATTAGGAACATTGACTTTGACTCTTTTTTTCACTCTAGTTCCTACTTAATGACTATGGTAATAAACCAATCGCATCAATTCCCATAGTCTCAGGAAACGAATACATAATATTCATGTTTTGAATGGCCTGTCCTGCAGCACCTTTAACCAAATTATCAATCACTGACAATATGACCACCTGTGTTTCAGACACACGATTAACTGAGAGGATGCATTGATTTGTTCCTCTAACTGCGCGTGTCTCAGGATGTTGTCCTGCTTCAAGTATGGAGACAAATGGCTCATTGGCATAAAACTGCTGATAAATCTGCGTCAAGTCATCAGCCTGATGAGCAGAATAAACTTCACCATAACAAGTGGCATGTATGCCTCTATTCATCGGAAGCAAATGGGGTATAAAAGTCAAATTAACCTGACCATTAGAGACCATTTCTTGCAAAGTTTGTTCTATCTCTGGATGGTGCCTATGACCATTTACACCATACGCTTTAAAGTTCTCACTAACCTCTGCATGCAATCCAGCTAAATTAGCCGCTCTGCCAGCACCGCTAACCCCTGATTTCACATCAGCGATTAATTGATGAGGATTTATTTTTCCACTCTTGAGTAATGGCAAATAAGCCAAACTCACAGCGGTAGGATAACAGCCAGGGTTAGCAATTAATTGTGCATCTCTGATCAGCTCACGATTATGCTCGGGCAAACCATATACTGCAGAAGCCAATAGCTCAGGAGCAGCATGTGCTTGTGCATACCACTGCTCCCAGATAGCTTGATCTTTAATTCGAAAATCTGCGGCCAGATCAATGACTCGCTTACCCGCAGCCAACAATTCCGGCGCCATTTCCATGGCAACACCATTAGGTGTCGCAAAAAACACCACATCACAGTCAGAAAACAAAGACACACTGGGTTCAGAAAAAACCAAGTCATCATAAGCAATAAAATTAGGCACCAGATCACTGAGCTTTTTGCCTATCTCACTGCGTGAAGTGATGGCATTCACATCTACCTGTGGGTGCCCCAGTAATAAACGAATCAATTCAATACCGGTGTAACCGGTTCCACCTATAATTCCAGCCTTAATCATGGTTATTTAATCCCAATCGTACTTTCAATACTTAAATAGCTCTTCATCTTTGCTTACAACTGTATGTTTTATTCACACACCCTGAGGTGTTTTGTCACATACGCTTTATCATCGAGCATGCCATAATACACGGATGAAACTTAAACTGCCTCACAATGCCGGTCTAAATAGACGCTTAAACAACCTACGTCATATTACTGCTGGGTCTGATGCATTGATGCAACTCAGTATTCTCGGGCTTATTGTAGGATTATCTACTGCTTGCCTGCTAATTCTCTTTATCTTTCTATTAGAGAACTCATTGGCTTATTGGCTTCCCGATCAATCGACAGAAAATTTTGAATCTCTTGGTATTAGCAGTCGTCTACTCGCGCCTATAGTAGGGTCGCTGATATTAATTATCATCTTCAAATTCATCACGCGAGGACAAGTGAGCGTAGGCGTGGTAGATATATTAGATAAAGTGCGCTATCACGAGGCTGTCGTGCCGCTCAAAAATTTAATTGTTCAATTCATTGGAGCTTTTGTAGCGCTGCTGAGTGGACATTCTATGGGCAGAGAAGGCCCCTCTATTCACATGGGGGCCGCCCTCGGTAGCTTACTGAGTCAATTTCTCAAATTACCCAACAATAGCACACGCACTTTACTGGCTTGCGGTTCCGCAGCAGCCATTGGGGCCGCCTTTAACACCCCATTGGCCGGAGTGATATTTGCTATGGAAGTCATTGTCGTTGAATACACCTTTGCCAGCTTTATTCCCATCATCATCGCTGCAGTGACTGCAACCGCCATATCTCAACTCGCCTTCGGACATCTCTCTTTAGTTCAAATTGACATTATGCCCCCAATTACTGTCGGTGAAATACCCTATTTAATTCTTCTAGGAGTGTTGGTTGGATGCGCGTCTACACTGTTTACTTATCTAGTGAAAATTATCGTGCAAAGGACTCGTGATCTGAGTTTATCAGTACGTTTTCTAATAGCAGGCGGTATAACCGGAACAGTCGCTGTGTTTGTTCCCGAAGTCATGGGCACTGGATACGACACTATCACCGCAGCGATTTTAGGGGAATTATCTTTATTCACATTGTTCACTATTATGATGTTCAAACTGATCACCACAGTATTTGCCGTCGGTTGTGGGATACCTGCTGGTTTAATTTCACCGACGTTGGTAATTGGCGCTGTGGGTGGAGCTTTCATGGCGACATTTCTGCATCATAGTTTTGATCTACCCATTCAAGACAGCGGCATATTCGCTATCATCGGCATGAGCGCCATGATGGGAGCTTGTTTACAAGCGCCACTAGCCGCCCTTACTGCAGTCTTTGAAATTACCACCCATCACAATATCATTTGGCCCAGTATGCTGAGCATCGTTATCGCCCAATTAGTCAGTCGACAATTATTCAAACAACCACCCGTATTTGACTTATTGCTGAATCTTCGCGGAATGTCTTATCAACATGGCCCTCTGGTTCAATCACTTCAACGTACTGGCGTTAGTAATATCATGAATGAGGATTTTGTGTGTTTATCAAAAGTCACCACTCGGCATACGATTAATCATGTTCAAATACCCGATTGGATTATCTGTGAGGACGACAAACATAATCCGATCGCAATTCTCACTGGAGAAGAACTCACCTCTTACTTAGATGATAATCCACAGCAAGAGGCAATCGATCTCACCGAAATTCCTACTTCTAACTCTAAAATTGTTTGCATTGACGTTCGCTCCACTACAGCTAAAGCTTATGAAATATTTCAGCAACAAAAGCCTGATGTTTTGTGTGTTACCCACTGGAATCAGATGACGAGCACCTATATTCTTGGCGTTATCAGTCGACAGCATTTCTATCAATCCATTTATTAAAGGTTTCAACATATGCTTTGGGTCAAGGCTTTCCATATTATCGCCATGGTGACGTGGTTCGCTGGCATGTTCTATTTACCTCGCTTATTTGTTTATCACGCGATGAGTGATGATCAAATCAGTCATGAACGCTTCAAAATCATGGAACGTAAGTTGTACTACGGCATCATGACACCAGGGGCAGTAGTGACTATAGGTTTAGGACTGTGGTTGCTGATAAGTAATTGGGACGCATACATGGTGGGGGGGTATTACTGGATGCACATCAAATTAGGACTTGTAGTAAGTCTCATCATTTATCATTTGTGGTGTGGGGCTCTGGTGAAACGCTTCAAACTTGACCAGAACCCCCATTCACATGTGTGGTATCGATGGTTCAATGAGGCCCCAGTGTTGGCTCTGATTGCCATTGTTATATTGGCTGTTGTGCGACCAATATAAGTGTTATCTCTTCAAATGCTATCGTTTGAGCTCTGCGGTAAAGGCTTCCTATCAAATAGTATTGACAATCATTCTCATTAGCGTTAACGTGTACACATGTATATCTGCCTATGCAAAGAAGTCACTGATCATCATATAAAAGACGCTGTTGAACAGGGTGTTAAATCATTTGAGGATCTTCAACAACAACTTGGTGTAGCCACGCAATGTGGTGAATGCAAATGTCATGCGCGAAAATGTATGCGTGATTGCAACAAACAGTGCGCCAAAAATTTTCTAACAAATAAAAGCGACTGCTCAGTATCATTCACTGACCACTGTTAAAGATAACGCGTTAAAAATATAACAAGAATGATAGTCAATATCATTCTTATCCCTTTTATTATCAAGTACTTAGAGAATTTTTTAGTTTATAATATTCTCAATAAAACATTACCCATAAAGGAATTAATTATATGAAAGGCGACAAACAAGTTATCGCTCATCTCAACGCCATTCTTAAAAATGAGTTGACTGCTATCAACCAATACTTTCTTCATGCTCGCATGTATAAGAATTGGGGTCTCAATAAACTTAATAAACATGAGCATCACGAATCTATCGACGAAATGAAACATGCAGATATGCTCATAGAGCGCATTTTATTTCTTGAGGGTCTGCCCAATCTGCAAGATCTCGGCAAACTCTACATAGGAGAAAACCCAGAAGAAATGATCGCATGTGATTTAAATCTAGAAATGGAGGCTATTCCAGATTTACGCGCAGCCATCGCCTATGCTGAGAGCGTCAAAGACTACGGCAGCCGAGAATTATTTGAGCATATTCTAGAGAGTGAAGAAGAACACGTCGATTGGCTGGAAGAACAACAAGATCGCATTGCTCACGTTGGCATTCAAAACTACTTACAAGAAATGATGCTGAGTGAAGACTGACCTCAACATATAAATACAAACATCTCAGAAAAGGTTCAAGTCATTGGACCTTTTCTCTCTTTTTACTGCCCACAGCCCTGTTCGATCTACTTCTAAAATTAACCCACTTCATAATTCTCATTCCTCTGTATAAAACAAACAGAATTGGGCAAAAATCACATCTTTTCTGCTTAAATAAAAAAGTTAGCAATAAAAGTCCAATAAATATGCATATATAAATGAGAATAATTTGCATTTGCGTTATTATTTGTATATTGTGCTTAGTCTTAACTTTAAGTCCTATATCTTTAATTAACTTGAAATGGAATGCTCATGAAACTTGTACTCAAATCCAGCTTAATCAGATTTATGCTGAGTATGTATATAGTACCTTTTGCTAGCCACGCATCAGAGCAAATCATGGTCGACAAGGAAGAATACGAACAGCTCAAACAAGCTGTTAAATTCCTTATGGAAGAACGTAACAAACAAGCGACTGCCGTTGAAGAAGCTAAACAAG
Organism: uncultured Thiotrichales bacterium; assembly: GCA_964410595.1. Lineage (GTDB taxonomy): Bacteria > Pseudomonadota > Gammaproteobacteria > UBA4575 > UBA4575 > UBA1858. Next base: position 11,390 of record CAYPHQ010000022.1, read on the forward strand.
TTGCTGAAGAAGCAACAGAGATTGCAGAAGCTGCAGCAGAAGTTGCGGAGAATTCTTCACACAGCAAATTTGACAGACTATCAATCGGCGGTTACGCAGAAGCACACTACAATAACTATGATTACAATGATGGCACCGACAAAAAAGAATTTGACTTGCATCGTTTTGTGATTTTTACAGGGTATGAATACAACGATCGTTTACGCTTCTTCTCCGAGTTTGAAATTGAACATGGTGGTGTACAAGACACAGATAATGGCGACGGTATTCTTGGAGGTGAAGTCGAGGTTGAACAGGCCTATATTGAATATGACTTCACGCCAGATGCTTCTGCACGAGCCGGTTTATTCATTCTTCCAATTGGCATGCTCAATGAAACTCACGAGCCTGACACTTTCTATGGTGTAGAACGTAACAGTGTTGAAAAATATATCGTACCCACCACCTGGTGGGAAATTGGCTCCATGGTTAGCTTCAACTTTGGAGAAGGCTTTAAATTAGAGGGCGCCATACACAGTGGTCTAAATATGAGTGATGATAACGGTTACATTCGCGACGGTCGTCAGAAAGGTTCCAATGCTGAAGCAGAGAACCTTGCATACACATTTGCAGGCACATATACGGGCTATCAAGGCTTAGAAATTGGCGTTTCATATCACTATGAAGATGACCCAACTCAAGGAAATGGCGCTGGTGACTACGTTGATGATGCTTCAATGATAGAAGCACATCTTGCCTATAATCGTGGCATATTCGGTTTAAAAGCTCTGTTTGCAGAATGGGACTTTGATGGCAACGGCATTAAGGCAGATAATGGTGATAAACAGAGAGGTTGGTTCATAGAACCGAGCATTCGTCCTATACCACATCTAGGCCTATTCGCACGTTATGAAGCTATCGAGTACTTTAAAGGTAATGAGAGGGATTTAGAGATTTGGTCGCTCGGTGCCAACTATTATCTTCATGATCAAGTTGCGTTGAAATTTGACTATGTTGATTACAAAGATAAAAAAGACATTACCTCTGATTTCGATGGCTTCAATTTAGGGGTTGGTTTGTCCTTTTAGTACTGATTTGAGTTAGCATACTGCACGAGCGCTAAGGGTAGAAACTGGCCCTCGCGCATTTTGATCACATTTCACAACAAACAGTCAGCCACAAATCATTCATACCAAATATTGTACTGTCGACAGATTGAGAAACATTATGAAAAAACTTCAACTATATTTAATTACTTGCATAATCACCATGGGGTCAGTGAGTAGCGCTGATGATTATGAGCACTCTGAGGGGCTACCTGCTGAAACACTTGAGCAAGCATTAACAAATTACGACCTCTATAATAAAAAACTGTCAGAAAAACTTACTCTGGAGCTGACATCTGAAGTCATGCATGAAATACATATGCTCAGTTACACACTCGAAAATGCATTAGAAAAAATTGAAGAAGTCATAGAACAACATCAAGAGGATCTAGAGATGATTCATAAAGCCTCTGAACACATGAACGCTAGTAAAGTTACAAAATTTGGAAATAAATATCTTGAAACATCAACTACTCTTCGCAACTAAGACAATATTTGCCACCGTCATACTTACATGGCTATGTGTATATCCGGTGGTAGATGCAAAGGGAATTTACTTAGAACCTGCCACCTTCATTAATAATGTATTCTCTGGGCAACCTCCCGTACCCAGCAAGCTTACTATTAAAGGACAACTGGCTGATGATATTAAAAATATTCTAGAACATCGCTATAAAAAAATTAGACTCTCCTATTGGCAACACCAACAGCGTACAGTATGGATACTGGAAGAAATCGGTAAAGAACGACCGATTACTGCTGGTTTTGTAGTTGAAAACAACAAAATCCAAGACTTCAAAGTATTAGTGTTCAGAGAGAGTCGCGGTTGGGAGATACGCAACGAATTTTTCACGCGCCAGTTTTCTGGAGCCTATTTAAAAACCAATCAACGCCTAGATCGACATATCGACAATATAACTGGAGCTACAATGTCAGTTAATGCCATGAAAAAACTGTCAAGAATGGCTCTTTATCTTCATAATCACGTCACTACGCAATAACTCAGCCACAACACATGCTTAAACTTCATGAATGGCATCGATACATCGGTCTCGTGTCAGCATTCTTCGTAATCATCTTATCATCAACAGGTCTTGTACTTAATTACAATGACACTCTTCAACTGGATGATAACCATATTGCCAATCAATGGTTGCTGGATCACTACAGCATCGGTGAGTTTCCAATCACATCCTATCAATCAAACGACTTATTAATATCGCATTCTAGCCAATTCATTTTCATTGATGGAAAGTATGTATTACAGAGTGATGATGCTTTACTAGGAGCAATTCATACAGAAGAATTTATTGTCTTGGCAACTCCAGAAAGTCTTATTCTGCTCGACTATGCTGGTAATATTGTCGATGAAATCAGCCAACTGACTGGCTTACCTGAAGCACCTCTTGGTATATCTAAGGATCCATTGGGACACCCCGTTGTTCGCGGTGTCAACACTTATTGGAAAGCTAGCCCAGAATTAACTGTCTGGCAGCCCCTGCAAGGACCTCACCCACAATGGGTAGCACCTTCAAATACACCACTGCATATTGCTAATGAAATTCAGGATTATGTCCGTAGTCACGAAATCACACTGGAAAGAATGCTGTTGGATTTACATAGCGGTAGATTGATGGGGGATTTTGGAAAAAATATTATGTCAATCGCTGCAATACTACTTATTATCCTGGCTATCAGCGGTATTATTATTTGGTCCAAAAAAAGCTCAGTGCGCTGATTTAGCTGATAAGCGCATTCATATGTGGGGCAAATTCTTTAAGTGCTTTTTCATAAACATTACGCTTGAAAAACACGACATCCTGAATAGGCTGCCAGTACTCAACCCATTGCCAACCATCAAACTCTGGCAGAGATGAATAATCTAAATCAATGCGGCTATCGTCAGAAATCATGCGCAACAAAAACCAACGCTGTTTTTGACCAATGCATTTAGGAAAGCATTTCCTTCTAACGAAATGAGGTGGTAGACGATATTTAAGCCATTCTTTGGAGCTGGCCATTACCTCTACATCGTCTTGTGTCAAACCTGTTTCTTCAGTTAATTCTCTGAACAGAGCTTCTTCAGGGGTTTCATTATCACTGATGCCACCCTGAGGAAACTGCCATGCATCTTGCCCATAGCGTTTACACCAGAGTAATTGCCCTAAAGAATTACATAAGACGATCCCCACATTCGCCCTATACCCTTGTGAATCTATCATTTTGTTTTTATTCTTATTATTGTGATCTTCGGCTATTCTTTCATATGCATCAAATTCACGCAAACTAGCTTAACCATGCCTTAATGAGTGTAAAAAGCCCTCAAATCAACCTTATTTAAATGGAGAACCTTTATGCCGCTTGCTCTT
>CAYPHQ010000023.1:0-14306 GCA_964410595.1 uncultured Thiotrichales bacterium
GATGCATGCGCTTATTTGAGTGAGGTCCCCGTAACAGAGCTGAGTGGTATTGCTAAAGGCATTGGTCGTTACCTTAATCAGCGTGGTGTGTATGTTTGTGGAGATATGAAAAATCTCCCAATTAGCGAACTGGCCAGACGTTTTGGTAATTTAGGGCGACGCATTTGGTATATGGCACAAGGTTTGGATCCAGACCCCATCCAGCAAGAAGTCGCAGCGCCTAAGTCAGTTGGGCATAGTAAGGTGATGCCTCCCAACACCAATAGTTTTACTGTGCTGAAGGTTTATTTGCACCATATGGCTGAAAAAGTGGCTACTCGTTTGCGTCGACATGAATTTGAAGCGCGCACTTACTTTGTTGGATATCTGACCGAGGATGGTTGGGTAGGCGATAAACTACAGACCGACATGCCGACTAACGATAGTCGTCAGATTAAGATCATGATTAATAATTTTTTACAGCAAGTGTGGCGCTCACAGGGATGTTTTCAGGTGCGCGTCGTCGCTTTAGATCCGACAGATCAGGGGTGTCAAATAGGTTTATTTGATGAATGTGATACTAAACGACAACAGATTAATTATGCGATGGACCATATTAATCGACGTTATGGAGAATTTACTTTGACTTCAGCCAATTTATTGCAACGCTCAGAAATGCCTAATGTGATAGCGCCTGCTTGGAAGCCTTATGGACATCGTAAAACGGTATAGCGCAGATCGTGTTGAACAGAATAATTAGGATCTGCGCGGATAACAGTTAATGAAGGTCTTTAGTAAAAATTATTAATGTAGGGGCTATGTGATAGCATCAAAGTCCGAGAATTTATCTTTGTAATCAAGAATAGAGAGTTCTATGACTTTTTGTGCATGTTCGCGGCCATAAGCTTCTCCGATAACTACGGTGGATTCTTCGCCCGGGAGCACCTTGTAGGTGCTAAAGTAATGTCTGAGGCGCTCGACTATGGAAGGAGGTAGCTGAGAAATATCTTCAACGTCTGACCATACGTGATCTTTTTCTAATACAGCAATGATTTTATCGTCAGCTTCACCATCATCTAACATGGGTAAGCCACCGATGACACGCGCATTGAGAATTAATTCTGAGCGATCAATATGGCGATCGCTGATGACACAGATATCTAATGGGTCATCATCACCATGGCGGGCTTCTGGCATTAAATCACCGACACGTGCGCCACAGTAGGTTTGAGGAATGAAGCCATAGAGTGTGGGTGGCAGAGATGATGTGCGATGTGGACGATCAACTTTGAGATATCCTGTGAGTTTATCAACTTCGTATTTAATATGATTAAAAGGGGTGCTCTCGATATAGGCTGTGACAACACTGGGTGAGTTTGGACCAATCTCGATCCCATGCCATGGATGTGGGCGCCAACGATTAAATGAAGATGACATTGCGTGTGTTCTCCTGTGTATCCTGTTAGGTGTCGCTAATTTTTATAATTTAACTTTAAAGGGCGTAATGATAACGGACTTGAGGGCATTGCGCTTGTTTAGTTGATCCTATCTGCTGTTAATTTGAACAGTTAACAACGGGGCAACTATTATGATTGGTGGGTTGAGGGTATTTTGCTTCCAGTTGTTGCAGGGTGTCCATAATAGCGGGGTTACCTTGGTGAGACATCTTGAGTGCGCAGGCGACCGCTTCAATTGCAGTTATCTGGCAGCCCAATGCTTCTGCTGTATAAGCAAAATTATTAAGTAGTTCAGCTGATTGAGTATTTAGTTGCAGTGCTTGTCTGTATGCACGACTGGCTGCTAGAGGCTCTTCTAAGTACATGTGTGTATTGGCAACACCAGCAAGTGCCGCAAAATTATCTGGCCAGCGTTGATGAATCGCCTGATAAGTATGTTGTGCGAGACGATATTGGCCAATCTGTTCAAGGTTAACAGCAGCTTGTAGCGCATGATTAACTGATATGCTGCTTGGTAGCTGACCGGCGGGTAACATCATCATGGCCCAGTAATTACTGCGCTCCCAGGTATTGCGTAAGGTATGCCAAGGCGAGCGATAATATTGATGCTTCCCACTATGTAATAAAAAATGCAATCGATTGACATCACGCCCCGTGACCACAGAGTAATGCCATACGGGGTAAATATTTAAAGACAGATTTTGTAAGATAATGACCGGATGGCCAGAATCAATTTCCAGACTGAGTGAGGCTAAATCCAGTTGTGTTGGAAATGCCACCAGGCCTAAGCTACGTGCCGCTGCTTGCATTTCAATTTGCAAACTGCCGCCTTTTTTTGGGGTGTAAACTTTTTTACTCAGTTCATCAATGTCAGTTTGAATGCCATGATATGCCGCGACCATTGCCAGTGCCGCGGGCCCGCAAAAATTATCGGTTTGTGTATAAAACGGGACTTTTAATACTACATCTGTGGGCAGGTTTTGAGGTTCTTTGGGTACCACATAATCGGCGATCGATATCACTGTGCAAGCAGACATTGATGAAATGAGAAATAGACACGCCATAGCCAGCCAGCAATATTTTTGACAATTTTTCATCGGCATATAACTGGATGCTAGAAGGTCGTTGACATATCCGTTGTTCCTGTGAGCTCAAGCATTAACATGACTGGGCCAGGTAAGAATAACAACATGGTTGGACTACCTGCAGCGGGAAGATTTTTAAACTCGTCCGCTAGTATTTGTAATTCTGCCTCTGTCAGTTGATTGAGCCGGAGTTTCACGTCGTCAGCATGGACGCCATGCTCAAGTAATATTGCTCTGACGTCTTCACGTAACAATGCAGCATTAATGGTTTGTTTATCAGTAGCGGCGGGTTGAATAATGCGATCAGTGCCCAGCATTTCTGCATGCAGTGAGCAGACAAGCAATTGAAAGAGTAGGCAAGCACTTAACGAGAGACGAGAAGTTTTAGGCGGGATTTTTTTCACACTAAAGCCACAAAATTCTGATGCTTTATTGTCGCATTTTCTTTCTGTGAGGTTAAGTGCTTATTTACTAAACAATACTAAATGCTCAAGTTCAAGACGGATACCGAGTGGTTGTCCAATGGGATGATTGTGATGACTGGGTGCGTAACAAGAGAGCTTTTGTCCATTAGGTAGGCGTAAGGTATAAATAAACTCTGCGCCAAGGAATCGCTTCTCTTCGATAATAGCTTTGATCGGGCTATCGTCATCATGAGGAATATCATCTGGGCGCACCAGCAGATCATATTCTTGATGGAGCTCAAAGTGAGCAGGAATTTCACCTTTTATTTCACCAAATACTGATCGAACGGTGTTATGTGCAGTGATTTGAACAGGAATTAGATCACCCAGACCTACGAAATCGGCTACGAAGCGTGAAGTGGGTTGATGATAAATATTGTAAGGAGTATCGAACTGCACAATTTCACCTTGATGCATAACACCGACCCAATCGGCCATGACAAAAGCTTCTTTTTGATCATGAGTCACCATCACTGTGGTGACTTGCTCTTGTTTTAAAATATCACGCACTTGGGTCGCTAATTGTTCTCTTAACTCAGGATCGAGGCTTGAGAATGGCTCATCTAAAAGCAGGAGGGTTGGTTGTGGTGCTAAAGCACGTGCAAGTGCAACACGTTGTTGTTGTCCACCGGAGAGTTCATGTGGGTATTTTTTATATTGGCTCTGTTGTATGTCGACTAACGCCAAGACATGCTCGACACGTGACTTAATGAATGATTTGGCATGTTTTCTGATACCAAAAGCCACATTCTCATAAATGGTTAAATGAGGAAACAGAGCAAGATCTTGGAACATCATGCCGATGTTTCTAAATTCAGGCGCTAGTGTCTTGCTGGCGTTACTCAATAATTTTTGGTCTAGTTCAATTTGTCCCTGTGTGATTTCATGTAGGCCAGCAATTGATCTTAATAGGGTGGTTTTTCCACAGCCACTATTTCCCAACAAGCACACTATGTCGTACTTTTGAACCTGTAAGTTGGTATTTTCTAATACAGGCAATCCTTGATAAGAAGCCGATAGGTTTTGAACATTCAGTAATGCAGAAGGTTTAGTCATTTCGATTCGCCGTCAAATTAAGGATGATAACCGGTACTATGCCAGCCATAACGATAGCGATCGCAGCCGTTGATGCGTCAGCAAGTCGTTCATCCGAAGCCAACTCATAAGCTCTCACAGCAAGCGTGTTGAAATTAAAAGGACGCATAATGAGAGTGGCAGGCAGTTCTTTCATTACCTCCACAAAGACCAACAATGTTGCTGTGAGTAACCCACTGCGGATCAATGGTATGTGGATTTTTCGTAAAGTTGATAAAGGACTCTGACCTAACAAACTGGCAGCTTCATCCATGGATTGATTGATTTTACTTAAACTAGCGCCAACACTTTGTAATCCCAATGACAAGAAGCGAGCGGTGTGAGCAAATACTAAAGCGAAGATGGTGCCGGTAAAAATCAAACCACTATTAACACCGAATTGTGTTTGGAGAAAATCGATCACAAAATTATCCACATGGGTGAAAATAATGAGTGTGCCCACTGCGATGATAGTGCCAGGAATGGCATAACTCATAGTGCATAAATTAATTAATCCTAACACGAGGCTGTTTTTACTTGAACGCTGTCCGTAAGCAAGAATTAAAGCCGCTGTGACTGTCAGTAGCGCCGCACAGGCGGCCACATAGAAACTATTGATGGCCATTTGCCAAAATACTTGGTCTACCATTTTATCAAATGTATCAATTGCCCATAGACTGAGTTGAACAAATGGAATAATAAAACCTAATAAGGCGGGTATAAAGCAGACAATGCTTGCAAATAGTGCGTATTGGCCATGCAGGAGTAAGCACTGATTTTTATGTTGAGTGTTGGAGGAATTATGGTAGCGAATACGCTTGCGCGAACTTTTCTCAAAGAGAAATAAAGCGAATACAGTCAGCATCAGCAGACTGGATAATTGTGCAGCTGTTTGCGCTTCACCAAAGCCGAACCAGGTGCGGAAAATTCCAGTAGTGAATGTATCGATACCAAAATACTGTACCGTGCCATAGTCTGCTAGAGTTTCCATTAAAGCTAGCATAACTCCTGCAACAATGGCTGGACGTGCTAACGGCAAAATAACCAATGTTAAGCGTTCTAAATTACCTGCTCCCAATGACTGTGCAACATGTGTGATATTGGCAGATTGTGCGGCGAGAGTTGAGCGTGTGAGAAGAAATACATACGGATAAAGTACAAAAGAGAACATTATAATAGCGCCACTGAGAGAGCGGATTTCTGGAAACCAATAATCTCCATAAGCCCAGTCAAATGTGGCTCTTAAATAGGTTTGAATTGGGCCGGCGAAATCCAAGATGCCTGTGTATGTATAGGCAATAATGTAGGCGGGCATGGCCAGGGGTAATAATAATAAGAACTCCAGTAAGCGTTTACCTGGGAATTGGTAGAGCGCACATAACCAGGCAGTGGGAACACCAATTATAAAGGTGCCTAGGGCAACACCAATAGCCAGTTTGAGCGAATTTTTGACATAGTCGATCAGTACATGATCGAGTAAGTGTTGCCAGGTGTCAGTGTATTCATGCAAATTAAACTGCAGTATGACAGCCAGGGGTAAGACCAGAATGCCGGCAATACAAGTCACTAAAAACAACCACAAATGATTGCTCTTTCTATGAAGTGGTTGATTGATGGGTGAGTGGGAATAAGACAATATTAGAACTCGCTAATTATTCATGAGTCATGCATGGTGGTAACAATTTATATGATGAGTATTTATTTCCAACCCGCTCTATCCATAACTTTAACTGCCTCGGAATTATGCGCACCGAGTTGGTTGAGTGGTAAGTTATCAGCTATGTAATCTCCCCAGCTGAGTAGTATGGGATTAGTGGTGATGCCTTTGCGCACTGGATATTCCATATTGACATCTCCGTACCATGCCTGTGCTTCATCAGTGTATAAAAATTCAATCAGTTGAATGGCTAAGTGGGTATTTTTAGCATATTTGGTTATCGCGATACCGCTAATATTCATATGAACTCCGCGGCCATTTTGATTAGGCCAGAATAACTTAACTTGCTTGGCAGCCGCTTGTTCTGTTTTACTTCCGTTTAACATGCTACCTAGATAATAAGAATTGATAATGGCGATATCACATAGGCCGGCCGCCACGGCCTTAATTTGATCGCGGTCACCCCCTTGCGGATTGCGTGCAAAATTATTCACTAGATGATTAGCCCATTGTTGGGTTGCCTCCACACCATGATGAGCGATCATGGATGCAACTAGCGATTGATTATAAATATTGTTTGATGAGCGTACACAAATTCGCTTTTTCCACTGAGGGTCAGCAAGAGATTCATAATCATTGAGCTGTTGTGCTTTTACTTGCTGTGGATGGTAGACCAAAGTACGTGCTCGCAATGATAGGCCAAACCAATAACCTTCTGGATCCTGAAACTGACTAGGGGTAGCATCGGAGAATCTTGAGGTGTCTATAGACTGCAGTAAATTGGCTTGTTGAGCGCGGTGTAATCGACCTGCATCAACGGTGATGAGCACATCCGCTGGAGTATTTTTACCCTCTCCAATGAGTCGCTGAATCAGAGCATCGGCTTTACTGGTAACTAAATTAATTTGCACATTATGAATTTGAGCGAATTGATCCAGTAAGGGTTTGATGTATGCCTCTTTACGCGCTGAATAAACATTAAGTTCTTCTGAGGCCTGTGTTGGGTTGATGGTAATTGCACACAGTACTAGGTAAAAAGCGGGGTTAATTTTAAATTTCATTGAGGTAATCTGCTAAGTTGAATGTACAGGGTTGATATAACTGAACATAATAGCACGATTGAGATTGATTCTCATTTATAAAAGGTGAAAAATTTCAATGAATGAAAATGACTTAAACACTACTCAAGATAGTGTGGATACGGCATGGACAGTTTATTTGCAAGAACACTCCGCGCCAGAGGCATTTCATGAACATGAAATCACAATTAAACGTTTATGGCGTCATAGCAACTATGCGATGCAACAATGCCAACGTCATCCCCATATTGTCTCTACATTAATCAATTTGCCACTGATCCCTGATCAGTCGACACAACATTTACAAGAGACCCTCATCCAAGCATTAAGTGCAGTGAATGATGAGAATGATTTCAAGCGAGTGATTAGACAGTTTCGTCATGAGCAATTAGTCATTATTTGTTGGCGTGATTTAGTGAGGAATGAAGACGTTCAAACTCTATTACAAGCCATTAGTAATGTGGCTGATGTATGTGTGCAGCAGAGCGTTGTTTGGTGTCAGAAATTGTTGGCAGATAAATATGGGCAAGCTCTGACTAAGCAAGGTGAGAGAGCTAATTTCATCGTTGTGGCACTGGGTAAGCTGGGCGGTCAGGAGCTGAATTTTTCCTCAGATATTGATTTAGTCTTTCTTTATTCCGCTGCGGGTCAAACTAATCTTGAACATTCGATCACCAATCAAGAGTTCTTTACATTGTTTGCTCAGAAACTGATTGATCTGCTAGCCACTCTTACTGTCGATGGTTTTGTGTATAGAGTCGATTGTCGATTACGCCCATTTGGAGATTCGGGGCCACTGGTGGTGCATCTCGATAGTTTGGAAGAATATTTGTATACCCATGGCCGAGAGTGGGAGCGTTACGCTCTCATTAAAGCACGGTGTCTTACAGGCAGCAGTCAAGATATGGTTAACTTTAATGCCATAGTAAATAATTTTGTGTATCGAAAGTATATAGATTTTGGTGTGCTTAACACCTTGCGTGAAATGAAGGATTTAATTTCCCAGCAGGTTCAACAAAGAAATCAGCGGGACAATATTAAATTGGGTCAAGGGGGGATACGAGAGGTTGAGTTTGTCATCCAGTTCTTTCAGCTAGTTTATGGTGGACGCCACTTAGATTTGCAGACAGCGAGTATATTTCAAGCTAGCCAATCAATAGTCGCTAAGGAGTTGCTCGAAAAAAGAGAGGTTCAGCAATTATTGTCGGCCTATAAATTCTTGAGACGTTGTGAGAATCGATTGCAAATGTTTAATGATGAGCAGACACATGATTTGCCAAATGATCCAGATAAACAAATACGTCTTGCAAATTCTATGCAGTATGAGACTTTCTCTTTATTTGAAGAACGACTCATTGAGCATAGAAGTGCAGTCGATCAGATATTCATGAAAATTCGAAGTAATGGAGAGAGTGCTGACATATATGCTTCTTATCAATTGATCTGGAATAAGTTTCAGCAATTAGATCAGGACAGTGGACTTAGTTTGATTATGGATCTGGGGTTTGACTCCGCTTCAGTCGTGAAAGGTCTCATTATGAAGCTTATCAACTCTGCAGCATATAAAAATCAAGATGCGCAGGGACGCGCACGACTGAACAAATTCATGCCATTATTTTTATATGAAATAAATATGGCAAAACTCACACAAGATGCTAGTACGCGGATATTCATAATGATTCAAAACTTAGCGCGGCGCTCTATTTACTTGGTGATGTTGGCAGAAAATCAAAAATTATTATCTCAGCTCATCAAAGTGTGCGCGGCCAGTCCTTGGATAACAAACCATTTAGGAGCTTATCCATTATTGATGGATGAATTGATGCATCCACTCAACAATGCAACTGCTCAGAATCAAAAAATCTTGCAAAATGACTTCACTCTAGAAGTGTTGAACCATTGCGATTTGGATTACGAGCAAGTCATGGAGAGGGTGAGGTATTTTAAGCACACGCATGAGCTCAGGGTGGCTTGTGCAGATGTTGAGGGAGCTCTGTCCTTGATGGATGTCAGTGATCATTTGAGTTGGATGGCAGAAGTGGTTGTGAGTGGATGTCTTAGTTATTTGGGGAAAAGTTTCGATCAGACATCGGTTGATCGCGTGGGAGTGGTAGCATTTGGTAAATTAGGTGGTCTCGAAATGGGCTATGGTTCTGATCTGGATCTTGTCTTCATGTGTAAGAACTCCTCATCAGAACAACATTCATATTCACAAGATTTAGATGCCACGACTAAAAATACATTGCTAATTCAACGTTTGACTCAGATGCTAACTTTGCAAACTGTCAGTGGAAAACTGTATGAAGTGGATACACGGCTACGCCCTGACGGGGCGGCAGGTGCTATGGTGCCATCGATTGAGCAGATGCAAATCTATTATCAGCAGCGTGCTTGGGTGTGGGAGTTGCAAGCATTGGTTAGAGCTCGTTGTATTGTTGGCGATAGTGATTTGAAACAGCAATTCAATCAAATGCGGGAAAACATACTCTCTCAGCAGCGTGAGGTTGTCACGCTTCAAAAACAGGTGGCTGAGATGAGAATAAAAATGATGGCTCGGAAATCATCACGCGATGAGCAAAAATTCCACCTTAAACATGATCGTGGAGGTATCACCGACATTGAATTTATGGTGCAATACATGGTTTTAGCGTATGCACATAAGCACACAAACTTATGTGCGTATACAGATAATATACAACTTCTTGGTTGCCTCAGTGACCTCGAAATCATAACGACTAATGAGGCGCAAGAATTAAGTGAAATTTACCGTGAGTATCGACAAACCATGCATGTTAAAGCGTTACATGCTGTTGAAGCTGAAGTATCTAGTGAAGAATATATTCTTGAGAGAGAAATCATTGGAAAATACTGGCATAAAATTATTGGCAGTTAAGTTAAAGGATTAGGAGTAGAGCATATGTCTATGTCAGACAGAGATGGAAAAATTTGGCGTAATGGTGAAATGATTGAATGGCGAGAGGCCGAGACCCACGTTCTCACTCATACACTGCATTATGGAGCGGGTGTGTTTGAGGGTGTGCGCGCTTATGATGGCACCATGGGAACTGCGATATTCCGCTTACAAGATCATACAAAAAGACTGCTTAACTCTGCCAAAATTATTGGTATGAAAGTTCCTTATACTCTAGAGGAGCTTAATCAAGCGCAGATAGATGTGGTGAAAGCAAATGATATGAGATACGGCTATATTCGCCCGATGTGCTTCTATGGTTCGGAAGGTATGGGTCTGCGAGCAGAGGCATTGCAAGTACATTGCATAGTTGCTGCCTGGGAGTGGGGTGCTTACATGGGTAAAGAAAAATTAGAGCAGGGTATCCGAGTTAAGACATCATCATTTACTCGTCATCACGTGAATGCAACTATGTGTAAAGCTAAGGTGAATGGTCACTATGTAAATTCAATGTTGGCTTTGCAGGATGCCGCTCAAGATGGATATGATGAGGCGCTAATGTTAGATCCCCAAGGGTTTGTTGCTGAGGGCAGTGGTGAGAATGTATTTATTGTACGAGATGGAATTTTATATACACCGGAACTCAGTTCTGCTTTAGATGGGATCACCCGCAAAACGGTCATTACTATTGCAAATAAGATGCAGATTCCTGTGGTTGAGAAACAAATTTCACGCGATGAAGTCTATATTTCAGATGAGGCATTTTTTACGGGTACGGCCGCGGAGGTAACACCAATAAGGGAGTTAGATAAGCGTCCCATTGGCAGCGGTACACGAGGGCCAATCACCGAACAATTACAATCTACCTATTTCAAAATAGTGCATGGTGAGATTGATGAATATAAAGATTGGTTGAGTGACGCCAACGAGTAAAGTGAATGGCAGAAACTCAGTTCTAAGCTAATGTAACCATCGATCAATTTTAGCAAGATCGTCAACATTGAGTGTGCCTGCTGCGAACTGCAGTTTCAATGTGTTGAGAAGATAATCATAACGTGCGCGTGCGAAATCACTTTGGGCTTTATACACCGCTTGTAGGGCGATTAATACATCCACCGAAGTTCTAGTGCCAACTTCAAAGCCAATATTGTTAGCATCCGCTGATATTTGTGCGGACTCTAGTGCCTTGGCGAGCGCCTTCACTCTACTTACACTGGCGATAACATTGTGATAAGCCTGAGCAGTATCACGTTTTACTTCTCGTTTAATTTGCTCGTGTGCTTGCAGTGCTGATTCATAACGGTAACGACTTTCTTTAGTTTGATAATAATTACGACCACCGAGAAAAATTGGGATATTTAATTCTAGTCCCACTCTTGAGTCATCGGTTTTTCTTTTGCCAGTAAGACCGCCGCTCTCTGTGTCGCTATGACTTGCGACAATATCTATGGTTGGATGATAGCCAGAACGACTTAATTGTATTTGTTGATGAGCAATTGACGTGTCATATTCGTTGATAAGCAATCTAAGGTTTTGGTTAAGTGCGTTATCAATCCAGTTCTCGATATCATTAGGTTCTGGGAATAGTGGATCTATCTCCTGGGTTAACTGAGATAGATCAACGATGCGTTGGCCGGTGATCATGGCCAGATTGTCTAGGCTAAGTTCTAGATTGTTGTATGCTTCGATCTCTTTTGCGATTGAAATATCATAGCTAGACTGTGCTTCTTTAACGTCGGTGATGGCAGATAAACCCACTTCAAAGCGATTTTCTGCTTGATCACGTTGATGTTTGATGGCTTCTTTTTCTGACGAAATAAATTGTAGATTGTCACGTGCTGCAAGTACCTCAAAGTATGCTTCAGCGGTACGAATAATTAAATCTTGCTCTGATAAATCCAGTTCTACTTGTGCCCGTGCCACTGTGTTTCTTGCTTGTCGTAGCTGAATAATAAAGTTGCGATTATAAAGTGGTTGTGTGAGAGATATTTGATATCCATTTGAGTTGTAGCTGACTTTTCGACCCGGCACACCAAATGTATCTCCTTTGGTATCTAGGCGATTTTCCGAAGTTTCAGCAGATAGGTTTATCTGTGGAAGCAAGGAAGCACGTGCTAACGGCTGAGCCAGTGCCGATGCTTGATAGTTCGCGTTGGCCTGTCTAATAATCGGGTCTTGATCCTTGGCAATTAAGTACACATCGGTTAATCCATTGGCTTGCCCAAGGGGTGTAATCAGTATGCATACGAAGCATGTCATAGTTGCGAAGCGATATAATTTAGTCATAGTCTTTTCTTGCATGAGGAAGTAGGCAATCTGAGAGCTCTTCTGGAATTAATTCTTTGGCCAGCGTACATTAAATCAATACAGTGGCATAGAGTTGTCTACAGTCTTTGCCCATTCATCGATACCGCCTGATAAATTTATGACCTGAGTGAAATCATTGCTGCTAAGAAATGAAGACACTGAGCGGCTGCGGATACCGTGATGACAAATAACCACAGTTTCTCTATCTGGATCTAGTTCATTGAGAGCAGTGGGGATCTGACGCATCGGAATCAGCACCGAGTTATTAATATGGCAAGTTTGATACTCCCAAGGTTCTCTGACATCAATTAATAATGGTTTAATGGTCAAGCTTTGCAGGTATTCATGTAAATCTACTGCGGACATTTCTTTGAAACTCAATGGATTATCCTCTTAAAAATTGATCTTCTAGAAAATATTTTTTCATCAACTATTTATGTATCAATAGGAGCCATCAAAGTTTTAACGCATCGGTCGGGCTCCTGAGCATTCAGAGTCTGAAGCAATTTTATTGACTAATATTGTACCGAAAAGTAGGCAACATATTATAAATTGCCAAGTGCAGCCACTAAATCTGACAACACCATACATACATATTGGTCACTTTGAAAACACATATTCCTGTACATTATGGTGAATGCGAGTATGTCCATGAGGCTGATTTACTAGACAGTTACAAACGCACTGTGACAAGTGTTATTCTTGGATCCCAGTGTTTAGCCAATCAGGGTGTATTAATAGCATCTATAATCTTCAGGTAAAGGTATGAGTACGACATGAGTGCGACCAGCGTAGATCTTGTGAAAGAGACAAAAAAATTAAGTGAAGAAGTTTCACGACCCTTCCCGAAATCGAAAAAAATATTTGTGCAAGGCTCGCGTGATGACATACGGGTAGGTATGCGAGAAGTGATTTGTGACAACACAGCCACATCCGATGGCGAGGAAATTAATCCTGTTATTCCGATCTACGATACATCGGGGCCTCTGACAGATCCAAATGTCGAAGTGGATTTATCCCAAGGTATTGATAGGATCCGTTCCGCTTGGATAGCCCAACGTGAGGATACTGAAGCACTTGATGAACTGACTTCAGAATATGGTCGAGCAAGAGCACAGGATGCAGATACTGCAGCGATTCGATTTGGCATCCAACATCCACCACTTAGAGCGCGAAGCGGCAAGAATGTGACTCAAATGCATTATGCTCGCCAAGGGATTATCACACCTGAGATGGAATATGTTGCTTTGCGTGAATCACTGCGACTCGATGAGCTCAAACAAGATCCTCAGTACGTAAAATTGCTCAAACAACATCCTGGGCAACCTTTTGGCGCGCATTTGCCTCATCAGATTACTCCTGAGTTCGTGCGTGAAGAAGTCGCACGGGGGCGTGCCATCATACCTAACAATATTAATCACCCAGAATCTGAGCCGATGATTATCGGGCGTAATTTCTTGGTCAAGGTGAATACTAATATTGGTAATTCGGCCGTGACATCCTCTGTGGTCGAAGAAGTGGAGAAAATGGCATGGTCGGTGCGCTGGGGTGGCGACACGATTATGGACTTGAGTACCGGAAAAAATATACATGAAACCCGAGAATGGATACTGCGTAATAGCCCAGTGCCTGTTGGTACGGTTCCAATTTATCAGGCGCTAGAGAAAGTGAATGGTAAAGCTGAGGAATTAACGTGGGAAATCTTCAAAGATACTCTGATTGAGCAGGCAGAGCAGGGTGTCGATTACTTCACTATTCATGCGGGTGTGAGATTAGCCTATGTACCATTAACGGCTGAACGACTGACTGGAATAGTATCGCGCGGTGGGTCGATTATGGCTAAGTGGTGTTTAGCGCATCACAAGGAGAGTTTTTTGTATACGCGTTTTGAGGAAATTTGTGAAATTATGAAAGCCTACGATGTCGCTTTTTCATTGGGTGATGGATTACGTCCTGGTTGTTTGGCTGATGCTAATGATAAAGCGCAATTCTCTGAACTAGAGACTTTAGGAGAGCTGACACAAAAGGCTTGGCAGCATGATGTCCAAGTTATGATTGAAGGGCCGGGGCATGTGCCCATGCAGATGATTAAAGAGAATATGGAAAAAGAGCTCAAAGATTGCTATGAAGCACCTTTTTATACACTTGGTCCTCTTACCACCGATATCGCGCCGGCTTATGATCACATTACATCTGCGATCGGAGCGGCCCAAATAGGTTGGTATGGCACGGCAATGTTGTGCTATGTCACACCCAAAGAGCATCTTGGATTGCCGGATCGTGAAGATGTGCG
>CAYPHQ010000024.1:0-13600 GCA_964410595.1 uncultured Thiotrichales bacterium
TTTGACTGAACTGTATAACAATCAATCTTTGAGACAAGACATACAACAAAAACTCAGTGCTGGCATGCCGGCCTATGCCGAATGTGGCGGTTTAATGTATCTATGTGAAAACATTCATTATCAGTCCCAAGAGCAATCCATGGTGGGCTTTATCCCTGCCAACTGTCACATGAGCGAACGTCCACAAGGGCGTGGTTATACTCAGTTTAAAGAGAACACTCATAGCTTATGGTCACCCGCTACTGATCAAGTCATCAATGCCCATGAATTTCATTATTCCTACTTACAAAACTTAGACAAACATATACCACTGAGTTTCGATATTAAGCGTGGCCATGGTGTCGACAAAAAAAATGATGGTATACGCATTAACAACACACTTGCCTGTTATGCTCATCAACGACATAGTCAACAAAACCCATGGATTAGCCGTTTTTTAAAATTCGTCAGTGAACAAGCATAGACTTGATAAGCAAGGTATAATTAGCTTACTTTTTCCACCTATATAATTCCATGGACGATATAAAAATTACCCAGACAGCTGCAGAAAAAATTAAAAAAGCGGCCATTGAATCACAGACTGATAACCTACCTCTGCGCATTGCTGTAAGCAAAAACCCTGATGGAAGCTTTCATTATGGGATGGGCTTTGATGACGTAGGCAATAAAGCAGGCAATGACCATACATTCACTTCTAATAACGTCACTATCGTGGTTGCTCAATCGAGTTTTGATTTACTCAAAGGCACTACTGTGGACTATGCTGAGTTAGAACCTAAACAATTTCATTTTGTATTTCTCAATCCGAATGATCCAAACTACTCACCTAGCAAGGAAGAATAAGTTTCACCACTCTAGCCCTTTGGTGTGATGAGTTGATATATGATGACCTGGCATAAAAAAACATACAATCAATGCTTTTTAGCCATTGCCATTGCGGTTGGAATGATACTTTTCAGTATCTCAGGTGAATCAATAATCATCAGCGCATTTATCTTAGCAATAATTATTATTGTCATTAGCCTAATCCGAATTTGGTCGTCGTATATTAAGCCGGCTGAAAATATACAAGCCTGGACTGAGATGATTCGCGGGGGGCAATTAGACGCACAAATCAAACCAACACCAAGTACTGAATCACAACATCTTAATAGCAACTTACATTTCATCGGTGAAATGTTGCAGTCATTATCGCGTGATGCAGAACTGCAAGTACAACGTCACACCGACCATATCGCCCATAAAACGCGTTCACTATCGATACTCTATGATATTGCTAGCAGCATCAATTTGTCACGTAGCGTAGAAACCTTACTCAGTGAATTTTTACACACCCTTACAGAATTAATTAATGCTCAATCTTCATGCGCTTATCTGGTCATCGATGAGACCAATGTCGAATTACTCACCCATATCAATGTGGCAGAGTCACTGATGAAACTGCATGAAAATTTGTGCATGGACAACCAAACCAATGACGACGGATCACTGCGCATCAAACTTATGCCATGTGACCGGTACTTATGTAAAAAATATTTCTCTGAGGAGGAAATCGATATCCTCATAGTGCCACTCCAGTATCAAGAAAAATTACTGGGCGTGTATCATTTCTATGTTCATAAAGAATCATTGAATATGTTCAATGACTATAACGAACTATTTACCAGTATTGGTCGCCAACTGGGAGCCGCCATAGAAAAATCTCATCTTGATGAGGAAACTCGCTCATTATCTATCATGCGTGAAAGAACGCATATTGCCAATGAACTGCATGATTCACTAGCTCAAACACTCACCAGTATTCGTTTCCAAGTGCGCGTGCTAGATGAAACCTTGCATCAAGGAAACGAAGCTCAAGTGTGGACAGAATTAGAGAAAATCGAAGCTTCCATCAATGAGGCCCATAATGAGATTCGAGAACTGATTGCACATTTCCGATCACCCACCGTACTAGCAAGTCTGATTTCATCTGTGCAAAGCACGGTCGATCGATTCCGTCAGGTCAATGATGAAATACAGGTTTTCTTCCAAAATGAGTGGCCAGAGGCCGATCTCCCTGCAGAAACTGAATTCCATGTATTGCGTATTATTCAAGAATCACTCAACAATATCCGTAAACATAGCGATGCTGAAAATGTCCGCATCATGATGAGTGGAGGCAATTATCACTATATCGTGCTAATTGAGGACGATGGTGTAGGCTTTGCAGAGCCAAAAACTAGCTTTCATTCCGGTGAACACATAGGTTTGTCCATTATGCGCGATCGCGCCATGCGCTTTGGTGGTAAGCTATACGTTGAGAGTGAACCCGGCGAAGGCACTCGAATTGTTTTAGAATTCAGTCATAATCCAATAATGGACACAAAAAACGGACCACAAGACAATGAACTCGAATTTACGCGTACTGATCATTGATGACCACACCCTATTCCGTGATGGACTTAAGGGTCTGCTTGACCGACATAATATCGATGTCGTCGGATCATTAGGTGATGGCCACGAAGGTATTCGTCTTGCTCAAGAGCTGAAACCCGATATCTTGTTGTTAGACATGCGCATGCCCAGCATCACTGGCTTGGAAGTGCTCAAACAACTCCAACAAGCAAAATTCGAATCCCCCATAGTTATGCTCACCACCAGTAATGATGAACGTGATCTGGTCGAGGCTTTAAGAAATGGCGCCAAAGGTTACTTGCTCAAAGAAATGGAACCTGATGACGTAGTGGCTGCACTGCGCGAAATCGTCAAGGGTGAAACTGTAGTGGCACCCAACCTAACCCAAATATTGGCTCGCGTTGTCAAAGGCGAGCCCATCTTAGAAACTGAACCCAGCCCAATCGATGACCTCACACCACGCGAATCTGAAATCCTCAGTCTTTTAGCAGAGGGACAGAGTAATAAAGTCATTGCTCGCAACTTGGGTATTTCCGATGGAACAGTGAAATTACATGTCAAAGCTATCTTAAGAAAACTCAACATACATTCACGCGTAGAGGCCGCTGTCATCGCTGTTGAACAAGGCCTGCGGGCAAATAAGAAATAACTGACACTGCCCCATCAACCGCAACCAGTCATCGCAACATGAAAACTTTTGACCAAATTGTCGCAGAAACCGCCGCCCTCATTACTGAAATCATGCCATGGGATCTTTCTGAAAAAATAGACCAACATCAAGATATGTTAATGGTAGACGTGCGTGAAGCAGATGAATATCAAGCTATGCATATCGCACACTCCATCAACATACCACGCGGCATATTAGAATCTGCTAGCGAGCAGGGTTACGATGAGACTGATCCAGAACTGTCATTAGCTCGAGACCGCCAAGTAATAGTGATTTGCCGCTCAGGCAAACGCAGTTGTATGGCCGCGCATATGCTGCAACAACTAGGCTTCAATCAGGTAATGTCGCTTAAAACCGGTTTACGTGGGTGGAATGATTTTGATCAAGCCATGATAGACAGCCAATCCAAGCCTGTGGATGGCGATGAGGCTGAAAGCTTTTTGGCTTCAAAAGTCCAATAACTAGGCCTCATCATAAAGTGATGAAATATCTATTAGTCTTCGCCAGCCTCACTGTGTTATTGGTGCTTTTGGGCTTTATATCTGCAGGTGTTTTTTAATTTAACTGGAGAAATCTATGAGACCATGGCAACGTAATCGCTTCGCACTGGTGGGTGTCATCATCGCCAGCGTCATCACCATCAATCTACCCGATCTAGACATAGGGCAGATTGTCTCACTGATAGCACTTTATTTATTGATATTCTTTTTGTATGTGCGCTACTTCAATCGCTACAGCAAATAGTTCGGATAATTAAAAATTCAATAGTGCATTTATCCAAAACAACGATTAATCCAAGCATATAAAACTTAATCGTAGTGTTTATGATAAGTACGACGAGTCCCTGCTCGCTGAGTCACCACTCCGCGCACTACTGATATATCTTGCAGCTCGACTTGCGGATAACCTTCATTCACAGCTTTGAGTAAGTATTTGTCACCCTCTTGCACGAATTGTCGAAAAATATACTCACCTTCTAATTCTGCGATAACGTAACTTCCGTGCGCCGCATTACCAGACGGATCGATAATAATAATGCAACCGTCTTTAAATTCAGGCTCCATACTGTCACCCATCACTCGCAACGCAAATGGCTCACTACTGGCACATCCACTGCTATCCATTAAATCTAATTCAGAATTCAGTTTTTCTTCCATATTAAATCCCGCCAGTATAAGTTTTTAAATATTTATAATTAATTTAAGTTTTCTAAAGTTAGTCATCACCGCACGCAGTTGCACTACCCAAATACCCACCTGATTACCGTCTTAAATACGCTTATTGAAAAACACCGCTGTACACATTTTGGAGGGCAACAATTAATCATGATCTGATTGCTGCAATTCCCACAGATGCGAGTATAGCTGATTACGAGTCAGCAATTCATTGTGTGTACCATACTCAACCACACGCCCTTTCTCTAAAACATATATACGATCAGCATCAACAATTGTGGACAAACGATGGGCAATCATCAAAGAGGTCACATTTTCCGTGACCTGATGTATCGCCTGCATGACCGCACTCTCCGTTTCAGAATCCAGACTCGAAGTCGCCTCATCAAACACAATAATTTTAGGTCGCTTAAGGATGGCACGCGCAATGGCTACCCGCTGAACTTCCCCACCAGACAATTTCAAGCCACGCTCACCCACAACAGTATCTAGCCCCTCAGGAAGATCTCTAATCAATGCATCCAAATTAGCCAAACTGATCGCTTGCTTAAACTCATCCTCATCAGCCTTTGGATTACCATACTGAATATTGAATCGAATGGATTCATTAAACAGCATGGTATCTTGCGGCACCATGCTTATGTGGCGTCTCAAGCTATCTTGAGTCACCTGCGAGATGTTATCGCCATCAATGGTGATTTCACCCTCTGTGACGTCATAGAAACGGAATAACAAGCGAGCTAAAGTGGATTTCCCTGAGCCCGAAGGCCCCACAACAGCGACTTTCTCTCCCGCACATATCGATAAATCCACCTTATTCAAAATCGGACGTTCTGCCTGATAAGAAAAACATACCTGTCTAAAATCGATAGCACATTGCGATACTTGTAAACTATGCGCGCGCTCATCGTCTTGCACCTCTGGCACCTCATCCAGCAATTTAGCCAAACGATCCATATCTGCTAAAGCATAAGTAATCTGACGATACACAATGCCGAGCATATTCATGGGCAAAAATAGCTGTAGCATGAGGGCATTCACCAATACTAAGTCGCCAATAGACATGTCACCATCAACCACGCCTTGAGCGGCAAAAATCATAATAAAGCTAACACCGACAGCAATAATCGCGGCCTGTCCAAAATTGAGTAACGACATAGTAAAGGTACTTTTAACGGTAGCCTCCTCCCACTCTGACAAAGTCTCTGCATAGCGTTGCACCTCAAATTCTTCATTATTAAAGTACTTGACCGTCTCATAATTGAGCAAACTATCGACAGCACGTGAATGCGCCTCAGAATCTAAACGATTCGCCGTATGCCGATAGTGCATACGCCAATTACTAAAATAGACGGTGAATGCCACATACGCCAACACCGTGAATAACGTAATCAAACTGAACTGTGCATTATAAGAACCAAATAAAATTCCCATGACCAGCAAAATTTCAAATATGGTGGGAATCACAATAAAGATAAAATAATTAGCCAAAGAGCTAAGGCTCAATGTGCCCCGCTCTAAATCCCGTGTCACTGTGCCGGTGCGACGATCCAAATGAAAGCCCAACGATAGACGATGAAGATGATCCAGTACGGCAGTCGACAAACGCCGTATGGCTCTGAAACGTGCACGAGCAAACAACACATCACGCAGCTCATTAAACAAGGCCGTGGCTAAGCGCAAAGCGCCATAACCTAGTAATAACGTCAATGGCAATTGCAACATGAGTTGTTCAGCATCCAAGCTATCGACGATATATTTAAGTATGACCGGCACACCAACAGTGGCTACCTTGGCTAATATCAAACACGCTAATGCCAATAGAATACGCCCACGGTATTCCCATAAATAAGGGAATAAACGCTGTAAATTCTTCCAATCTGACCGAGCTTTATGCGGTTCCTCGGTTCTTGCGCTCATCCCTCTCATCATGTTTGCTCTCAGTCCCTTGTCAGCCCAAATATAGGCAAATTAAAAAATTTCTTGTCTATGATTAAATTATATTACCGTTTTCTAATACGGAAATTAGATTATTTAGTGCCACTTAAATAACTATAGGAATCTAAACAATTTTTTTACATCAGACATTTTCCACACACTTTATCCACAGCTTACACCCAACCCGTACACCATACTTTCCACAATATGTTGGGGTTGACGGCTCTCCCCACCCCATCTTATAGTGTTTGGTAGACCTAAAAAGAAACTCAAACGCTCATCTGCGAATAACAAAAACACCATCACCGCTTTGAAAGAGAATTAGCTAATGCAATCTGACAATATTACGCCAAGTCACGAAAAAGATTCTGCCATGCCTTATACACAGGTGGCATCAGAACATGAACTCCAAACCACCGCACCCGGCCAGTATCGTGTTATCCGTCGTAACGGCAAAATCACCACATTTGATCGCGATAAAATCAAAATTGCGGTCACTAAAGCCTTCCTCGCCGTTGAGGGTGGTGAAGCTGCAGCCTCATCGCGCGTGCACGAAGCTGTCGAAGAAATTACTACGAAAGTTGAAATAGCCCTGACACGAAATCGCCCCGATGGTGGCACTTTCCATATTGAAGATATTCAAGACGCTGTCGAGCTCTCTTTAATGCGTGCCGGCCACCATAAAATCGCGCGTGACTATGTCCTTTATCGTGAAGAACGTGCCAAAGAACGTGCTGTAAAGTTGGCCGAACAAAACACCACTGACGGCACCCAAGATACTTCAACAAGTCTTCAGGTCAAAGACAGCAATGGCGAACTAAAACCATTAGATATCAATCGTTTAGAAACTGTCGTCACGGACGCTTGCAGAGCTTTAGAAGACGTTGACCCACAACCCATCATCAATGAAACCCTGCGCAATCTATACGAAGGAGTCCCTGAATCTGATGTAGCACAAGCACTCACCATGAGTGCACGCACATTAATTGAAAAAGAAGCTAACTATACTTATGTCGCTGCACGTCTACTGCTCGACACTTGCCGCAGTGAAGCACTTTCGGAACTCTACGGTTCACCAATGATCGCCACTCAAGAAGAAATGGCTTCAGACTACAGTGACTACTTCAAAGCCTATATTCAGAAAGCTGCTGATCTTGAGTTAGTCGATCGCAAACTAGCCGAAGAATATGACTTAGATGAACTTGGTGCAGCACTGCTACCCGAGCGAGACTATCAATTTACCTACCTCGGTCTGCAAACACTCTATGATCGTTACTTCATTCACACCGAAGAAGACGCTCGCATTGAATTGCCACAGGCTTTCTTCATGCGCGTAGCGATGGGGCTTGCCATCAATGAAATTGAGCGGGAAAAACGCACCATAGAATTCTACCGCTTACTCAGCTCTTTTGATTTCATGAGCTCTACGCCAACGCTGTTCAACTCTGGCACATTACGTCCGCAATTATCCTCATGCTACCTAACGACGGTGCCTGATGATCTGTTTGGTATTTTCGACGCCATCAAAGATGACGCAATGCTATCTAAATTCGCCGGTGGCCTGGGTAACGACTGGACGCGTGTGCGTTCTATGGGTTCGCACATCAAAGGCACCAATGGCAAATCACAAGGTGTCGTGCCATTTCTCAAGGTAGCCAACGATACAGCGGTTGCGGTTAATCAAGGGGGTAAACGTAAAGGCGCTATGTGTGCTTACCTAGAAACCTGGCATTTAGATGTTGAGGAATTCCTTGACCTACGTAAAAACACCGGTGACGATCGACGTCGTACACACGACATGAATACAGCTAATTGGATCCCCGATTTGTTCATGAAACGTGTTAGCTTAGAGCAAGATTGGACTCTATTCTCACCTCATGATGTTCCAGATTTGCACGACATCTACGGTGCGGCCTTTGAAGAACGCTACACTCATTACGAGCAGCTGGCCGCTGAAGGTAAGATTAAAAATTTCAAGACCATACCAGCCACTACTTTATGGCGCAAAATGTTAGGTATGTTATTCGAAACAGGCCATCCTTGGATTACCTTCAAAGACCCATGCAACATACGTTCACCACAAGGCCATGTCGGCACTGTGCATTCTTCTAACCTATGTACAGAGATTACTCTCAACACTTCTGACTCAGAAATTGCCGTGTGTAACTTAGGCTCAGTGAACTTAGCCGCCCACACAACAGAAGACGGCCTCGATATGGAAAAACTAGAGCGCACCATCTCTACCGCCATTCGCATGTTAGACAATGTAATCGACTACAATTACTACAGCGTGCCCACTGCTCGTGCGTCTAACTTACGTCATCGTCCAATTGGTATCGGCATGATGGGTTTCCAAGACGCCCTCTACAAACGCAAGCTCGCCTATGCCAGTGAAGAAGCGGTGCAGTTTGCCGACACCTCGATGGAAGCGATCAGTTACTACTCTATCAAGGCCTCGACTGACCTAGCTGAAGAGCGTGGCACCTATCAAAGCTATCAGGGTTCACTTTGGTCACAGGGCATCTTACCGATCGACTCACTCGAATTGTTAGCAAAAGAACGTAACGGATTCTTAAATGTTGATGATTCTCAAACCATGGATTGGGAAGCTATTCGCGAACGAATTAAGCAAGTCGGCATGCGCAACTCCAATACTATGGCAATTGCACCAACCGCTACTATTTCCAATATCTGTGGCGTCACTCAAAGTATTGAACCGACCTATCAGAATCTATTTGTGAAATCGAATCTATCAGGTGAGTTCACCGTGGCTAACCCATACTTAATTAAAGACTTAAAGCGCCACAATATGTGGGATAACGTGATGGTCAATGATCTTAAATACTATGATGGTAGTGTACAGAACATCGATCGTGTACCCACAGAAATTAAAGAAATATACCGCACCGCTTTTGAGATTGATCCACGTTGGTTGATTGAAGCTGCCTCTCGCCGCCAGAAATGGATAGATCAAGCACAATCACTCAACCTTTACATGTCAGAGCCGTCTGGTCAGAAGATGGATAACCTTTACAAACTGGCATGGGTGCGCGGCTTAAAAACAACCTATTACTTACGTTCCATCGGTGCTACGCACGTAGAAAAAAGCACCATGGAAACCCACTCTGAGAGCAAGCTAAATGCGGTTCAAACCGATGTGCCACAAGCGCATGATAACGCTGCGCCTAAAGCCTGCTCACTATTAGACCCTGACTGCGAAGCCTGTCAGTAAGCTATTTAATTAACCGAATTGTTTGCAACACAAAAAGACAAGTTAAACTTAGGAGACCACATCATGTTCAATTGGGATGATCCACTCGCAGGCACAGGGGCTGCTGGCCAGCCTGCTGCAGATCCTATCGTTAATAACCCAGCGCCACAAACTAGTGAAACAACAGCGAATGAACCTCTACAGATATCTCCACAAGAGCAAGATGCTGGTGCGACAGGATTAGAGAGTATCGAAATGGGCGCGTCGCGTATTCGAGTCGATGATAAAAAAATTATCAACTGTCGTGCTGACTTAAACCAATTAGTCCCTTTCAAATACGAATGGGCCTGGTCTAAATACCAAGACGGTTGTGCGAACCACTGGATGCCACAAGAAATCAATATGACCGCAGACATCGCCCTGTGGAAAAGTGCCGATGGTCTGACAGACGACGAACGTATTGTCATCAAACGCAACCTGGGTTTCTTCTCAACGGCGGACTCTCTAGTGGCTAACAACCTAGTGCTGGCAGTCTACAAGCACATTACCAATCCCGAATGTCGCCAGTACCTATTACGTCAAGCATTTGAAGAAGCGGTACACACTCATGCCTATCAATACTGCATAGAGTCACTAGGGTTAGACGAAGGTGAAGTGTTCAACATGTACCGTGAAGTCCCTGCCGTTGCGCGTAAAGCAGAATGGGCTCTGCCATACACACAAAGCTTAGGAGATCCTAACTTTGCTACCGGCACACCAGAAATGGACCAACGTCTGCTACGTGACCTGATTGCCTTCTATGTCGTATTCGAAGGTATTTTCTTCTATGTCGGCTTCGTGCAAATCCTGTCTATGGGCCGCCGCAACAAGATGACCGGAGTCGCCGAACAGTTCCAATACATCTTGCGTGATGAATCTATGCATATGAACTTTGGCATTGATGTCATCAATCAAATTAAAGTAGAGAATCCCAAACTATGGACGGCAGATTTCAAACAAGAAATCATTGAGCTGATCATGAATGCTGTTGAACTAGAAATTCAATATGCACGTGACACCATGCCACGTGGCATCTTAGGATTAAATGCCAACATGTTTGAGGAATACCTTAAATTTATTGCTAATCGACGCTTTGCACAAATCGGTTTGCCTGAACAATACAGCAAAGTCAGTAATCCATTCCCATGGATGTCGGAGGTCCTCGACCTAAAGAAAGAAAAGAACTTCTTCGAAACGCGAGTGACCGAATATCAAACTGGAGGAGCACTGGTCTGGTAAATACCTCAAGGGGCGCCAATGACGCCCCTTTTACATTAACCCGGTAACTCATCACAAACATGAGTCACGCTAGAACACGAAGGCTCCCATGTCTTCACAAAAGCGCACACAAAAATTGACCATTAAGTAAATCTTAAAGTGCGTTTTTAAACCGTGTTATGGGGCCACCATTGCGGTGGTATGCTTAGGCGGCAACCTCCTTGCCGCCTTTTTTAATTGTTGTCTTTAATACTCACCTTAAATCGTCGTGCTTTAATCGCGTACATACACAACCATGGTTAAACATCACAGCTCAGCCGTGTAAAATTCCCATCAATAACTCCTATTTTGACATCACTCAACTGAGAAGAAACTATTATGATCACTCTTAATGACAAAATTATTCTTATTACCGGCGTGACAGGTGCATTGGGCCACAGTACTGCAGAATGCTTTCAACAAGCGGGGGCCACACTGGCCATAACAGGACGCAGTGCAGACAAACTGGCACAAGTAAACACGCAATTAAAATTAGGCAGTGACCATCATGCGCAAGCTTGCGATTTAACAGACTTACAACAATGCACACACATGGTCGATGCCATTGTAGAACGCTATGGACGCATAGATGCCCTGCTCAATGTAGCGGGCGGTTTTGCCATGGGAAAAACGGTAGAGACACTCAGTAATGAGGACTTTAATGCCATGTTCGATATGAACTTTACAAGCACCTTCAATGCCTGCCGCGCAGTCATGCCTCACATGATCACACAAGGTCATGGCAACATCGTCAATGTATCAGCACGTGCCGCACTCGCCGGTAAAGGTAAAATGGCGCCCTACTGCATATCAAAAAGTGCCGTCGTCACCCTCACTGAAAGCCTTGCCGCCGAACATCACGCAGACGACATCAACATCAACTGCATCCTCCCCGGCACTATCGACACCGCCATCAACCGTGCTGACATGCCCAATGCCGATCACAGTACCTGGGTACCCTGCGAAGACCTCGCCAACACCATGCTCTTTCTCACCTCACCGTTAGCCCGCTCAATTAATGGCGCAGTCATTCCGGTATATGGGAAGAGTTAGCACTAATTAGATAATTAATGTGCCATTTTACAGACGAATATAAAGAGAGCCCTTTTGGCGCAATGCTATGTCACAAGCAGTTGAAGGGTTACTGAAAAACAATCTCACAAAGGCAATTGAGTACAAGCTAATTGATGAGCAGGATCTTGACAAAAAAACATTAGGGGAATTGATAAAAATTTTAGAAGAATCAAACTTACAATCCAAATTCATTGAGACACACTCAAAAGAAGAATACGACCTCATTAAAGAATTATATAATCTCCTATCTAAACGTAATCATCTTGTACATGTATCTTTTGATGCATGCTTCCATGACATCTTAGCCCCAAAGTGTGAGGGAAAAATCATACAGAAAATTGAATTCAATAAACAACTGAAAACAAATGCAGGCACAGTATTTGGGTATTTACTCAAATTAGATGAAATTATGAACTCTGAAAAACCCGCTCCGTTTTGATCAAAATCCTGACATAAACATGGTTACTTCATGTTTTAAGGCACGTTCACGACCAGTCGACTGGTGCATTATATACCCCATAAGCACCCAGCCGTCGGTACCGGCTTAGGTTTGAATGTGAGAGTATTGAGGGTTAGTTTCTAGGACAGTGACTTGTGTGCCACTTTTCAAATGAAGGATGATCTCATGCTGCACTGACCAGACAGTTTGCAGCATGATTTCAAAGTGTCTTATTGAATTAAATATTAGCCATGAATGGCGTTTTACAATTCCATCCTAGTTAATGTGTATCCATCTTTCTCAATGAGGGCGAGGACACCTTTATCACCAAACAAGTGCACCGCACCCACGGCAATAAAAGTATTACCTAAACGCATCGGTTTACGCATGTAATGTGCCATGACAATATTTCTGATTTCGATGACATGGCGTAGATAGACTTTACGCCATTGTTCATTTTCTTCCGCAAGAGGAATAAAGCGGGTGCTGATTGTGTACATCGCTTCCAGATCCTCTTTTAGATAAGAATCTAGCATGTCATCAATGATGCCTTGCATGTCATTGTAACTAGCCACGGTGAATTTTAATAATGCGACTTGTGCTTCAATCGGCATTTCTTGCAAGGTGACGATAAATTCTTCAATGGATTCGACTTGAAACAATTCTTTCTTCTGATCACCGGCGCGCTCCAGCAAAGCGTAATCTAGAATGACATCATTACTTTTAGCTTTAACCGCAAAACTACGCATGGCGGCCCATGGGCGCAAGGTACGAACTAAATCTGGTTGCATACCTAACACATCGACCAATACTTGCTCGATTTCTGCATAGGTGTCTTCACCCACATAATTGGCTAGTGAGTCGCCTCGTGGTAATACCATTTCGTGTTTGATCAGCTGACCACCTTGATACGGATTCCAGTAGTGATCGCTGGGAAAGGCTTCCATAGCAAAACTTTGTGACTCATCCAGTACTACCGAGATTTTCTGGTAGAGTTCCTTAATACGAGTATCGTTCATATGCAGAGTGCCAAAGATGTGCCCTACATATTCTCCATCTTTTTCGATCTTCCAGAATAATCCTTCACGGTATTCTTCTGCTGCCACTGACGCACTGATAGTGATTACTAGTAACAGAGTCATCAGTAATGCGGTGAGTCGATTCATGCATGATTTCATTGTTTACTCCTAGTAATTGTCATCCCCAGTTAGGTGCTGACAATGATTCAAAAAAAAGCCGCTCCAGTCGCCTGAAGCAGCTTTTCGAATGAGCTATTGTCTATATGCTCAGTGCATATTTGACAGCTTGAACAACGCCGTATTGATAACGCAGCAGGGTCAATTAGAATTTCCTGAGCGTTGTCGGCACTTTGTCATAACTCGGATTAATTGCCTTATGAGGGC
>CAYPHQ010000025.1:0-13533 GCA_964410595.1 uncultured Thiotrichales bacterium
GTTTAGCACTCATCTGCAACTCGCACTGTTTGTATAAAGTTTTTCATTTTCACACTATCCTTAATTCCCTTGGCTGACTCGATACCGCTGCTCACATCAACCGCATATGGCTTAATTCTCTGTATAGCTTGAGTGACATTATCAGCATCTAAGCCACCTGCAAGTATGACAGGTTTAGTTATATTCTCAGGTATGTTGTCCCAATCAAAGGCTTTTCCAGAACCACCCGGTTGCCCTATTTCATTGCTATCTAACAACATTGCCTGAGCACTTGGATACTCTCGCGCCCTGTGAGGAGTATTTCCGCCCATCGCAATACTTTTTAAATAAGGCTTCTTGAATGAGACACAATATTCTTCCGGTTCCTCACCATGAAATTGTAAAACGTCTAAATCAACCTGTTCCAAAACTTCTGTGATTGTACTCGCATCTTGGTTCATGAATAACCCTACTCGAGTAATAAATGGAGGACACACTCGGCTTAAGCTCTGTGCTTGTTGTACATCAACTGCACGCGAGCTTTGGGGATGGAATACTAAGCCAATTGCATGCACTCCTAGATGAGCAGCAGCCAATATATCTTGTTCACGTGTAATGCCACAAAATTTAATGCGTGTCGTCATCTGTTAACGCTCCGATTTCATTAATTGCATATTTTTCATCATAGTCCACTGCCATAAAATACAGCTCTTGCGCAGGGGCAGTCACACCTGCCAATGATCTATCTCTAGCCTCTAATACTTCTAAAGCCCAATCCACCTTGTGCTCACCACGACCAATACTCATGAGTACTCCCGCTAAATTACGCACCATATGATGTAAAAAACCATTAGCTTTAACTTCGATTGACACTATATTGTTCATGCGCGAAATATGGAGATGGTATATCTCTCTTACTGGGCTGTGTGCCTGACAAGCCAAGGCACGAAAACTAGTGAAATCATGTTCTCCCACTAAATACTCGGCAGCAGCTGACATCAAAGATTCATCCAATGGCACGCGCTCCCAAGTTGCTCGTTGTGCCAATAATGCCGAACGAGTAGGCTGATTAACAATCATATAACGATACCTGCGTGCACGTGCAGAAAAGCGCGCATGAAAGTCCTCATCCACGATAATAATATTCTTAATAACGATAGACGCCGGTAAATTAGCGTTAATACCGAGTATCCAAGACCTCTTGCTGCGCTCAACATGAGTTTCAAAATGCACCACTTGCGCAATCGCATGCACTCCGGCATCAGTACGGCCTGCGCAAGCGACGCCAATCTCATGATTAGCCACTTTACTAACTGCGTGTTCCACACAAGCTTGAATAGTAGACGCATGTGCCTGCCGCTGCCAACCTGAAAAGGTTGAGCCATCATACTCGATAATGAGTGCATACTTCATTTAGGTAATGTGTCCTGCGCTGTATGTCGCCAGATTGCAAACTTTTAGTTCAGCGCATTTTAGCGCAATCGAGCAAACCCTGCTGTTTTATGCTCATCACTAAATTTAAATGCTATGAATTCGCTAGTTGCAGTAACAATTGATAAGCCTGTTGACGTTGCGATACGTCTCCCTGATTGATGACCGCATTGAGCATCTGTTGAGCTTGCTCAGTATTACCCATAGCAATATAGGCCTTAGCTAGATCTAATTGAGTAGCACAGTCCTCAAGAGCAAAATCATCATCTTGTTTAAACTCGTTGTCAGCGTCATTTTCTATCGTATCATCTGTATCCATCAATGAGTCATTGCCATCATGGCACGCATCGGGTTTTTGCGCTTCAACTATCGACACCTGTTTTTCCACTTCTGACTGGATAATACTAGTATCAAACTCGAAGCCAGAATGTTCAGGAACAAGACGATAAGCGTATCCCTGCAACTGCTTCCATTCTAAACTATGAGCTTGCAGGCACGCCTGCAACTCCTCAGCTAATAACAGAAAATCTTGTGTCTGACGGTTATAAAAATAAGCTTCCACCAGCAGACACTTGACAGCGATATCCTCAGGATGATTTTCAACAGCCGACTGCAAAACCGAAATCGCTTGTGCATACAAACCATAGGCCATAAGGATTTTAGCTTTTTCAATTATCTTTTCAAAAGATAAAGGCTTAGTCTGAGATACATGCGTTTCTTCTTTCACAACATGACGACGGCGCATAGCTATTTGTGCCATTATGAAATCTCGCGCTGACACCCCTGTCCTAGTAGTGCTAAGGTTTTGTTGTGAATTAAATCTCGCAGAGTGTGTTACGACTGAATATGAATCTGCGACATTAGCTGTTATATCAGTTTCAAAATCATCAACCACAGCCTGACGAGTAATTTTGGCCAGCACAACATCCCTATCTGTCCAAGTTATTGTTGGCAAATTATCGAGCTCACACCCAGCCTGTCGTGAAACTAATGGTCCTTGTGCCTGATCGACAAACTGATGTCGAAATTGATTACGTCGTTGATTGCATCGTTGATTACGACCAATTATCAATCCCAGCAATATCACACCCAACATTACGAAAAAACCAATCAACCACTGTTTATGATATGGAGTCGTTCGATAATAATAAGCCTTGAAATTATCAACACTATTCAATAATAACTGCTGAACTGACACTGAACTTGATTCTGATCTCAAACGATCAGACAATGCCGTCAACATAGCTAAATCCCAACTCAGCTCAATAGCTTCATGCTCAGGCACCACTGAGACTTGCTGATTCTCACTGACAGCATCATCAAGCTGATTGATTTCTTTATGTTTACCGATTATATGTTCGCCGATCGACGCATTACTCGCCTCAGGCGAGTTTTCCCAACCTGATACTGGAGCCGCTTGCGTCTGATGTGAACGTGCACCCTTATCAGCTGGTGATTGCAGTTGCAACTCATGCACTATTTGTTCCTGATCATCCTTATTACTTAGATAATCTAGGTTATCTTGTTCATTTTCATTTGCACCCACTGAAGCTTCATCAGTAAGCTCATTGCTTTGCTGTGTTACAGAATTATTATTCTTCCACTGTACATGTTGTCTTTGTATTTCTTCTGCCGCCTCATCATCAGACAGGATCAACTGAGGCTGATTAGGAAAAGCAAGCAGTGTTCTCGCTTTCAAACTATTGATATTGTATTCATCAAATGAGTTTGGATTTTCATTTAACAAAATCAACATCACTTGATTAACATCGATATTCTTAGCAGTGGAGATATGATTGGCAATTTTCCACAGACTCAACCCCTCATGAGTCTTTATATAGATCGAATTTTTTTCATAGTGAGTATCGCGATGAGCAGACAAAATCGGCTTATTGTTTGCACCAGAATTCTCAACTATTAATTTTGGCGATGACCGCGAAAATTCTGATGTTGAGGCGCTATCTGATGGAGCAACTGGCTCAGTGGTATTGTCTGCGTTGGCCAGAGTGACAACACCCACCATAAAAATGATGTATGCAGTGTTGATTGCAATATTAGCAGTCGCTTGCATGATTGCACGATGAGTATTACATAGTGCCATCATTCAACACCCCCTAAAACTATGCACAACATCACCAAATGATCTCTGCAAAATCAAATTTGAATACAAGCGTCGCTGATTTCTAGATGTACTGTTCAATTAAACACTCAGCAATTTGAATGCTATTCAATGCAGCTCCCTTGCGCAAATTATCACTCACTACCCACATATTAAGACCTTGAGGATGTGAAATATCATTTCTAATGCGTCCAACATACACTGGATCATTACCATCCGCCTCAGTTGCAGCCGTTGGATAACCGCCATCATTATGATCATCCATCACTACAACACCGGGTGCCTGAGAAAGCAACTGACGTGCGTCCTGCGCACTAAGTGCTTGCTTCATTTCTATGTGAACCGCTTCGGAATGTCCGTAGATCACTGGGATACGAACTGCAGTTGGGTTCACCTTAATGGTATCGTCACCTAGGATTTTGCAGGTCTCCCATACCATCTTCATCTCTTCTTTGGTGTAACCATTCTCCATAAACTCATCAATATGAGGCAAAGCATTAAAAGCAATCTGTTTTGGATACACCTCACAACTAACCGGCTCTCCAGCCAATATTGCCTTTGTCTGTTGTAAAGTTTCATCAATCGCTTCTTTACCAGTGCCGGAGACAGCTTGATATGTCGCCACGTTAACCCGAGTGATGCCTACCGCATCATGTATTGGTTTAAGCGCAACCACCATCTGTATGGTTGAACAGTTGGGATTAGCAATAATGCCAGTTTGCTTATAGTTCGCAATTGCCTCTGGATTAACTTCTGGGACAACCAACGGAATATTATCTTCATAACGAAAACGAGATGTGTTGTCTATCACTATACAACCACTTGCAGCGGCTTTTGGCGCATATTCATCAGACACCGATGCGCCTGCCGAAAATAATCCAATTTGCACTTTCGAAAAATCAAACGCTGCTAAATCTTGTACTTCAATTTGTTGATCGCCATAAGCGACTTTTTTACCGACTGAGCGAGCACTCGCAAGCGCATAGACTTGACCGACTGGGAATTGACGTTGCGCGAGCATGGCAAGCATCACCTCACCTACCGCACCCGTAGCGCCGACCACAGCAACATCATATTTCTTAGTCATTTACTTTCCTTCAATATTCTCGTACTTATTTAAAAATAATATTCAGTATCTGTCAGCAGAATAGCAATTAAATAGATCCATTATAGTGATGCCATAGAATCTGTGTGACCATATTTAAATACACACTATGCCGTCAATAAAGTTTGTAATCGTTCAATTACTGCTTCACCTATTTGCACAGTGCTGACTGCAGCTTCGTCAGATTTTGCGATATCTTGAGTTCTGAAACCACTGCGCAAAGTTGCAATGACAGCTTGTTCCAAAATATCAGCCGCTTCTTGCTGATCAAGAGAATACCGCAACATCATCGCTACCGATAAGATGGTGGCTAATGGATTAGCAATACCTTGCCCCGCGATATCGGGAGCAGAGCCATGTATAGGCTCATACATACCAAAATTATGTTCGTTCAATGAAGCTGATGGCAACATACCAATGGATCCCGTCAACATGGCAGCCGCATCTGACAAAATGTCGCCAAACAAATTCGAAGTCACCATGACATCAAATTGTTTAGGCGCTCTAACTAATTGCATTGCGGCGTTATCAACATACATATGACTCAACTCAACGTCCGCATACTCACTATGAACTTCTTCCATGACTGTGCGCCACAATAACGAGACTTCCAGAACGTTAGCCTTATCGATAGAGCATAAACGCTTATCACGCTTCTGTGCTGCTTTAAATGCCACATGAGCAATACGTCTAATTTCATTTTCATCGTAAACCATCGTGTTGTAAGCACGACGCACACCATCTATTTTTTCATTAGCACGTGGTTGGCCGAAGTAAATACCCCCTGTTAACTCTCGCACTATCAGCAGATCTAAGTCAGCGACTAATTCAGGCTTGAGAGAAGAAGCCTCAGCCAATTGAGAATAAAGCAAGGCGGGACGTAAATTAGCAAATAGATTCAATTGTCCGCGAATATCAAGTAAACCTTGCTCAGGGCGGAGATGCCGTGGCACTGAATCATACTGCGGCCCTCCGACTGCACCTAATAAAATTGCATCACTAGCACGCGCTAACTGTAAAGTCTGTTCTGGCAATGGGGACCCAGTTTGATCATAACCAGCCCCACCGATCAAACCGTGTTCAATTTCTATTGATAAACCATACGACTGAAAACACTGCAGGACATTGACCGCTTGTTCAACAATTTCAGGACCTATACCGTCTCCTGGCAAAATTAAAATTCTAGACATAATTATTAATAGTATTAGTCATTCATAAATAGCCATGGCATTTGTTGCTTGGCGCGTTCTTCATAGGCATGAATTTCTTTTTCATGCTGCAGCGTAATGCTTATTTCATCTAAACCATTGAGCATACAATGTTTACGAAACGGATCTATTTCAAAACTGGCTTTAAACCCATTATCAGCAGTGACTATTTGTTGTTCTAAATCAATAAACAGACTGAATTTTTGATCTTGTGCACACGCTATGAATAGCTGATCGATTTCTTCATTACTTAGCACCACAGGTAACAAGCCATTTTTGAAACAATTACTAAAAAATATATCGGCAAAACTATTCGATAACACAGCTCTAAAACCGTAATCTGTCATTGCCCAAACAGCATGCTCTCGAGACGATCCACAGCCGAAGTTATCTCTACCTAATAAAATCTTAGCCTCTGAATAGACTTTATTATTGAGAATGAAATTATTATTTAAGCGTCTTTGACTGTTGTCTTGATCTGGCATACCGGGGTCAAGATAACGCCAGTCATCGAACAAATTGGGACCGAATCCACTCTTACGAATAGACTTAAGATACTGTTTTGGAATAATAGCATCCGTATCGACATTAGAACGATCAAGTGGCAACACTTGTGAAGTCAATTGTGTAAAAGCATCCATTAGTTATATCCAATATTCTCTCATAAAGACAATTCTAATCATGATCAATATATTTGCGGGCATCATCAAAATGACCGGCAATACCTGCTGCCGCGGCCATCGCTGGACTCACTAAATGGGTTCGCCCACCCTGACCTTGACGTCCCTCAAAATTTCGATTCGAAGTTGAAGCGCAACGCTCACCCGCCTCCAGTTGGTCAGCATTCATACCCAAACACATAGAGCAGCCCGGATCACGCCATTCAAAACCAGCCTGTTGAAATATCTTATCTAAGCCCTCTTGTTCTGCCTGATGTTTAACCAAACCCGAGCCAGGCACAACCATTGCGAGTTTGATATTAGCTGCCAACTTGCGCCCTTCAACAACTTTTGCAGCAATTCTTAAGTCTTCTATACGTGAATTAGTGCAAGAGCCAATGAAGACTTTATCCACTGCGATTTGATCGACCGCCACACCAGGTTGAAGATCCATATAAGCCAGTGCATTGCGCATGCCTTCTGCTTTAATTGTATTGCTCTCTTGATCTGGGTCAGGAATCACCGCATCAATACCCACCACCATTTCTGGAGAAGTTCCCCAGCTAACCTGTGGCACTAATTGACTAACATCTAAGGACACAACTTGATCAAATTCAGCGCCAGGATCTGACACTAATTGTCGCCATGCCTGTTCTGCTTGTTCCCACATGGCGCCTTTGGGGGCATATGGACGACCGACAATATACTCTAATGTTTGGTCGTCTACCGCCATAATACCTGCACGTGCACCAGCTTCTATAGACATGTTGCAGATCGTCATGCGCGCCTCAATGGACATATTAGAAATTGCAGATCCTGCGAATTCTATAGTGTATCCCGTACCACCTGCTGTACCGATTTTTTCAATCAAAGCTAAAACGACATCTTTAGAAAAAACTCCGATGGGAAGCGTGCCTTGCACATCCACCAACATGGAACGTGTCTTTTTCAACTGTAAACACTGCGTGGCCAGCACATGCTCAACTTCCGAAGTGCCAATGCCAAAAGCTAACGCGGCGAGCGCGCCGTGTGTTGATGTATGTGAGTCTCCACATACAATCGTCATACCTGGAAGGCTAGCTCCCTGCTCAGGACCAATCACATGCACAATACCCTGTCTGGGATCATTCATCGCAAATTTATTAAGACCAAAGTATTCACAATTATCATCTAATGCTTGCAATTGAAGACGTGAGACAGGATCTGCAATTTCTTGATCACGGTGAATGGTTGGTACATTGTGATCTGGCACAGCCAATATTGACGCTTTGCGCCATGGTGTTCGACCCGCGGCGCGTAAACTTTCAAACGCCTGTGGAGAGGTCACCTCGTGCACTAAGTGACGATCAATATAAACCAACGTTGTGCCATCTTTTTGAGTATGAACAACGTGGGAATTCCATAATTTATTATATAGCGATTGAGCTGCCATAGCTTTACAGTTCCATTGTTTATTGCGATGCAGGGATATCCGGGCAAGCCGTAGTCACCCCTGCGTTTTGACCTCTATGCCTAAGTGCATGATCAGCTAAAGTCAGCGCCATCATAGCCTCCGCAATAGCAACTGCACGTATCCCCACACAAGGATCATGTCTACCTGTGGTAACTACTTCTGTTTCTTCACCCTGCTCATTCACAGTGGGGCCAGGCACTCGAATACTGGAGGTCGGTTTTAAGGCTATCGACACAGACAGATCTTGCCCAGAACTAATTCCGCCCAGCGTGCCACCAGAGTGGTTACTAGCAAAACCCTGTGGCTGAATATTATCTCTATGTTCACTGCCTCGTTGAGTCACACACTCAAAACCTGAGCCTATCTCAACCGCTTTGACAGCATTGATAGACATCATTGCTTTAGCCAAATCTGCATCCAGACGGTCAAATATTGGCTCACCTAGACCCACTGGCACATGACTGCCTTGTATTAATAAACGGGCTCCAATGGAATCACCATCTCGACGCAATTGATCAAGAAACTTCTCTAAATCAGGCAAACAATTAACATCAGGGAAAAAGAATGGATTGCTTTCAACCTGCGACCAGTCTAATTGCTGTGCACGTATATCTCCTACTTGAGTGACACAGGCATGAATTTGTGTGCCATATTCAGTTTGGAGGAATTTTTTTGCAATTGCTCCTGCAGCCACACGCATCGCAGTCTCGCGCGCAGATGAGCGTCCACCGCCACGATAATCACGGATGCCATATTTCTTAAAATATGTGTAATCAGCATGCCCCGGACGAAATGTCTGAGCGATTTTAGAATAATCTTTAGAACGTTGATCTTCATTATGAATCAGCAATCCAATGGGCGTGCCAGTAGTTTTACCCTCAAAAACTCCTGATAAGATCTCCACCGTATCTGATTCTCTGCGCTGGGTAGTGAATTTTGACTGTCCTGGTCTGCGTCTGTCTAGGTCAGGCTGGAGATCAGCGACTGATAACTCAATACCTGGAGGGCAGCCATCAACAATAGCACCAATAGCCGGGCCATGACTCTCACCAAACGATGTCATAGTGAACAATGTTCCAAACGTATTTCCTGACATTAATCTATCGCTCTCATTTTCTTTTTCGTTGACTCAATGAGTTTATCGCCAGTACTATCTGGCTAAGTTTTGTTGGTGTGAGGCTGCCATCTGCTGGCATTGTTGTGCCGTCAACACGCAAACACCCTCTCCCCCATCTTGACAGTCGTGCCACATAATCGGCTGTTGAGAATAATAGGCTTCCAACACATCAGCATATTGACCGACTTCTAGAATTAATATGCCCGACGATGGTAGATACTCTACTGCGTCAGCAATAATTCGTTTAACGATATCGAGACCATCTTCACCAGAGAACAGGGCATGTTGCGGCTCTTGTCTGAACTCTGCAGGAAGTTGGCTTTGCTCACATATCGGCACATAGGGTGGATTAGCCAAGATAATATCATATTGCTGCTTGGGAATCTGTGCATAAACATCTGAACATATGACATTAATCCTTGAGCCTAAGCCATGTTTAGCCACATTTGATCGCGCCACGGCAAGCGCCTGACGATCTATATCCGCCAGATCCACTCGTGCATCAGGGAATGCCATAGCCGCCAGTATGCCCAGACAGCCACTGCCAGTGCATAAATCCAAAACTGCTGAGATCTGCTCATACTGCACCCAAGGAAAGCATTGTTCCAGAACCATATGCGCAATCGGTGAACGTGGAATCAGGACATTAGGATTAACAATGAACTCAACACCTGCTAACCAAGTCTTACCCAAAATATAAGCAAGGGGTTGGTGGTTAATAATGCGTTGCATAAGAATGTCTTGAATACGCTCAATTTCTTGTTGTGTGAGCACTCTATTTTCTTGATCAGGACAAAAGTCTAATGGCAATTGCATCACAAAACTGACAAGATACGCGGCTTCATCAAGTGCAGACTGCATGCCTTGCCCAAACACACAATTACTTTTTGTCAACAGTTTACAGCTCTCATGCAGCACATCTTTGAGATATAAAGAGCGTAGTTTAATTGTCTG
This sequence comes from uncultured Thiotrichales bacterium, assembly GCA_964410595.1. Lineage (GTDB taxonomy): Bacteria > Pseudomonadota > Gammaproteobacteria > UBA4575 > UBA4575 > UBA1858. The sequence continues at coordinate 10,026 of CAYPHQ010000025.1, forward strand.
TGAAGCCATATAATCCAATTTATGTTAATAACAATAATGTTAATTGAGTGAGCAACTAAGTAATATTGATCAAAGATGAGTGAAACTAAGACTAATTTAACCTTGCTGATATGTGGCCTCTTGGCATTGATTATTGGTCTGGGCGTTTTCAATTATACCTCGCATCAAAAAAATATTGCTGTCGAGGAACAATTGCAACATGCCACTTATTTATATGATCAGCAAGTCGCCATACCTAAGTTTAATTTCATCGACCAACACGGTCAGTCCTTCTCTAACACACATATTCAGGATCAATGGACACTCTGGTTCTTTGGCTTCACCCACTGTCCAGATATTTGCCCAATGACATTGGCGACTTTAACTAATAGTCTCAACCTCATAGAAAAACAACAATCTATTGACGATCTTAAAATTGTCTTCATCTCTGTTGACCCTCAACGTGATGACCCTGAACAAATCAATCGCTATGTCAGTGGCTTTCATCAAAATATCATTGGCGCCTCAGGCTATGATGAACAATTAGCCTTATTCCTCAAAAATATGGGCATCATTGCGACTATTAATAAAGATGAGAATCGTCCTGACGCTTATCAAGTCGACCACAGCAGTGCGCTTTACTTAATCGCACCAAACAATGCGATCAGCGCTGTATTTAATACTCCCCATGATGCCAAAAAGATTTCACAAGACATCATCACAATCAGAAAGCATTTCAAATAATGAACAATCAATACGCGACCCGCTGGGAAAAAACCAAGGGACTGATATTTCACTTCTTCCCTCATCATTATGTATCTCGTGCTACTTACTGGCTGACACGACAAAAACTACCTCTACTAGACACGCTGATAAAACTTTTTATCAAAGTATTCAATGTCAATTTACAAGACGCAAAAATCAAAAACCTATCGGAATTTGAGACATTCAATGCTTTTTTCACGCGCGAGCTGGAGCCGGATGCACGCCCCATCGATATTGATGAGCAAGCGATCATTTCCCCCTGCGATGGCAAAATCAGTCAATTCGGCCAGATCGAACAACACTCGCTCATCCAAGCCAAAGGTAAAAACTTCACTTTAAACGAATTTCTCACTCCGAATTGTCAACACATTGAATATTTCAAGGATGGCAATTTTTGCACTATTTATCTCTCCCCACGTGATTACCATCGTGTGCACATGGCCTATGACGCCCAACTCATGGAGATGATTTACGTGCCGGGTCGATTATTTAGTGTAGCCCCTTACGCCCCTAAGGCGATCGACAAACTCTATGCACGTAACGAACGTGTGGTCTGTATCTTCAAAACTCAACATGGCTACATGGCTTCTGTCATGGTTGGTGCCGTCAATGTTGCTGCTATTGATACCGTATGGGCCGGACCCGTCACCCCCCCTCATCTAGATCATGTCATTAGCTATAACTATCAAGACCAATCTATTCAACTCAAAAAAGGGGATTTAATGGGTACTTTTAATATGGGCTCAACTGTGGTGATGATGTACTCAAAAGACTTTGGTAAAGCCATAGACAGCCTCAGCTGTGAGCAAAAAGTATTGATGGGCGAGAAAATCGCCAATGTTTAGCCGCTGCAAGCAGGTAAATCGAATTATGCACCATCAGCCATGTGTTTAGACTTAACCATTGAACTCAAGCATGAGACCAATCGAAACTCAACACATGAGCAATATTGTCAGTTGCGCACAGTAACATCAGGATTCGGTCTAGGCCCATCGCCACACCAGCACAATTGGGCAAACCTGCATCCAAAGCGGCCAACAAGCGCTCATCTTGTTCTATTTCAGGCAAACCATAGCGCGCGCGACGATGTTGGTCATTGTCAAAACGTTGCGCTTGTTGATGGGCATCGGTGAGTTCCACATAGCCATTAGCACACTCTAGATTTTGAAAGAACACTTCAAAACGCTCAACAACATCGGCTTGCTGCGGATTAACTCTTGCCAATGCTGCCTGCGCAAGCGGATAACCATGAATGACACATAAGCCATCATGTTGCACATGCGGAAGCACACACTCTGAAAACACATAATCCAAACACTGCTCATAACTCAACCGATGTGCATCTACCAATCCATTCGATGAAGCTTGATACATTAAAAAAGCCAGATCCAAATCTGCCAACTCACACTCAAGTACTTGCTTTACTGCTTCACAGTAACTGATAGTTTTAATCGCTAGTGGTTTGCCAAGCAAGATTTCGATCAAGCCAGTAGTCTCTTGTATGATCTGATTGAGATCAAATCCAAGCCGATACCACTCTAGTATGGTGAATTCAGTATTATGTCGCGACCCATTTTCAGATTGCCTGAATGCTTTGCATATTTGATAACAATCCGGCACACCAGCAGCTAACAAACGCTTCATGGCATATTCAGGCGAGGTTTGTAGATAACGCGTTTGTTGCTGAGTCATGATAGCAATAGACTCAATATGAGGCTCAGTTACTGTACGTGCACATAGCAATGGTGTCTCTACTTCCAGTACATTGTGTTGCTTGAAGTAATCTCTAACAGTGGCCATCAATTGCGCACGCTGTTGAATATTTTCAATACTTGCCGTTGGACGCCAATCTTGCATAAATCAGTATTTTCAGATCAATCTCGTATAAGCAAGCGATCTTTCTAAGATCAAAAACTTAGTCTTTGACTCGAGAGGCATATTCACCACTGCGCGTGTCGATACGGATCACCTCCCCTTCCTCGACAAATAATGGCACTTTAACTACCGCACCAGTCTCTAAAGTTGCCGGTTTTGTCGCACCTTGAGCAGTATCCCCCTTAATGCCGGGGTCGGATTGAGCAATAGTCAATTCAACAAAATTAGGTGCCATCACAGATAATGGGGCGCCGTTATACAATGTCACCACACACACATCTTGTTCTTTAAGCCATTGCGCAGAATCACCCACTGCCGTTTCATCTGCAGCATGCTGTTCAAAGCTATTGGGATCCATAAAGTGCCATTGCTCACCGTCACTGTAAAGATATTGCATATCCACTTCCATGACATCTGCCCCTTCAACGCTATCACCAGACTTAAACGTCTTATCCACCACACGCCCAGTTTTCAGGTTACGCACTTTAACACGATTAAAAGCCTGGCCTTTACCTGGCTTAACAAACTCATTTTCCACAATTGTATAGGGATCACCATCCAACATGATTTTCAAACCGGATTTGAATTCATTGGTATTGTAATTCGCCATAAATAAACCTTGAGTGCGTTAATAGACGCGCTATGATAGCGTGCATGTCATCTTCAGAACATCCCCTATACTGGAAAAAAGTTTTTGCTCAATCCTATGTTGGTCTCAATGAGCTTAAGCCAAAATTACCTGACAGCCACACTATGCTAGATCAATATCAAGTGATAGATGGGCTATTCCCTGTGCAAGTCAGTCGACATCTGTTAGAAAAATTCCCAGTCGGACATCCCGTACTCAAACAATATCTTCCAGATATAGAAGAATTAACTAACCCTCCAG
>CAYPHQ010000026.1:0-13207 GCA_964410595.1 uncultured Thiotrichales bacterium
AGTTAATTAGCGTGTTGATAGCCATGCGATAATAGCTATCGGCGTTGTCTGCATTGAGCTGTTGCAGTAATAGGTCGTTGCCAAAATCTGAGAGTACAAAAAATCCATGTTGAGCGGAGTAATGGCGAATAACCGGCACGCAAACTGCATGCTTTTTCAACAGTAAGCTCGTATCGATAAAAGCTTGATTGTTTTCATGAGTGGGTGGTGAATCTACCGCGATCAACGTTACCTCATTGGCACCACTGTTGAATGAAGTTCGAGGTGTTTCTGTGGCATGAGTGGCATTGATTTTAAAGCGATAGTACTTGCGAAAGCTAGCATCGCCGGAAACGCTCTCCAGTGACTGGATATCGTCACTGTAGCACTGTTGTAACCAATGGATGAGTTGTTGTTTGCGTGTGCCCATAAAATCCACTTTATAATCGATACGGCCTATGTTTGTGATGTACGTAGATGGGTCATAGAAGCATCTGTATGATGAGCATTATATACTCAAGCCGAAACCGTCTATGTATCTTTTTTGAAATTTCATTCACGCCTGGAGGGCACAGTGAAAGCAGCAGAATTATTTATACAATGCTTAGAAAATGAGGGGGTTGAATACATTTTTGGTATCCCGGGAGAGGAGAACCTAGATGTTATGGATGCTCTACTGGATAGCAAGATAAAATTTATCACCACACGTCATGAGCAAGGTGCAGCTTTTATGGCAGATGTCTATGGGCGTCTGACAGGGCGTGCGGGTGTGTGTCTTTCTACTCTAGGGCCTGGGGCAACCAATTTGGTGACAGGCTTTGCTGATGCTGATATGGATCGCGCCCCCATTGTGGCGATTGCTGGACAAGGTGCGACCACGCGCATGCATAAAGAGAGCCATCAGGTATTAGATTTAGTAAATTTATTCGAACCAATTTCAAAATATAGTACGCAGATACGTGCACCAGAAATTATTCCTGAGGTGGTAAGAAAAGCTTTCAAAGATGCGCAGATGGAGAAACCTGGTGGTAGCTTTATCGATTTCCCAGAAAATATTGCGGGTGCCACTATGCTGGTTGAAAAGCAACCGCTAAAAGTGCAGTCACCGTCATTGCCAACTCCGCCTGATAGGAAAATTCAGCAAGCGGTAGAAGTGATTAATCAGGCAGAATATCCGATTATTATGGCCGGTAACGGAGTGATTCGAAACAAGGCTAGTGAAGCTTTGGTTAACTTTGCAGAAAAGCTCAATATTGCTGTAGCTTCAACCTTTATGGCTAAGGGCGTGATTCCATTTTCACACGAGTTGTCATTGGGTACAGTGGGTTTGCAAGCCAAGGATTATGTAGGTTGCGGATTTGAAAAATCTGATGTCATTATCTGCGTTGGTTTTGATATGGTGGAATTTCATCCACACATTTGGCATAAATACAAAGACAAGAAAATTATTCATATTGATATGAGTCCGGCCGAAGTCGATGAGCATTATATTCTTGAGATGGGATTGGTGGGAGATATTAGCGCGGGTCTGAATGCTATTGCGGAACGTGCAATTCCAAGAAAAGGCGTATTCAATAACCAGTTACGCAGAACTATTGTTAACGAGTTATCTGAGCATGCTGATGATCAATCATTTCCGATCAAGCCGCAGAAGATTATTTCTGATTTGCGCGCGGTGCTAGATGCTAAAGATGTGGTTATTTCTGATGTGGGTGCGCATAAAATGTGGATGGCACGCATGTATCAAGCAGAATCACCTAATACTTGTATAATCTCCAATGGATTTGCTTCTATGGGCATTGGTGTGCCCGGTGCGATCGCGGCTAAATTGGTACAGCCTGAGCGTGTAGCAATAACCGTCACTGGTGATGCGGGTTTCATGATGAATTCGCAAGAAATTGAAACAGCACTACGCAACAAAATTGCCATTATTGTTTTAATTTGGAATGACAGTGAATATGGCTTAATTCGATGGCATCAGATGCGTAAATTAGGGCGTCCCAGCCACATTGAATTTAATAATCCTGATTTTGTAAAGTATGCAGAGAGTTTTGGTGCAAAGGGTTATCGCGTTGAGCGCAGTGAGGATCTTAAGCCTGTATTAACTCAAGCTATCGCAGATAACACGGTGGTGATTATTGATTGCCCGGTCGATTATTCTGAGAATATGAAATTAACTGAAGAATTAAGTCGACTCACTAGTGGTATGTGTCTGGAGTAGATTAAATGACTGAGCAATTCACATTGATGATTAAAGGAGCGCAGGGTAGCGGTGAGTCGTTAACTGTCAGTGCGCCATGGGATGGAAGTGAAATTGCTCAGGTGCCTTATGCGTGCAGTGCTGATATTGAGCTTGCATTGGCAACAGCGCATAAAATTTTTTCTGACAGAAAAGCATGGTTGCCAAAGCCAGAGCGACTGCAAATTTTGGAAAAGACCGCAGCATTAATGCAACAGCAGAAGGAATGGTTGGCAATAGAGGCAGCTCGTGAGGGAGGGAAACCTTTACTTGACTCACGTGTGGAAGTGACTAGAGCGATTGATGGTATAAAGAGCTGTATTGAGGTATTGCGTACTGACTCTGGTCAGGAAATTCCTATGGGACTGAACGCCGCCTCCATGCAGCGTTTGGCTTTTACACATAAAGAGCCCATCGGTGTGGTCGTAGCGATTAGCGCTTTCAATCATCCATTGAATTTAATTGTGCATCAAGTCGGGCCAGCGATTGCTGCTGGTTGTCCTGTGATTGTTAAACCTGCTGAGGACACGCCATTGTCATGCATGCGTTTTATTAAGCTATTGCGTGAGGCAGGCTTGCCAGAAGCCTATTGTCAGGGGTGTGTAGTCAAAGGCCATAGTCTTGCAGAACAGTTAGTCAGTGATACTCGTGTGGCATTCTTATCTTTTATAGGTAGTGCTAAGGTGGGTTGGATGCTGCGTAGTAAGTTGGCGCCTGGTGCTCGCTGTGCCTTAGAGCATGGCGGTGTTGCACCCGTTATCATAGAGCAGAGCGCTGATTTAGAGGACACCTTACCACTAATTGCTAAAGGGGGTTTTTATCATGCGGGTCAGGTGTGTGTGTCGGTGCAAAGAGTGTACGCACCAAAAGCGATGGCAGAGGATGTCGCACAACGCTTAGCTAACCTTGCTCAAACCATGTCTGTGGGTGATCCAACATTAGAAGCGACCGATGTGGGACCTTTGATTCGCACACATGAAGTGACTCGTGTTGCTGAATGGGTAGACGAGGCTATGCAGTCAGGGGCTCAGTGCATGTGTGGTGGTCATGTTTTATCAGCATCGACCTATGCTTGCACAGTGTTACTCAATCCGAGTACGGAGGATGCAGTGAGCCAAAAAGAAATTTTTGGTCCAGTGATCTGTGTCTACGGTTACGATTGTATAGACAGTGCGATTAAGCAGGCGAACAGTTTGCCTTATGCTTTTCAAGCCTCAGTGCTGACGCAAAATATTGATGTGGCCATGTATTGCAGTCAGCAACTCGATGCTGCCACAGTTATGGTTAATGACCATACTTCTTTCCGAGTCGATTGGATGCCATTTGCTGGCCTTAAACAGTCCGGTCTAGGTGTTGGAGGTATTCCTTATACTTTTGAAGATATGCAGGTGGATAAACAAATCGTGATTCGATCTAAACAGATTATTTAACTATCGTTGAATGGATCTTATGAGGTCGATCGTTTGGTGTGTTTATTCATCATTGCTGCGTTTAAGCAAGTAATCAAAAAACTCAAATTTACTGATTAAGCCTTCGCCACTTCGGTCGTATTTTTTAAATACTTTCGGATCGCCGAGATTGTAGATGACTTGTGATTCCTTGAGTGTCAGCTGTTCATTTCTATTTAAATCAGCTGACCAAAATAAACCATCTCTGAAGCTCATACCACCGCCTCGAGAGAGGACAGATTCAGAAAATAGCAAACAAGCCAGTAGGGTAAGTGGTGTTATCAACTGAAAACATTTCTTCATGCGATATAAATCTCCATTAAGCAAGTTTTTTGACAAGAACACGCGAGTTTCTTTTGCTGCTGATGGCTTTTTGACGATCGGCAGGTAACGCGTTCAATTGGCTTTTTTGATAACCGTTATCATAAAACCAATGCAATGAGCGCGTGGTCATGGCAAATACTGTATCACAACCTAATTGTTTAGCTTTGTTTTCCAAAAATTTGATTAAGCGTTTACCGTGCCCTTCCTTTTGAAACTCTGGATGTACTGCGATACAAGCACACTCTGCGTGATATTGATTGTCGTAGGGGAGTAATGCCCCACAGGCGAGTACAAAACCATCACGTTCAATCACCACATAATGTTTCAGATCACGCTCAATCTGCTCTGAAGAACGAACGAGCAAAATACCTTCATCTTCTAGAGGTTTAATTAATGATTGTATACCACCGACATCATTAATACTGGCGCTGCGAATATCATCATATGCGTCATGTGTAATCATAGTACCGGCACCATCTTGACTGAACAATTCTTGTAACAGTACACCAGATGACGTGTTACTTAGGATATGTACACGCTCGACTTGTTGGTAGCAGGCCTGCAGTGATAGCTCAACCAACATGCGCATTTTGGCGGACAGCGTCTTACGTCTTTTAAGTAATGCCTGAGCATCACTTAAGGTAAGGAATTTGATGCGTTGCTTACGATGGTCGAGAAGGTTTTTCTCTTCAGTGAGAAAAATAAGTTTTTCAGCTGGCATACTGGCTGCCACAGTGGAGGCAATTTGATATTTATCAATATAAAAACACTCACCACTGGGTGAATAGCCTAATGATGACAATAATACTATGTTATTGACTTCTAGTTGCTGGCGGATGGCATGTGTTTCGATGCGGCGCACTTCGCCACGATATTGTTGATCGATTCCGTCGACGATGCCAACTGGCTTTGCAAGGACAAAGTTGCCACTGACTGTGGTGAGTTTCATGCCCGCCATGGGCGTGTTGACTAAGCCTGTGGAAAAAAGTGATTCTAATCGAGTTTGATATTCGCCAATCAGATGCTGCAGTTTGATCATCTTATTATGGTCGACGACTTTAGGTGATCGAGCTCTAAATAGGCCAGTATCAAATACGATAATAAGTTTGATGCCTAAAGTCTGCATCAGAGCTAGGTCTTGTATAAGCTCACCTAGAGAATCACTCGTGACAATCTCGGTTGGCAAAGTGATGACAAAAGTACTGCCTTGGTGAGCGTAGATGTAGGGTGCCGCCGCGCGGAAAGTGTTGATATCGAATGTTTCCATTGGCATGGTCTAAACAAATAAGAATGTATATTAATTATACGGGTAATTGCATAAAATTGACGCATTTATTCAATGAATATGCAGGTTAATGCTATCATGCGAGCTACAATTCGTGTCATAGCTTTGGCTGACTAGATGGGTCATTTTACACAGTGATTTTGCTAACGCTAGCATTTAGCAACATAATGCAAATCATCATGAATAAATAACAACAAGAACATCATAATAAGGTTTAGGATAATGTATAAGCAGATAATTAAGTCGCTGAAGGCAGTTATTTCTTCTGTCGTTCTGAAAGTATGGATGCCATTGTGTGCCGGGATGCTGATATCGTTTTCATCAATAAGTTTAGCTGATTCAGGCAAATCTAATATCCCTGGTATTGATCGCGCAAGTGTCAGTTATGAAGTGCCCGCTGATCTTGATCAATGGTCGACACATGAAGTCTCTAGTCTGCGCGATGAGCACCAAGAAAACCTTGATCAAATTCGCCAGAATCAAACCAGCAGAGATCAAGCCGATGCCCATATGCTATCAGAGCTATTACGTCACGATAAGGTGCGCTTATCGATCGCTGATGTCATTCCTGTACTTATTGACGAGTACCAAATCAAAGGCGATTTTAAGGACTTGTTAATGGGTTATCGCGATACTTTCAAAGTCGAGCTGATGGCTAATCACAGAGAAATCCAGTCATTGGCTGATTATCAGTCATATGATTTCCGTTTCTCTGCGGTTTATATGTCAATGATTTACGCGTTTGATGCTAATCCAGAATTTTATGAGCGTTTGAAGTCTGACATGATGCTTGAAGACTCTATTATAGGACGTTATCGCAAAGCAATTGATGAGTCGTATATGGGTGTGAAAGCCGCAAGTGAAGTGATCGATTCTTTTCATATTGTCAACGACTTGGAAAAAGTTATTGTTGCTTTAGACTCAGAACTTGAGAAAAGAAATAACTAACCTCTAAATATAGTCATTAAGGCTTTCTTTATCTCCACCATGGATAGGCAATCATGAAGATATCATGGTGGAGGAAAAGTAATAGTCACACTCTAGAGAAACTGTTTTGGTTTCGCAGTGTTTTAATTTTTGTTCAAGTGGTCACGTCGTTGTTGGCCAAATATGTTTTCTTTGTGTCTTTCAATGGCGTAGGCGTGAGCTGTGTCATTGTGCTGTTAATATTGATAAATGCTTACACTTGGGTGCATACAAAGAGACCTAATGAGGCCAGTTCAAACGAAATCTTTCTACAGTTAGTTATCGATTTAGCCGCTTTGAGCGCACTGTTTTATTTTGCAGGTGGTGCTGCTAATCCTTTCGTTTCTATGTATTTACTGCCGCTTGCCGTGGGTTCCATACTTTTATCTCAATTATGGGTAATGGGGCTGGCGTTGATTAGTGTTCTGGCTTATTCATATTTGATGTGGTTCTATCCTGAACAACATGCGCAACATAATCATCAGTCGTTTAATATGCATTTAATTGGTATGTGGATAAGTTTTGTTCTGAGTGCGGGCATCGTGGCTTTATTTATAGTTAACATGCGAACTGCATTGCTCAGAAAGGATAAGTTATTAGCTGCTGCACGTGAACAATCCATGAAGGATGAGAAATTAGTTTCATTGGGAACCTTAGCTGCCAGCACTGCTCATGAGATGGGTAACCCATTGGCGACCATACAATTGATTTGCTCAGATCTTAAAGCTGATGAAGTCATATCTCAGAAGGATATTAACACTTTAGTTGAGCAAGTTCAGCGTTGTAAGCAGGCGTTACAAGATATGTCATCAGTTGCAGGTTCCATCGATAGTAATGATATCGATAGGCTGATTTCTTTTAAGCATTTTTTGACGGCATTGATTCAAGATTGGCGGTCATCTCGTCCCAACCTTGAATGTGTATTTGAGTTTCAAGAATGTGATGAAGGCTTTATTGTTGTGCCTGCTGTGCTGGCTAAGGCCTTAGTGAATTTATTAGATAATGCCGCTGATGCATCACCGATAAAAGTTTCAATCTATGCGGCATGTAATCAACATGAAGCGCATATTATTATTCAAGATGAGGGTGAAGGAATGGCAGAAGAAACTATGCAAGCTATAGGTAATAAACCTTATTCAACTAAGCCTGATGGGATTGGTTTGGGCGCATTTTTAGCCCATGAAGCTATTCAGAAAATGGGGGGTAGTGTAACTTTAAGCAATCGCTCAACAGGTGGGGTGGAGACGCTTGTTAAATTGCCATTGAGAAATATTAATGACCAGTAAGAATTCCATCATAGTTGTCGATGATGATATTGTATTTTGTGACGCACTGGCGCGATCTTTAATTAAACGTAATTATGAAGTCGTGGTGGCTTATAACTTGAGTGAATTGCAAGCCATTTCAAATTTATCCGATATAAAGTTTGGCATTGTGGATCTGCGTTTAGGTGAAGACTCTGGATTGAAAGTGATTAAATATTTGCTAGATGCTCATCCTGATATGAATATTCTGATGCTCACAGCTTATGCCAGCATTGCCACCACGGTAGAGGCGATTAAGCTAGGAGCAAAAAACTATCTCACTAAACCTGCATCAATAGAAGAGATACTAGAGAAATTAACAGTGCAAGCAGCCTCGCTTGAGACTCCGATTGAAGACTCTCATTTATCAGTGAAACGTTTGGAGTGGGAGCATTTGCAAAAAGTATTGCTAGAGCATAATGGCAACGTATCGGCTGCAGCGCGAGCATTGAATATGCATCGTCGAACTTTGCAGCGTAAACTTCAAAAAAAACCGGTTAAGCGCTGAGTAGTAGCAGCGCTTCCAATTAGAAGAATTCCTAGTGGCTAGCTATTTGAGTAAGTCGTTAGCTGTCGTGAGTACTTCTTCAGCGTCTAGCACTAAATCGTTGCTCTCAAACAAACGTGCAATACAAGCACGGTGTAATTGAAGTTTAAGTGCACCTATGCCGATACCGCCAAAAATCTTCTTACCAAATCGATCTTGGTTTTTATCCATCATGTCAATGCCCTCAAAACCCAAAGGTGGAGCAGTATTGACATCGGCCATAATTTCTAATGTGGGATGATTCTGCCATTGATCAGCAGTGAGTAATTGAATGCCAGTTTTGCCAGCACCAAACACAATATGGGCGCCGTCTAATGCTTGTGCGATTGATGTTTCATCCGCAGCTTCCATTGGTGTTAGGTCAACGTTGAACTTTTCCTTCATAAGTTGACAGGACTGTTCAGAGCGTTCTAGCTTGCGTGAGGTGAGGCGTACGTCAGCACCATTCATAGCTAACATAACGGCAGCTCGCTGACCAACTGGGCCAGTACCAGCCAGTACTACTGCTGTTTTCCCTTTCACATTGGTAGCATGAGAAATTAACGCAACACCAGCTGCAGCTGTTGTATTGCATCCATTACTATCGAGCATGACAGACACACGGAAGTTTTGGAAAAAAATATTTTTGACGCTTTCAAATAGCTCTTGTCCAGCGGCTAGATCGCTACCACCAATAAATAAGGCTGTATTTTTTTTATTCTTGGGGGCGCGCGTGTATATGGCACCCTCCACAAGAGAGTAACAGTTATCTGGGGTAATACTGCCTAATTGAGTGACATGATCTGCGCCGCCATCATAAGCAACGACAGAATCGAATACACTAGGAATAGGGTCAGTATCAAAATGATAGAGTAATTTTTTCATGAGAGTCGATTCTTCGTATGTTAATTAGCCTGTCCAACCTAAGCCGGCAGCCACACAGTTGATAGAGAGTAGAAGAGGGATCAGGTTGCTATTCTTGGTGCTATCACTTTGTTGATCTGCTCGGAATTGTTTAACTAATTTAGCTTGCTCTAGACCGATCTGGCGAATGCCTTCAACACGAGCAGACATGGTTTGATGGAAATTAGGGAAACGTAGACATAATCCATCTTGCTTAGTGATTTTGAGAAGCATTTGCTCTGTGAGATCGCGCTCAGTCTTGATAATCTCCATGATTGATTGACTGCTAGCTTGATCCTCAACCAACATGGAGTACTCTTTAGCTACGACAAAATCAGTTAGAAAAACCATTTTTTCTACATTATCGGTGATGAGTTTGAAGATGGGTGATTTTTCGACCATTTCCTCTAGCATGGTTAAACCCGCCTCTCCACGAACTTCAAGGAATTGCTTGATCGCTGTTCCGTAGCCAAACCAGCCAGGGACTAGCAATCTATTCTGTGTCCAAGCGAATACCCAAGGGATAGCACGCAAGTCATCAAGACTTTTAGCGCCAAAACGTCGTGCAGGCCGAGAACCAATTTTCATATGAGCGAGTTCTTCAACTGGGCTAGCAGATTGATAAAAATCAACGAGACCAGGTTGTTCGACAAGACCACGATAAGCAACCTGTGAAGTACCTGCCAGTGCCTCAAGTGCATCATAATATTCTGGTCGACTTTTTAATTTTGAGTCCTGCTCAGAGAAAAGTGTATGTGATAAAACGCTGGAAGCGAGTAACTCTAGTTGTTGTTGAGCAACTTCGCGATTAGCAAATTTGCCAGATACCACTTCACCTTGTTCAGTGACGCGCATACGTCCATTGATGGTGCCGGGTGGTTGAGCAGAAATAGCTCGCCCTGCAGGCGCACCACCGCGTGATACAGAACCCCCACGGCCATGGAAAAAGGATATCTGTATGCCATGCTGTTGCCCGGCTTGATAGATCTTACTCTGGGCTTTACTAATTTCCCAACTGGCACAGAGGAAACCACCATCTTTATTAGAGTCAGAGTAACCAACCATCATTTCTTGGCAGCCACCGAGCTCACTGATAGTTCGCTGAATGAGTGGAATATCGAGAAGATTTTCAAGAATGACTGGGCCATTTCTTAAGTCTTCAATAGTTTCTAACAAAGGTACCACTTGGATACGACAAGCTTCCACATTTTGGTTGTCAGTAAATAAACCTGCGTATTTGGCCAATAAGTAAACACCAAGAATATCTTCACTGGATTGCGTCATACTGAGTATAAATACGCCAAAAGCATCACGGTCGATACGATCTTGCAACTCACGCATTTTGCGCAGTAGGTCTAATGTCTCAGCGCTCATGTCAGACAGAGTAGTAAATTGAGGCAATGTTTCGAGAGGTTGTTTCAATTGCTCAAGTAGCCATTTGCGCCAAGTCTTACTCTCTTTGGAAGGGGCATCATCTTCAGTGTCATTGAGTGCTTGCCAGATTTCTTGCAAAGCATTGGTGGTGACAGTGGAATTCTGTCTGAGATCGAGTTTGGTTGTGTGAAATCCAAATGCCTCTATACCATGACGTAGAGGTCTGACATGGGTGGTGCATAAAGAATTACACTTGGCCTCAATCAGACCTTGTTCGATAACGCGAAGATCACGTGTTACACCTTTAACTGATGTATAGGCAAATTCCTGAACATTGTCAGTTGAGAGCTGATAGAGATTAGCTGTTAAGCGTTTCACTATACAATTACATAGATGACGGAAAATCTCACCATGGTTTCTAAGTTTGATATTTTTTGTATCACCACTTTTACTTAAAACCATTTCATAGTTTTCATGAAACTCTTGAGATAGTTCAACTGAGTGTCCAGCAATTGATAAGTATCTACCTAAAGCTTGAATTTTTTGAATATAGTGTTCCAGAGTCGCCTTAGCTGTCTGATAAATGGCATGTTCGGTAACATCATTGGTGACAAAGGGATTGCCATCACGATCGCCACCTACCCATGAGCCAAATTGAAAGAAAGGCGGAATTTCAAATTCGTGATCAGGATAGTATTTTTGCAATACACGATCTAATTCCATATACAGCTCAACCACACCGTCGTAGAGTGATTCTTTGAAGAAATGCATACCCCAAGTGACTTCTTGTTTAACCGTGGGCTTTTCAAGACGAATTTCACCTGTCAGCCAGAGTAGGTCGACCTCGTCTTGAATTTCTTGCTTAATTTTCTCCTGTTCATGCGCTGTGATATTTTTGTGCTCAAGTTGTTTCAACATCATATAAATACGATGGTGAATTTCTAATACCGTGACACGTTTTGCTTCTGTTGGATGTGCCGTAATGACCGGGTAGATTGAGGCGTTATCTAAAATTTCCTGCAATTTGTCAGCGGCAATACCTTCGGAGGCGGCTTGTGCCACAACTTGAGCAAAAGTACCGGGTACACCCTCATGGCCAATTTCGGTCTCAATCATACGCAGACGTTTTTCATTGGAGATTTGCTCAGTTATCGTTAATAACTGGAACCATATGCCATAGGCTTGAAGTGCGTAAGGGAGCACATCATCGTTAGCTTGGCGAAGCTCTTGCTGACCTAAAAAGATATCTTCAATTTCTGGACTACGTTTTTGAATTACACTCAAAAGTGAATTGAATAGCAGTTCAGAGACTTGATCACTGTACTTGGTTGCGCGCTTGTTAATGTTTGCGCTACTAGACAGTGTTAAGAACTGAGACCATTTAGCTGAAAATGATTTATTTGACATAAAATTTATTCAAGTTTGTTATAAAAGTGCTCTATGACATACGTGCAAAAAGGAGGCCATAACCTCCTTTTTGCTGAATCACTCTAGTCTAGAACAATAAACTCCGTATTATTCTTTGTACTTTTGAGAGTTTTTAATCATGTGCATACTTGCTTATACCAGCTTATCTCTTGGTATTTCACCATTGAAGAAAGCTTTAAGATTCTCAAGTACACGCTCACCCATGGCAATACGAGTTTCAATAGAGGCACTGCCTAAATGGGGCAGTAACACGGCATTTTCACAATCAAGGAAGCCTGGGTCTAATTTAGGTTCACCTTCGAACACATCCAGGCCTGCGCCTCCGATCTTGCCACTTTTTAGTGCGGCAATGAGAGCTTGGTTATCGACGACATCACCACGTGCAGAATTCACCAAAATGGCATGTGACTGCATCATATTGATACGCTCTTCATTGATTAAGTGATAAGTTTCTTTACCACCTGGGCAATGCAGAGAGACGAAGTCTGATTGTTGTAAAACTTCTTCTACACTCATCTGAGTAGCACCAAATTTGTTGATCACTTCCTGTGATGGTGGGTAAGGATCACTGAAGATGATCTTCATGCCAAAACCAAAATGGGCTTTGGTTGCCATCGCTTGAGCAATGCGTCCAAAACCAATTAAGCCAAGTGTTTTACCCGTAACCTTGTTCGCCATCATGTGGGTAGGGCGCCACCCTGTCCATTCGCCATTGCGTAAATGACGCTCACCTTCTCCGATACGGCGTGCCGCAGAGATCAATAAACCCATGGCAATATCTGCAGTACAGTCGGTGAGGACTTCTGGGGTGTTACTCACCGTCAATCCAGCAGCTTTAGCTGCATCTAGATCTAAGTGGTTGTAACCTACACCGTAACTTCCAATCATTTTAGCTCGAATGTTATCACCAGACAGTACGTCAGCATTAACCGCATCAGTGACTGTCGGACAGAATGCATCACAGTTAGCAAGTGCGTGTTTCATTTCATCAGCAGTCATAGGAATATCGTTCTCGTTTAACTGTACGTCGTACAATTCTTTAAGTTGAGCTTCTACTTCCTCGGGCCACTTTCGGCTAACAATTACCTTAGGCTTACTCATTATTCTTTCTCCTAGAGTTCTTTTAGAACTTTTTCCATAGTTATACCCAGATCCGATGGATTTGGAGCAACCACAACGCCTGCTTCTTTAAGCAGTGCTACTTTTTCAGCAGCACTCTCGCCAGCACCAGAAACAATGGCACCTGCATGTCCCATACGACGCCCTTTAGGTGCAGTTAAGCCTGCAATGTATGCGACAAGAGGTTTGGTCATATGATTTTTGAAGTATTCCGCTGCTTCGGCTTCTTGAGGACCACCAATTTCACCGATCATCATGACGGCTTTCGTGTCAGGATCGTTTTCAAAGTGTTCAAGAATGTCGCGATGAGAA
>CAYPHQ010000027.1:0-13020 GCA_964410595.1 uncultured Thiotrichales bacterium
CAATATGGACGATGGACTTTATCCACAGAAACTGTGGATAAATATGTGGATAGGGTGTCGGTGAGACGTAAAAACATGGTTTGTTATCAGTATGTGGTTTGGTTTGTGCAAATTTTATTCGTGTATGAATGTATGAAAATCATACACTTAGTCGAATATTAGTCAGTTATCGCGGTTCTTTGCATAGTGTCATATTAGTTTAACGTTACATGTGAATAAAGTACTTTAAGTCTATGTGCTTAATGATTCATTTTCATTGAGAGACACTCGAAGTTTGTAGGTATATCTCTGGTTTTCATCTTTTATCACTACAGTGCGCTCGAGGTTTTTCACCGATACCAAGGCATGGATTTCGCTATATGATCATTGTTTCACTTGCCACAATTGCATCAGTTGCATACAGTATGCTCAGTCACACAGAGGTTAGGTGTCCATGGATCAATCTTTATGGCAACAAGTCTTGCGCACAGATGTCTCTGGTATGCCGCTTGAGTGGATCAATTATCAAGAGGCCACAAAGTTATACTGTGCAGATCAGGTTGCATATACATGCGGTGAAGCGTTGTATGTGGTGCGTGGTGGCGTAAATTCCAAGACAGGTATAAAGAGCCGCATTGAGATTAACTCAATTATTGCAACTTATGGCAATAATAAGACATTGCATGACAGTTATATTCCACCGTTGAATAATCAAACGTTATTTAAACGCGATACTTATCTATGCATGTACTGTGGAGGGAGTTTCCACCGGCACGATCTATCACGAGATCATGTCAGACCAATCAGCCAGGGGGGAGAAGACACATGGAATAATGTTGTCACTTCATGTAAGCGATGCAACAATCAAAAAGCTAATTACACGCCTGAGCAGGCTGGGATGCAGTTGCTTGCCGTTCCATTTGTGCCTACCCATGCCGAATATATTTATTTGCAAGGCCGAAAAGTGTTGGCTGATCAAATGAAATTCTTGTTAGCACATTTTCCACGTACCAGTCCATTACACGAACGCCTACGCCGATTCTCATAAATCATAGATCGCGTTAAGCTAAGCGCTCTATAAAAAACGACATTGATCATGAAATACTCAGGTAAAAAAGACTACCAGCACTCAAGTCTAGAAAAAACAGGATTATTAATTACAAATTTAGGGACACCTGAGGCACCCACTGCTAAGGCACTTCGGAAATATTTAGCCGAATTTTTATGGGATCCGCGCGTTGTGGAGATTCCACGCCCTATTTGGTGGCTGGTATTAAACTTAATCATTTTGCGTATTCGTCCTAGGAAAAGTGCAGCCGTATATAAAAAGATTTGGACAGAACAAGGTTCGCCACTTATGTCACATACCCTAGGTCAGATGGAAGGCATTAAACAGCAATTGCAAGCACGGGGTTTAGATCACATAGAGGTAGAGTGTGCTATGCGGTATGGACAACCTTCGATTGAACACGCCTTGCAAAAATTGCAAGAAAAGAACGTCACAAAGCTATGCGTGTTGCCATTGTATCCGCAGTACTCTGGTTCAACGACTGGCTCCACGTTTGATGCTGTATCACAAACACTTACCCAACTTCGATGGGTGCCAGAATTTAGATTTATTCAACAATATGCTGGACATGCTGACTATATTAAAGCGTGCGCTGATCAGATTCATCAGCATTGGGCAACACATCCTCGTCACGAAAAACTAGTATTTTCGTTTCATGGCGTGCCAAAACGTTATTTGATGTCAGGTGATCCTTATCACTGTCAATGTCATAAAACCGCTCGTCTAATTGCAACTCAACTGAGACTGAGCGATGAGCAATGGATGACGACTTTTCAATCGCGTTTTGGACGTGAGGAATGGCTGCAACCTTACACAGACAAAACACTGGAAAAACTCGGGCAGGAAGGAGTGCAATCCATAGATGTATTTTGTCCTGGATTCTCATCAGATTGTGTTGAGACTCTGGAGGAGATAGATATGGAGAATCGCGCTATATTCATAGAGGCGGGAGGCAAAAACTTTAGCTATATTCCTGCTTTAAATTCTACGCCTAGTCATATTCATGCGCTTACCAACATTGCGATGATGCACATGCAAGGGTGGCCAGCGCTTGATGCAACTTATGATGACAGTCAACAAGAGGTTGAGTTATGTAAACAGCGCGCGCTTGCTAAAGGGGCTAAGCAGTAATCAGCTTCTCCCATCGTTGGCGGCGCAGATTTCCAAAACCAAGTTGTTCAAACAATTCTTCAAGGGCGTTTTGATCACAGCTTTCTCGGTGTAGTCTGAAACTGCCCGTGGATGGCTCTGCATCACATTTGATTTCTGTCAGGCGTTTACACAAGCGTACCATGTCTTGATGCTCATCAATCAAATCTTGAATACGTTTTGCGCCACGAATTTTCATGCTGCTTATATTGGCTATATTGGCGAGTAAGTTATCGAGTGTTTCAAATTTATTGAGTAAGCGAGCGGCTGTAGTCATGCCGACGCCAGGAACACCAGGTATGTTATCGACTTTGTCACCAGCTAAGGCTAATTGATCAGCAATTTGATCAGGTCGAACGCCAAAGTGATCTTTAATTTTATTGGGTGTGAGGCGTTCATTTTTAGCATAGTTCCAAAAAATATCTTGCTCGGTAATTAATTGTGCTAAATCTTTATCGGCACTTAGGATAGTTACAGTGTGTCCTTGGTTGCGTGCATGGTGTGCAGCAGATCCTAATAAATCATCCGCCTCATACCGGTCACTACTCAGTAGAGGCAAACCTAGTGCTTCAATAAAACGTCTACAATAAACGAATTGGCGTTTGAGTTCTTCAGGGGCGGGTTCGCGATTGGCTTTATAAGGTGGATAGATAGTATTTCTGAAAGAGCTGGTAAGACTCTGATCAAAGGCAAATGAGATTAACTCAGGATTAGTTTCATCTAATAAGCCAGCCACAAAATCAGTGAAACCGTAAACCGCATTCACTGGTTCACCGGCATGATTAACTAGCGTGTCGGGAAGTGTGAACCAGGCTCTAAAAATATAGATGCTTGAATCGATTAGATAAGCTGTTTGTTTTTTACTCATAGTTTTTTACAGCAAGTATGGACAAGCGGGCAAAGTGTCAGCGTTTATACTACCAGCGCAAACAAATAATTATTGTACTATTTTTATTATTTGACCAGGAGTGGGCTCTCCATCTGGATACAGCCCATTAATGAGACGCAGCTGTTCCTCTGCATGGGATGTGAGGGGGGATTGCTGCGCTAGCTTTGCAAAAGTATCACCTTGTTTAGCGGTGATATCTCTAAGCTTACGTGGGGTAGCTAGTTTGACCTCGTTTTTCTTGAGTGCGCGCAGGCTATTGATTGTTTCAATAAAAGATTTGTCATACTGGTTTAAAAGCGAATCGTTTTTGGCCGCAGCTAAAATTTGATAAACCTGCTTGTCTTTAAATATGACCCCAACACGAGTGTTTTGTTTACCGAACGGCGTGTTAGTGTTGACCATCGCAGTATAGCCTTGATAATCGTCGGTCTGTACGCTCATGCCTTGTTTGAGTCCATTTTTGAACTGGTCTTGTAGAAATTGCTTAGGTGTCTGGCGTTTATTCAAATCGCGCAATGTCATTTGTATGATCGCGTCATTAGTTTTTGGTGTGACAATTAGACGATCTGGACGGTTATCAATTTTCCAATTTTTTGGGAAACTCACAGTGATGCCTAATTGTTTATGATAAAAATTATTTTTGCGAATGACGCCGTCTTTTTCACTATCACCGAGCACTAAACCGTCCATCATTTTCATAAAGCGTTCGCCTTTATTCACTTCAGCGGGTTTGTATTTGTCTGCCGCTCTAATGACTTCTTGAAGACGTAAGTCATTGGCTGGATGGGTTGAGAATAAGCCATGATAAGCCCGTGGTTCACGTCCTTCTTCTTCGGCCAGTTGCTTATCAAAATCTTCTTGTGATTTTAAAATACCGACGACCTTGATCATGTCTTGTGGGTCATAACCAGTTTTGGCTAGATATTCTGCACCTAGACGATCAGCTTCAAGTTCGTGTTCACGCCCATATCCTCGCAGAAGCGCTGTGCCGGCAATGTTGGCAAGGTCACCAGCACCATAAATGCCAGAGGCGCTGGCGAGGACTGATGTGAGAATATTAGTAATTTGAGAAGCGCTCTGTTGTCGAACACCATGGCGTGCGGTTATATGGCCGATTTCATGGCCCAATACGCCAGCTAATTCCGCCTCGGAATTCATGTAAGCCATAATGCCGCGCGTGATGTAGACATAGCCACCTGGTAAGGCAAACGCATTGACCTGTGGGCTGTCCAACACCGTGGCGTGATAATAAAGGTGACTGCGGTGACTATTGATTGCAATATTTTCGACTAATTCGCTGACATATGCTTGCAGTTCTGGGTCATTATAAGGTCGATAGGTTTGCATTATCTGCTGATGATACTTTTGACCGATAGCAATTTCTTGATCCTCACTCATTAGGACTAGGTCTTGCTTACCCGTAACAGGGTTGGTCGCACAGCTTTGCAGTAATGCCAGACTACTTAAGACTAGCAGTAACAGACAAGTAGCTCGAAATACGCCTTTGTTGAGCTTGATTTTAGTCATGCGTCGTTGGTACCTTTCGGTCAATGTCGTTCAGTCAGTTTCTATGTATCGGTGTCTGGTTTAGATAGATCAAGGATGTATTTGTCGTCCTCGAGTCAATAGATCGTAACCAAGAAGGTATGCTGTTGGTTGTGTTTTTTCAAGCACAACAAATTAATGACATGCAAAATGTGCGTATTAGTACAGAACCGAACGTGGCGTGATGATATACCGGTCAGTGGATTGGCCTGGATGGATCGTCGATAGAGTCGATTGGCTTGTTGAAATTGGCTGGCGGAATTATTTTGTGCCGTATCTGCGACGGAATTTATCAACTTGTCCAGCAGTGTCGAGTATCTTCTGTTTACCCGTATAAAAAGGATGGCATTTTGCACACACATCTATCTGCATAGCATCCCCACCATAAGTGGATTGTGTTTCGAAGGAGTTACCACAACTGCAACTAATGGTAATGGATTTATATTCTGGGTGGATATCGGCTTTCATGTGTGCTGACCTAAAATTTGAGGCGAGATGATACTGTATATTGGCTTGTTATGGCAAGCAGTAAAATCACGCGTACATAGAGGTTTTTTTTAAACAAAAAATTTCACTAAGTGACGTAAGTGTCTGTCCAATCAAAGGTTGTTAGCTTATCCACAAAATCTGTGGATAAAATTGTGGATAGAATGAGAAATAGTGATTAATTCTCGAGAAAAAGCCTTAAATCTTTAAATCGGTTAAAAATTAAACACTATAGGTAAGCTATTGTTTTTATTAAAAAATGTGTTTTCCATTGGGGATATACACGAAGTTTTCGAGTTAAATACTCAAGAAAAATAAGCTAAAAGGCTCTCGCTGTGAATAAAGCACTTATTTTAGGCGGTTTTTGTTAGTCTTGATCACGTCGGCAGTCTAAATACACGGATTGGTCAAATGTATTTTGCAATAGTTTTATTACTATGGGCTGACAGCAGACGTGGCAATCTTCTATGTATTCTTGATTAGCCTCTTGTGTATCCACTGTGAGTTCGATGGATTCTCCACAATATGGACAGCCAACTAGATGGGTATCTAACAACATAGAGGTGATTTCATGTGATCTGATTATGATGAATATTGCCCTTAATTTGGGAGGAAACGCTCTGTGATGTGATCAAGAAAACGATATCCCAAGCTTGAGGCTCTGTAATGGCTTTGATGGTACTCCATTAAGCCTTCATCCATAAGTTGGACAAGCATGGGTTCTATTTCATGCCAGTCAATTTGAGTGAGATTGTGCAGTTGTTGACGTTCAAAGCCTTGAGTCAGACGTAAATTATTTAGCATGAACTCAAATAGCTGTTCCACTGGGGAAATATGAGATTGTTTGACTATATGTGTATGAGTGCTGACAGCGTGCATATAACTCTCTGGTTGACGTGTGCGTTGCTGACGGGTAATTGAACCATTAAGCGTGATTTTGCTATGTGCTCCAGCACCGATGCCTAGATAGTCGTGATATTGCCAATAAGCCATATTATGTCGGCAATGAGCATCTCGCTGTGCGTATGCTGATACTTCATAGCGTGAAAAACCGGCATCGTGCAAGATTGTCTGTGCGGCAAATTGCATCTCCGACTGGGTATCGCTGTTAGGTAATGGGGGAGGATATCGATGAAATACTGTATTGGGTTCTAATGTAAGTTGATAGTAGGAGATGTGTTGAACAGGTTGTTGTACGGCCAGCTGGACCTCATTGATGGCATCTTTGAGTGTTTGATTAGGCAAACCAAACATTAAATCTATGTTGATGTTGCGAAAGCCAATAGCAGATGCCGTTTGAATCGCATTGAGGGCATTCTGTGCATCATGTATTCGACCTAAAGCCTGCAAATACTTGTCATTGAAGCTCTGAACACCGATTGATAATCGATTAATGCCAGCACTTAAGAATTGTTTAAACTTGCTGATTTCGAATGTTCCGGGATTGGTTTCTAAAGTAATTTCACAATTATCAGCTAAGTGAGTGTAGGTATGGCAGGCGGTCAAAAGTTGATGAATCGCTTCAGCTGAAAATAAGCTGGGTGTGCCTCCACCGATGAATATTGAGCGTACTTGGCGATCTTTTAACGGCTCACAGGCAAGCTGTAAGTCATGTAACAATGCTTGCAAATACTGTTGTTCAGGTAAATTTTCGGTAGTGCTGGCATGAGAGTTGAAATCACAATAAGCACATTTATGTAAACACCATGGTAAATGGATATATAAGCTAAAGCTTTGTGGTGATTGTATGGACACAGAAAAGTCAGTTGTTTGGCGTAAGATGTTGGAGTTGTGCAGTGAGTTGTCGAAGCGCAAGAGCACGATGACTGATTTGGTTTTTCGTTTCATTGCTGAGTTCAGCTGCTGTGCAATTATATTGACTCAGATAAAACAGTGGATCATATCCAAAGCCTTCACTGCCAGAGGGTGAAGTTGCAATCGTGCCATGCCAGGTTCCTTGGCAAATTATTGGAGTTGGATCATCACTATGGCGCAGCAATACTATGACACAGTGGAAGCGAGCTTGACGTTGCCCCTCAGGTACAGATTGAAGTGCTTCTAATAGCTTGGCGTTGTTGGCTGCACTATCACCATGTGCTCCTGCGTAACGGGCAGAATATATGCCTGGTGCACCTTGCAAGACATCCACTTCCAGACCAGAGTCATCTGCTAACGCCATATGGCCTGTGTGTTCACAAGCATGGCGCGCTTTAATAAGTGCGTTCTCGATAAATGTGAGTCCAGTTTCATCAGCATCACTGACAGAGAATTCACTTTGCGTGCGTAATTGATAAGAGTAAGGCGCCAATATCGTTTTGATTTCTGCCAACTTACCTTGATTACTGCTGGCTAAGACGATGGTGCGAGTGTTATTCACCGTGACTGTTCTGTACTACTTATGCACTTAAGCATTGTTTTTGTTTTTCTATGATGGTGGCAATGCCAGCTTTAGCTAAAGCCATCATGTTATTTAGCTCTTGTTGGTCAAAGGAGTGTCCTTCTGCAGTCCCTTGCAACTCGATGAATTGTTGTTTGTCATTCATGACAATATTCATATCAGTATCGGCAGTGGAGTCCTCTGCATAGTCTAGATCTAACACGGGGACTTGATTAACTATCCCTACTGATACCGATGCAACAGCATGTTGAATTGGGTTTTGCTCTAGGGCTTTCAGTGTTATTAGTTTGTGAATGGCATCATGCAAGGCGACATAAGCACCACTTATAGAGGCGGTTCGAGTCCCGCCGTCAGCTTGGATAACATCGCAATCGATAGTGATAGTATGTTCACCCAATAAGCGTAAATCGACTGCTGCTCGCAACGAACGGCCAATAAGGCGTTGAATTTCTTGAGTTCGTCCACTTTGTTTCCCGCGACTGGCTTCTCGAGCCATTCTACTTCCCGTTGAACGCGGTAACATGCCATACTCAGCAGTGATCCATCCCTTGCCTTGATCACGTAAAAAGTGCGGTACTTTTGGTTCTATGGACGCGTTGCACAGGACTTTAGTATCTCCAAAAGCGACCAGTACGGATCCTTCGGCATGCTGGGTATAGTGGCGTGTGAATTGAATATCGCGAAGTTGATCTGGTGCGCGTTGGCTTGGTCGCATAACTATCTCCTAGTTTATTGGCGCGCATTATACGAGCATGCATGCCATAGAGCCATACTGGTGATGCTAGTGAGCTACACTACAACTGGTGGACTTATAACTAGTGAGTCAAAACTATTGTTAAGAAGGGTACACAATGCTTAAGAGTATGACCGCCTTTGCGCGTGTAGAAGAAAATCACACATTGGGTCAATTTGTATGGGAAATACGCTCAATTAATCATCGATATTTAGAAATGAATTTTCGCTTGCCTGAAGATGCGCGCGCGGCAGAATTTGTTTTAAGAAAGCACCTTCAAGATGCTCTCAGTCGAGGCAAAATAGACTGTTCTCTCAAACTGCGAACAACGTCAGATACGCAAGTAGAACTAACAATCAATGAGCCACTGGTGGACAGTTTGCTTAAACAAGTTCAACAATTGCGGGATAAAGCTTCGGTTCGAGCACAAGATACATTGCAGGTTGGAGCAGTGAATCCTATGGATATACTTAACTGGCCAGGTGTGACTGAGCAAAATACGGTTGATCAAAATCTACTCTTGGACATTGTTAAGAGCAGTTTTGAGAAAACTGTCGAAGCATTGGTTGAAAATCGTCAGGTTGAAGGTGCGCGCTTGCGTGAGTTGATTATTAAGCGTTTAGATGAACTTAAACATCTAATCAAAGATGTCCGTTCTAGGCGTCCGCAGGTATTGCAAGCTGTGCGTGAGAAAATTATATCCAGAATCGAGGAAATAAATATTGATATAGAAATGACAAGGGTAGAGCAAGAATTGGTTATTATGGCGCAAAAATTAGATGTTGAAGAGGAATTGGATCGACTCGATAGTCATTTGTCCGAACTCAATACGGTTGTTAATAGTGACAAACCCGTTGGACGTCGTATGGACTTTCTGATGCAAGAATTGAATCGTGAGGCTAATACCTTGAGTTCAAAATCGGCTGATATTAAAACGACACAAGCTGCAGTAGATATGAAGGTATGTATTGAACAGATGCGTGAACAAATCCAAAATATTGAATAACGTATAATCACTGAAAAACATACTTAAATATTGCGAGATGTTATGGAAATAAAAATACTCTGTACCGGTGGCACTTTCGATAAAGTTTATTTTGATGCTCTGAGTGACTACACCATTGGAGAACCCCAAGCTGAATGGATACTCAAACAAGCGGGTGTGAATTTTGATTATTCGATCGACAGTATATTGAAAAAAGACAGTCTTGAAATCAGTGATCAAGATCGAGTGGGTATTGCGTCCAGGGTTGAGCGAGAGCCATGCAAACATATAGTCATCACGCATGGTACCGATACCATGGTGGAGACAGGGCAAGCATTAAAACACATACAAGACAAAACTATTATATTGGTTGGCGCCATGCAGCCGGCCAGATTTCGTGATAGTGATGCTTTGTTTAATCTGGGATTTGCTTGTGCCGCCGTATCTTTGGCGGGACTTGGAACCTATATCACAATGAATGGTCAATTATTCACTATTGATGAGGTGCGTAAGAATCGCGCGGTTGGTCGTTTTGAGAACATAGATTAGTATCTTATCAATGGCTGTGGCTTTGTTAGCTCGCTACTCTCAAATGATTATGGATTAAACAACGTTTAATAAATTTTAAGTTATGAGAATCATGAAAAATCTATTACTTACTCTGACCCTAGTATTGATTGGCAACTTCTATAGTTGGGCGGGATTGCCAGTCAGTGTAGAAGGGGAAAAGTTGCCAACACTTGCCCCTATGTTGCAACAAGTCACACCGAGTGTAGTGAATATTGCGACTTCTAGCATGGTCGTTCAGCATAGCCCATTATTTAATGACCCATTTTTTAGGCATTTTTTTGATGTGCCTCAGCAACCTCGTGAGCGAAAAAAAACGGGGCTTGGCTCAGGCGTCATCATCGATGCGCAACAAGGCTACATCGTGACGAATAATCATGTCATAGAAAAAGCAGATGATATTGTTGTTACGTTGAGTGATGGGCGAAAATTCGATGCCACAATTGTAGGCCGTGATTCAGGTGCAGATGTGGCGGTTATTCAAGTAGAGGCCGATAATCTTAATGCAATCGACATTGCTGATTCTGAGGAACTAAGAGTAGGTGATTTTGTTGTAGCGATAGGCAACCCTTTTGGCTTAGGTCAAACGGTGACTTCAGGTATTGTCAGCGCATTGGGTAGAAGTGGACTAGGGATAGAAAAATATGAAGATTTCATTCAGACCGATGCTTCAATTAATCCAGGTAATTCCGGTGGTGCTTTAGTTAATTTGCGTGGCGAGTTGATAGGAATTAATACGGCGATAGTCGGGCCTAATGGAGGAAGTGTTGGTATTGGTTTTGCTATTCCGGTCAATATGGCGCAACAAATTATCGATCAGTTGATTGAATATGGTGAGGTAAAGCGTGGTCGCCTAGGGTTCACCGCGCAAGATCTAACGCCTGAACTAGTCGAGGCTTTTAAACTTAAGCAAAAGAAAGGTGTGGTGGTAGCCAGGGTAGAACAGGATTCAGCGGCAGACAAAGCAGGACTGGTTGCCGGTGACGTCATTATCAGTATCAATGGTGATGAGGTTAAAGATTCTACCGACATGAGAAACAAAATTGGCCTGATGCGCGTGGGTGAAGATATTCAATTGAACATCATTCGCAATGGTAAAAACCGACAAGTGACGGCCCGTATTGCTGAAATCAAGGTGTTCTCTAAGCCGGGTAAAGCGTTATCTGAGAAGTTAGTGGGCGCTGAAATCACCATGAAACAACTTGAAAATTCACAAGGTGGTGTAAAACCGGTCCTAATTGTATCTAAGCTTCAGCCTGGAAGTCCGGCAGCGTATGCGGGATTAAGATCAGGCGATATTATTTTGAGTGTAAATAAAATGCCTGTAGATGATTTCAAGGGCTTTGAAAAAGCACTTAAGAAAAATGGGCAGGGCTTGTTGTTAAACATTCAACGTGGTCGCAGAGCCTTGTTTTTACTGGTGAGATAATATCGAGACAATGGTTTTAGTTGTTTCTTTAATGAAGGTTGCCTTGTTTGCTAATAGTGACAATCAATGGCTATTTTTTCCGCAGTTGGTGGCTAGTGATTTGCTGGTTAACCACCAGTAACAGGAGGAAAGAAGGCTATCTCATCACCTGAGTTCACCATGGCATCGGGTTTGACATATTCTTGGTTAATTGCAATGAGTATAGTGGCAGGTATAGCGGCAGGTAATTGAGTTGTTTCCGCACAGTGTGTCCACACCTCAGCAACAGACATGGTGTTCTTTGTTTCTATGATTTTTTCACCTGTTCCAATAGATTCTCTCAGGCTTGCAAAAAAACGTACTCTTATAGTCATAATGATGGAAATTGTTAAATAAAGTGCCAATATTAAATTGGTGGTTATAGGGAGTTATCCGATCGTCACAATAGATGTTGTAAGCTGCCTTGGTGTATGATTATTGACATCGCATCTTACTAATGATTCAACATATTATCACTATAATTGCAAAAAAATAGACACAGTTTATGAATGAATTAACGCATTTTAATACGGCTGGAGAAGCTCACATGGTCGATGTAGGCGACAAGCCAGAAACGCAACGTGTGGCACTCGCTGAAGGCGCCATACGCATGCGAGCAGAGACGCTAGAATTGATTCAAGCAGGTGGTCACAAGAAAGGTGATGTGCTCGGAATTGCTCGCATCGCCGGCATCATGGCGGCTAAGAAAACCTCTGAGCTGATACCGCTATGCCATCCTCTGGCATTAACATCAGTCGAATTAAATTTTGAATGTCAGCCACATGAGAATCAAGTTTATTGCACCGCTCGCGTTAAAACTACAGGTCCAACGGGTGTTGAAATGGAAGCTCTCACGGCTGTGCAAGTCGCACTGTTGACGATTTATGATATGTGTAAGGCGGTCGATAAAGCCATGACGATGCATCAAATACAGTTGTTAGAGAAGACTGGAGGCAAGTCAGGCACTTGGACACGTTAGAGTGTATGCTGATTGTGTGAGAGTCTCGGGGAGTTGGTTGCGTTGTAAGAACCTTTTTGGTTGGGGTCATCATTAGGAGTAGTAATGAGAATAATTAAGTTTTTGATCACCTCACTAGTTAGTATTGTTTTGTTAATGGCTGTGGTTATAGGGGGGGTAACTACCCTCATTGATCCCAATGATCACAAAGAATTTATCACTTCCAGTTTCAGTCAAGCCACCGGTAGGTATCTGACTTTAGTCGGAGATATTGAATTTACCCTATTCCCTAAACTAGGTATTCAGCTAGGTAACACCTATGTGAGTAACGCTGAAGGCTTCTCACAAGAGACATTTGCACAGTTAGATAACGTCATCATTCGCGCTGATCTGCTGAGTTTACTGATGTTTCAACTTAAAGCAGACACGATAGAGTTGCATGGCTTGCAAGTAAATTTAGAAAAAAATAAAGCAGGTAATACTAACTGGCAAGATTTAATCGCTACGACGGATTTAAAAAAGCCACAGACAAAAGATCAGCTTGAAAAAAATAGTTCTTCAAGTGTTCCGCTTGGAATTGAAGTGGCTGGGATTAAAATCAGTGACGCCAGATTCACATATGAGGATGCACTCGGGAAAAATACCATAACTGTCGATCGAGTGAATTTTGATAGTGGAGCTATTGGACGTCCCGAGTTTGCACCGATAAATGCCACCCTCCGTGTTGCTCAGACTGCTTTTCAAAGCATTGTGGAATTGAGTCTTGGTAGCGAGATGATGTTGGATTTGAAAGCCGCACAACTGCAGTTACGTGG
>CAYPHQ010000028.1:0-12946 GCA_964410595.1 uncultured Thiotrichales bacterium
TGTGTTTTTATTGGAATTAGATGAGTGCCGATCGGTGCATCTTAATCCACGTGAACACACAGAATTTCGTTGGGTATTAAGAGAAGAAGCGATTCAGTTAGCCACTTCTCATACCAATGCTGAAGCGATATTACAGTGGGTGCCTGAATTCCCCCTGTAACCTCTCAGCTCAATACACTAATCGGACATGTTAGTGTTAAAATAAGTCCAATAAATACATCGATATCTGAAAATTATGGCAGGACATAGTAAGTGGGCAAATATACAGCATCGTAAAAAGGCCCAAGATGCGAAACGTGGGAAAATATTTACTAAGCTGATACGTGAGATCACCGTTGCTTCACGTATGGGTGGCTCAGATTTGGATTCAAACCCAAGGCTACGGTTGGCAGTCGATAAAGGGTTGAGTGCGAATATGAACAAGGACACCATTGATCGAGCAATAAAACGGGGTGCGGGTGAGCTTGAGGGTATGGAGTATGAGGAGATTCGCTACGAGGGCTACGCTCCTGGAGGCACGGCAATATTAGTGGATTGTCTGACTGACAACCGCAACAGAACTGTCTCTGATGTTCGACATGCTTTTACCAAAGCCGGGGGCAATCTTGGTACCAGTGGATCGGTTGCTTATATGTTCAACAAACAAGGTGTGATTAGTTATTCGGCAGATATTGATGAGGATCATCTCATGGAGATTGCACTTGAATCTGGTGCCGATGACATTATCAATAATGAAGATGGATCGCTAGATGTTATCTGCCAACCCGAGAATTTTTTGGGTTTGAAGGAAGCGTTGGATGCTGCAGATCTTCATGCTGAAATAGCTGAGGTGTCAATGCGTCCCGCGACACTGGCTGAGGTTGATGCTAAGGATGCAGAAAAGATCATCCGCTTGATTGATGTGTTAGAGGAACTCGATGACGTTCAAGATGTTTACTCTAACGCTGACTTTCCCGAAGAAGCACTGGAGAATATCAGTTAAACCCGAGTTTACACGGATTTTGGGCGTTGACCCTGGCTCGATAAGGACAGGTTTTGGTCTGATTGAGAGTAATGGGCAACAAAGTCGCTATATTGGTAGTGGTCATATAAAGCTCAACAGTGAACATTTGCCACTTAAACTGGGGCAGATTTTCTTTGATCTCAGTCAAATAATCGAGCAGTACAAACCTCAAGCAATGGCGATAGAACAGGTTTTTATGTCTAAAAATGCAGGTTCGGCATTGAAGCTGGGGCAGGCGCGGGGTGCGGCAATTACTGCCGGTGTGAATGCCGATTTACCAGTATTCGAATACAGTGCAAAATTTGTCAAGCAAGCTGTCGTCGGTTACGGGGCAGCCAGTAAAGATCAAATTCAAATAATGGTATCGAAAATTCTAAATACCCGTGTCAGTATGCAAGAAGATGAGGCTGATGCTGTCGCAATAGCACTGTGTCACGCGCATACTGGACTTAATAATTCTTTAAATAAAATGAAATAATCATCATATGATTGGACGTTTACGCGGAACTTTAATCAGTAAACAAGCGCCTGAATTAATGCTAGAGGTTGCTGGTGTGGGCTATGAACTCAACGCACCTATGTCGACGTTTTATCAACTTCCTGATAAGGGAGAAGAAATTACCCTCTACACCCACCTTACCATCAGAGAAGATGCACACACTTTATATGGATTCCATACTACTGCTGAGCGAAGTTTGTTCCGTACACTACTAAAAGTGAATGGTGTTGGTGCTAAAATGGCATTAGCAATATTGTCGGGTATGGATGCGCGAGGTTTCAAGCAATGTATACAACTCGGTGATACGGATGCTTTGGTTAAATTACCCGGCGTAGGCAAAAAAACAGCTGAACGATTAGTAGTGGAATTGCAAGATCGATTGGGTGCAGAGCAAGGCGAGATGCCTTCTTTACTAGCTGGTAACTCAATAGGTGGAGCAAGTGTTGCTGTGGATGAGGCTATTTCTGCATTAACTGCGCTTGGATACAAACCCGCGGATGCTCTTAGAATGATAAAAAAAGTCCAAGATCAGTCAGATCAATGTGAAGATTTGATTCGACTTGCATTACAAACTAGCTTAAGTAAATAAGCGATTGCAGTAAACAACCAGATAAGTGCGATGAGTGATGAACGACTGATAACAGGGCTGGGCACAGATGGAGAAGAGAGTGCATACGAGCGTGCCATTCGTCCCAAGCGCCTGACTGATTATACCGGTCAGACGGCGGTATGTGAGCAGATGAATATTTTCATCAGCGCGGCACGCCAACGTCAAGAGGCGCTAGATCATGTGCTCATTTTTGGCCCCCCTGGCCTTGGTAAAACGACACTCTCACATATTATTGCCAATGAGCTATCTGTCAATCTGCGCCAGACATCTGGCCCAGTACTTGAAAAGGCCGGCGATCTGGCCGCGATTCTCACTAACTTAGAAGAAAACGATGTCCTCTTTGTCGATGAGATTCATCGACTCAGTCCAGTTGTTGAGGAAGTTTTATATCCAGCGATGGAAGACTTTCAATTGGATATTGTTATTGGCGAGGGCCCAAGTGCACGATCTATCAAACTTGACCTCCCTCCATTCACATTGGTAGGTGCGACAACTCGAGCGGGATTATTGACCTCTCCATTGCGAGATCGATTTGGCATTGTCCAACGTTTAGAGTTTTATACTCATGAAGAACTCAGCTCTATTGTGTCTCGTTCGGCAGAAATATTGAACGTCGAGTTAGATTCAGCAGGAAGTATTGAGATTGCTAAGCGCTCACGCGGCACTCCGCGAATTGCAAATCGATTACTCCGGCGAGTCCGTGATTATGCGCAGGTTAAGGGAGACGGCGTCATTACCAAAGTTCTTGCTGATCAAGCGCTGGATATGCTTAATGTTGATCACCATGGTTTTGATCATATGGATAGACGCATATTGCTCGCAGTAATTGAGAAATTTGATGGTGGTCCAGTTGGTTTGGATAGCCTGTCGGCTGCCGTGGGTGAAGAGCGTGGCACTATTGAAGATGTCATTGAACCGTTCCTTATATTAAATGGATTTTTGATGCGAACACCACGGGGACGGGTCGCCACTATGAATTGTTATAGGCACTTTGGCTTGTCTGTGCCAGAACAGCTCCAGCATACAAAAGACGATGATTTATTTGGTGAGTAATCTATGACCATATTTCATTGGCCGCTGAATGTTTACTATGAAGACACCGATGCAGGTGGGGTTGTTTACTATGCCAATTATCTGAAATTTCTAGAAAGAGCTCGAACAGAATGGTTGCGCTCAAAAGGAATCAATCAGCATCAAGTCAGTAAAGATTATGGTGCCTTATTTGCAGTCCGCTCAGTGAGTATCGATTATAAACAGCCTGCTCATTTGGATGATCAGTTGGCTGTGAGTGTTGAAGTATTAGATGTACGTAAGGCCAGTCTGAATATGAAACAAAACATTCTAAATAATAATGATGAATTAATTGTGAACGCGACGGTCAATATAGTATGTTTGCATAGTGAAAGTTTTTCGCCGCGTCCTATTCCGCAAACCATCTATGAGGCTATCAAGTAATGCATGTTGATATGAGTATTTATCGTCTGGTGGCAGATGCAAGTCTATTAGTGCAGTTGGTTATGCTGATACTAGTACTCGCTTCTCTAATTTCATGGACTATGATTGTGAGTAAAGCCAAAGTCTTTAAGCAAGCTAATAAACAAGCCAATGAATTTGAGGATCGATTCTGGTCAGGGGCTGATTTGCCCTCACTGTATGAGAAAGTCAGTAACAAACGCAACTTATCAGGTATGGAGCATATTTTTGTAGCGGGCTTTAAAGAATATATTCGTTTGCATAAGACGCACAGAGTCTCTGCTCTTTCAATCAGTGATACATCTCTGCGTTCTATGAAAGTGGCTTTGTCTCGTGAAATTGATTTTTTAGAAAACTATCTGTCTTTTCTAGCAACGGTGGGATCAACTAGTCCATATATAGGTTTATTTGGCACTGTGTGGGGGATTATGAATTCATTTAGGGCGCTTAGTGATGCTCAGCAGGCCACATTGGCTGCAGTAGCCCCTGGTATTGCCGAAGCTTTAATTGCTACAGCTATGGGTTTGTTTGCAGCTATTCCAGCGGTCATTGCTTACAATCGTTATTCTAATCAAGCTGATCGTTTGATCACTCGTTATGATAATTTTGTTGAAGAGTTTACAGCCTTGCTTCAAAGGCAGGCTATTATGCATAAAAGCGATGAAATGAACACACAGGAACCAACATCAATGAAGGCTGACTAAAATGTCGTGCTTGAGCATGTCGCGCCGCCGCAAGCCTATGTCGCAAATCAATGTGGTGCCTTACATTGATGTTATGTTAGTGCTTTTGGTGATATTTATGGTAACAGCACCCATGTTCAATCAAGGTGTACAAGTAGACTTGCCGCAGGCCCCGTCTGAGCCAATAAAGGATTTTATGGAGCAGCAAGAGCCATTCATTGTCTCTGTGGATGCGCAGGGTAAAATCTATGTCAATCAGTCAGCCAATCCCAATCAAGCACTTAACTTTGAGGAATTTCAACAACAAGCTGCAGGCTTGCTTGCCAGTCAATCTCAAAAACAAGCTTATGTGAAGGGTGACAGTAAGGTTCAATACGGTAATGTGATGAGAGTCATGGTTGTGTTACAACAAGCTGGAGTGCTTTCTGTAGGTTTGATTTCACAGCCGGAACGAGATCAATAAGGGGTTATGGTAAGTCAGAAACTCTTTTCATTTAGTTCAATCATTATCGCACTCATAGTCCATGTTGGTGTCTTTGTATTATTAATTTTTGGGTTGCAAGTAACTTCACGTCCCAATGCGGGTATGGTTGATCCGATAAAAATTGTTCAGGCTGAAGTATTGGATGGGGCTGCAATTGAGGCTGAAAAAAAACGTATACGTCAAGAGCAAGCTGAACTTGAACGTCAACGCCGTGAATTAGCCTTGAAAAAACAACGAGAGAAAGAGAGGCAACAACGTTTGGCTCTAGAGGCAAAACAACGTGAAGAGCAAAAACGTCAAGCTGAAATTAAAAAAGCACAACGGCAGAAAAAGCTTGCCGAACAAGCA
Source organism: uncultured Thiotrichales bacterium (assembly GCA_964410595.1). Lineage (GTDB taxonomy): Bacteria > Pseudomonadota > Gammaproteobacteria > UBA4575 > UBA4575 > UBA1858. The sequence goes on from CAYPHQ010000028.1 coordinate 5,101, forward strand.
AGAATAGCCGCTGAAAAAGCAAAAAAACAGGCGGAGATACAAGCAGAACAAGAACGCAAGCGTGCAGAGGAAAATGCACGGAAGCTGGCTGAAGCGCTAAAAAAACAAGAACAAGATGCGGAACAAAAGCGCTTGGATGCTATCTTAGCTGAAGAAGAAGCACAGATGCGCACTGCAGAAGAACAGTTTCAGAAAGCTGCGCGTCAACGACAACTCAATACCATGCTTTCGCAATATATTGGTGCAATTTCTAATAAAATTCAGAGTCGTTGGCGTAAGCCCGCTGTCATGGAAAATCAAAATGTATATTGTATAGTTTATGTTGAACAAGCTTTAGGTGGCTATATTCAGACAGTAGATGTGCGAAAATGTGTAGGTGGAGATGAGCAGTTACGAAAATCAGTAGAAGAAGCTGTGTGGAAGTCCGATCCCTTACCATCACCGCCCGATGCGGAATTATTCCAAAGAGAATTAAAAATTACTTTTGAGCCAAAATGAAAAAAATTTATCAAATTGTTTTTTTGTTAAGTCTACTTAATATTAATGTTGCTCAAGCACTACTAGAAATTGAGGTCAATAAAGGGATTGAGTCAGCAATACCTATTGCGATTGTTCCCATAAAATCAGGTGATGCACAACATGCTGCATTGCTTGAGAGTGTTGTGTACTCTGATTTATATCGCAGTGGTTTATTTGTGATGTTTGATAAAAAACACCATCCACAAACACAAGTTAGCAACACTGATATCAATTATGATGTGTGGCGAAATCTTGGTATTGAGGCCCTTGTGAGTATGAGTTTTCAGGACCATGATGGCGAGCAGCTTAAACTCCAGGTTGAATTATATGATTTAGTTCGCAAACGTCGAGCTATCGGTCGTTCCATCGTTTTTGAGCAACACGTTCTGCGTCGTGTGGCTCATAAAGTATCTGATGTAATTTTTGAACAACTTACGGGCATGCGAGGTGCATTTAGTACACGTATCGCTTATGTCAGCGAAATGATTAATGCTAAACAAACCAAATCATATCAATTGTTGGTAGCTGATTCTGATGGGTATAACCCTCAAGCTATCTTCACTTCAAATAAACAGTTGATGTCTCCAAGTTGGTCTCCCGATGGTAAACAATTGACTTACGTATCGTTTGAAAATGACCGCGCAGAAATCTTTTTGCAGAATATTGTTTCCGGTGAACGTAATGTGATATCAAGTCAGTCAGGCATTAACAGCGCGCCTGCGTGGTCGCCCAGTGGTGATTATCTTGCATTAACCCTATCATTCTCGGGCAGTCCTGATATCTTCATAATGGATATGCGAACCAGAAAGTTACGTCAACTCACCACTCATTATGGTATTGATACAGAACCCGCTTGGACGCCTGATGGACGCTATCTACTATTTACCTCAAATCGATCTGGTTCCCCGCAAATATACAAATTACCTGTGTTGGGTGGTGAGCCGGTAAGAATAACTTTCTCAGGTAGTTATAATGCTGGTGCCAGTGTTTCTCCCGATGGTGAAAGTGTCGCTATGGTGCATAATAATGGTGATGGCTACCGCATTGCGCTGACAGATATTAATGGTAATCAGTTTCGCTTGGTGACTGATGGCGTGCTAGATGAGGCCCCCAGTTTTGCGCCTAATAGTAGTATGATTATTTATTCTACTCGTCATCATAAAAACATTGTGTTGTCAGCTGTCAGTGTAGATGGCAAAGTGAAGCAACGTTTAAGTTCGCAGAAAGGTAAGGTGCGTGAGCCTGCTTGGTCGCCTTTTAGATAAGCCCTCAAAGCCTACGGGGTTTGAAAGATATGGCCACGATCTGTTGATAATATTGGCTATTACTATTTACTGATAAAAACGCTCAATAGGTTAGCCAGAGTATATTTATATGAGGAAATATTATGTTTAAGATGAAATGTATATTAGTTGTCATGATCACACTGCTGATTGCTTCTGGCTGCGGATCAAAGCAAGTAAAGCCACAAGCAGATAACTCATCAAGTTCAAGTGATAACGCAACAGGAACCTCAGTAAGTATAGAGGAAGGTGAGGCTGTCTCAAGTAGCGGATTGAATGATAATGCTGATATTGTACTTGATGAGCTTGATGATCCAGCCAGTGACTTATTTATCCGCACGATATATTTTGACTATGACAGTTCAAATATACGAGATGATTCGATTATCATCGTGCGTGGACATGGAAAATATTTAAGTGAGAATTCTCAACGAGTGCTTCGCTTGGAAGGACATGCTGATGAACGTGGAACACGGGAATATAATCTCGCCTTAGGTGAAGAGCGGGCTAAGAGTGTGAGAGAAATTATGATCATAGAAGGTGCTTTACCTGAACAAATAGAGGTGGTCAGCTTTGGTGAAGAGAGGCCTGCTGTCGAAGGTGAGGATGATGAATCTTTAAGACTCAATCGCCGAGTAGAAATCGTTTATTAGTCCTAGGGAAATTGCTTAATGATTAAATATGTTGGATTATTTTGTGCACTTTTGATGTTCTCAACGTTCATTTATGCAGCGCCTAAAGCGACTAAGGAGGAGCACCAAACCTTGCAGCAAAAAGTCATAGAGCTTGAACAACTGATAGAGTCGAGTCAGCAGCAACTCGCCTCTAAGCAAGCGCTCATAACACTCAAAATGGAGTTGAATATCATGCATGAGGAATTGCAGTCTTTGCGCTCTGAGAATGAGAGACTGCGCTATGAAATGAATATCATACAGAGTCGGCAGAAAGAGGCCTTTACTGCTATAGATCGTAAGATTATGCAACTGAGTAATGGAGACAATGCCTCATTCAGATCATCTCAGGTTATTTCTGGTGAGGGAATTATTAATGACGAGCAAATGGATAATCTTAATGCATCTGATGTATCGTCACAGAGTGCTCATGGGCAATCTCAAGCTCAGATAGAGAGTTCACATTCACTCGCAGACACATCTTTAAGCGATCAAGCACAACTCACGGGTGCCGAAAAAGGTAACAATGAAGCAGATCATACACAGGCAGTGTTATCCCAAAGTGTGACGATTTCTGAGGTTGATATGAAGTCCGCTTTGTCAGCCTATCGTGATGCCTTCGTGTTGTTAAAGCAAAATCAACATGAACAAGCAATTTTGGCGTTTCAGGAGTTTCTTGTAAGTTATCCAAATACTAAATACTCAGCTAATGCTCAATATTGGCTCGGTGAAGCTAACTATGTGGCTAAACGTTATGATATTGCCCTGGAAGAATTTCAGAAAGTCTTAGATATTTATCCTGACAGCAGCAAAATTCCAGATGCTCGTCTTAAAATCGGTTACACTCAATATGAACTCGAGCAGTGGTCAGAGGCTCGCTCAACGTTAGGACGACTTCGCGCGCAACTACCTGACACCAAAGTCGCCGGCCTAGCGCAACAACGTTTAGAACGAATGGATCGAGAAGGTCATTAGCCCATACGCGCTTCTTAGATAGTTATAAATCATCAGTGCACATAGTATAAAAAATGGTTGAGATTGATCGCGCCCAGAAGTTACGTATAACTGAGATTTTTTATTCCCTTCAGGGTGAAGCTTTAACGAGTGGTTGTCCTACTGTATTTATTCGACTCACTGGTTGCCCCCTTCGTTGTCGTTATTGTGATACAGACTATGCTTTTAGCGGCGGTGAATGGATGACTTTTGATACTATACAAGCCCATGTCTCTCAATATGAAACTCGTTACATCACGGTAACGGGAGGTGAACCACTTGCACAACCAGCTTGTCATGATTTGCTCACCATATTATGTGATCGGGGTTACATTGTTTCGCTTGAAACCAGTGGTGCAATTGACATTCAAAATGTAGATGATCGTGTTGTTAAAGTAATGGATCTAAAGACTCCTGAGTCAGGTGAAGAGTGTAAAAATCTTTGGTCAAATCTCAAGCACATAAAAGCAAATGATCAAATAAAATTCGTCATTTGCAATCGGGATGACTATGTATGGAGTCGCCAATGTGTAACTCAACATCAATTGGATAAATTATGCGAGGTGTTATTTTCACCTAGTAATGATCAGCTAGCTGCTGCTCAACTCGCCCAATGGATTCTTGATGATCAACTCAATGTTCGCTTTCAAATTCAATTACATAAGATCCTATGGGGCAATCAAGTTGGAAAATAACGATGTCTGCTAAAAGAGCCGTAGTGTTGTTATCTGGGGGGTTAGATTCGTCTACACTTCTTGCTATAGCTCATCAACAAGGATACAAATGTTCTGCACTGAGCTTTCGCTACGGGCAGCGCCATAGTGCTGAATTACAAGCTGCTCAGAAAATAGCAGGGTGCTATCCGATTGACAGCCATAAAATATTTGATCTTGATTTGAGCTTTTTTGATACCTCCGCTTTAACTAATCCTGAAATCGCTGTACCAACAGATCAGGCTGATGGCATACCAGTCACTTATGTCCCTGCTAGGAACACTATTTTCTTGTCTATTGCGCTAGGATGGGCGGAAGTAATACAAGCACATAATATATTTATTGGGATTAATGCCGTTGATTACTCTGGTTATCCAGATTGTCGTGGGGAGTTTATTGATGCTTATCAATCGATGGCAAATTTGGCTACACAAGCGGGTGTTGAAGGACGAGGGGTGAAAATACACACGCCTTTACTCAATCTTTCAAAGGCAGAGATAATCCAACAGGGTAATCGACTGGGTGTAGATTATGCGCTGACTGTTTCTTGCTATCAGGCGACAGATGAAGGTTTAGCATGCGGTCAATGTGATTCTTGTCGATTGCGTGCTGAAGGCTTCGTCCAGGCAGGTATTAAAGATCCCACCTTATACATCAGATAACCAACTTGCCAAAAAAGCTACATAAGTTTAAAATAATATGCTAATATACTGGTAATGGATTAGTCGTATGTTCATGCGGCATTGCAAGGAATGCAAAATTTCCTATATCGCGGGAGGTTTGAGTTGAACTTTTTTGCGGTATTCAATGTAGTTTGGTTTAAGTTTAAGGATGATCGCATTGACAGGGACGTCAATTTTAAAGATTGCGCTGCTAATACTTCTAAACTTCATCATCGCTGTTATAATTCACCCTCCGCTATAAAAGAATAAATTCCTATGTCTGATTTATCAAATATTCAATACATTTCTTTGTTGGGTTTTTTCCTGGCTATCATTTTTGGTTTTGTCGCTGCTAAGACGAACTTTTGCACAATGGGAGCTGTCAGTGATTTAGTCAATATTGGTTCTAAAGGTCGATTAGGTGCCTGGTTCTTTGCTGCGGGTGTGGCAATATTGGGTGCTCAATATTTATCCTTGCAAGATATGGTGGCTCTTAATGACACTATGTATTTATCAACAAATTTCGCTCTTATTGGATATATATTGGGAGGCTTTTTATTCGGTATTGGCATGACGCTTGGTGCCGGGTGCGGTCAAAGAAACTTAGTACGAGTTGGTGGTGGTAATCTAAAGTCTGTTGTCGTAGTTATTATTATGGGCATTACAGCCTATATGACCATGCGTGGTCTGCTTGCTGTTGTACGTATTGAAGTGATTGAACAGGGCAACGTTAATCTTGCTGATATGGGAATGGAAACTCAGAGCTTAGCCCAGCTAGTAAGTGCAGTATTTGGAATACAACATGGATACAGCTTGCAGTTAGCTATGGCCTTGTTGGTGGGTTTGGGCTTGATGCTTTACGCGCTTAAGCAAGAAGAATTTAGAACTAGTTTTGATAATGTTTTAGCCGGTGTTGTTATCGGGTCTAGTGTAGTCGCCGCTTGGTATATAACAGGTGTTGTAGGCTATGATGATTTTGATCCTATTGCACCACAGGGACTGACATTTGTCGGTCCAACAGGAAACACGGTCAGTTATTTGATGACTTTCACGGGGGCTGAGATCAATTTTGGTATTGCTGTAACTTTTGGCATGATTCTGGGTTCATTTGCTTATGCGATAAGCACAGGTAACTTTCGCATTGAAACCTTCAATAGTAAGGGTGAAATGCAGGCACAGATGATAGGTGCGGTGCTGATGGGCTTTGGAGGTGTAATTTCATTTGGTTGTACTATTGGGCAAGGGGTTAGTGGCCTATCAACTTTAGCGATGGGCTCTTTTATAACACTTGCCATGATATTTTTCGGTAGTGCTTTAACTATGAAAGTACAATATCAAATGATGGATGAAGAACCTTTCATAAAAGCAGTAACTAGCAGTGCTGCTGAAATACTCAATCCGTTTAAAAAGGCGGAATAGGCTATAAATAATTGATAGCGGGGACTGTGCAAGCCCTCGCTAATCAGTATAATACCCGTCGCGTTAGCTTGGTCAGATTTGCAATTCTATAAGTCGCGCAGATAAGCATCAATAGTAATTGAGAATATGGGCCGTTAGCTCAGTTGGTAGAGCAGTTGGCTTTTAACCAATTTGTCGTGCGTTCGAGTCGCACACGGCCCACCATATTAATTTTAAAATCAATCACTTACATGCGTTCTCTTTGTCTCTATTTTCTCACCTGTCTAACAGATTCTTACTTTGTCTGATAGATTTTGATCTTATAATGAGTTTGCGTGGTCTCTGGATCCGTGTGTCTAAGTAGATGTACGGCGGCTAAATCTATTTTCATATTCAAGTATTTTTCAGTTGTACGTAAAGAGTACAATATGATTAGATGTGGATAAATTTCACGTTTGTTTCGAGTCAAAAACATGCACTAATGTGACGTGATTAAGCTTTTAGCTGAATTTGTGTTTGAGAATTACATGAAGATAATTAATCGATTTATAGAACTGGATTTGTTGGAGCGGTTATTTCCAGTTTGTGCGCAGTGTCAGCATATGGGGTTTCCCCTGAATGTTCCCCAAATTACGCGTCGATTTGGTAACCAGCTATCAATAGTGGATTATCGGGCCAAATTAAAGTGTGTGAAATGCGGTAGCAAACAAGTGCATATAAATTTGGTCTCTAACATGGATCGCCCAGACTTAGATGTAAGCAGGCAGGTTTATTATTCCGACGATTTGAAATCAGTTGGTCAACTTAAACGATATGTTGGCACATTACCTTTTGTAGGTTATGTCGCTTGAGTAATTAGGGTGGGGTAATTAACCATTTCAATGGTTAATTATGCAGGTAAGACCAAAACGACTTACCTGCACGATTAGAAATGAGATTAATAGCTTAAAGAGATGCCAAGATTAATGTTACGTCCGGGAAGAGGGACGGTCTCTTTTTGTAAGGATGTATGTTGACGAGCATCATCATCTAACAGATTCTCGGCACGAATATAAAACTTCACATCAGTATTATCTAGTCGCAAAGTTCTAGATAATCTCGCATTCATCATGTTATTTCGCTTTGATTGTAGCCTCACCCGTTCCAGTTTCGCCAAGATTATCTGTCCATGTCAGGACGATACTATCACCTGCTGCTCCACCTTTGATTTGAAATGAAAGGTATGGATTCTTGGATATCCCTGTGCCCCAGTGAGTATTCATTACAACTTCACCGTTTAAGGTGACTTGTACTTCTTTAATGAAATGGGCAGGTATCAGCTCTCCAGTTTCTTTATTTTTACGAGAACCGGTCTCCATTGGATGAGTCATGATGGCCTTAATGGTTGTCACTCCATCTTCTAGCGTTGCACGGATTTTTACTTTCTTGCTCATTTTTTGTCCTTATTCTTTTATGTGTATCTGATGTTAACCGCAACCACCCGCAGTAACTTTAACGTTTTGTCTTGCCATGTAATGACCTTCAGGAGATTTAACAACCGCGATTAGGTCGGATGTTTCTCGCATTTTTACGCGTAGGGATACTGAAGAAGCAAGTTTGTCATTGAG
>CAYPHQ010000029.1:0-12482 GCA_964410595.1 uncultured Thiotrichales bacterium
GGTGTCGCAGCTAGAGACTAGTTTTAAATTGGAATCGGATCGCATGGCAGCTCTGACCCTAGATGAAGCGGAGTTTCTTAAAGAAATAGAAGTAGTGAAAGAAGAACGTCGTCTGAGAACAGATGATAATCCCAATGCACTTACATACGAACAGTTTAATGCAGTGGCATTTAATAACAGTGCTTATAAAAATCCAGTGATTGGCTGGATGAATGATCTCGATAATATGAATGTGGATGATCTTAGAGCTTGGTATGAAAGCTTTTATTCGCCGGCCAATGCGACTTTGATAGTGGTGGGTGATGTGCAGCCAGAGCAAATATTTGCGATGGCGGAAAAGTACTATGGCGTCATACCCACACGTTCAGTAGTTAAAACTAAACCACGTATTGAAACTCCACAAATGGGTACCCGCCGTGTGCAGTTAAAAGCGGTTGCCACATTGCCTTATATATTGATTGGTTATAAAACACCCACACTCAAGACCGTTGATAATATTGAAGATGCCTATGCCTTAACTCTTCTCGCAGGCATCTTGGACGGCGGAAGAAGCGCGCGTTTAAGTAAACGACTAATTCGTGAAAAAGAAATCGCGGCAAGTGTAAGCGCTGGCTATAGTCTCTATGGTCAGCATGAGAGTTTATTCATGTTTGAAGCTACACCTAATGAAGGTCATAGTGTGGAAGCGCTGGAGCAAGCCATCGATGAAGAAATTAAAGTCTTGCAAACAGATTTAGTTACACCACAGGAACTAGCCAGAGTGAAGGCACAAGTGATGGCCGGTGAAGTGTACAAGTTAGACTCTGTCCAAAGCCAAGCTTATCTTATTGGGGTTTTAGAATCAGTGGGATTGGGTTGGGAAACCATGCAAGAGTACGAGGCTAACGTCAAAGCAGTGACGGCTGAGCAAGTGCGTTTAGTGGCACAAAAATATTTGATTGCAGATACCAAAACAGTGGCTGTATTAACGCCAGTATCGACTGAATTAACTAATAAATAATGGATGAATGATGAGAATTATCTATTTTATAGTGAGTTTAATCTTAGCCCAGCAGGTCTATGCTTTACCTGAGATAAATACTTGGAGTACTTCCAGCGGCATACGAGTCATGCATGTAGAAGCGACTCAGTTACCCATGATCGATGTGGCGATGACATATGATGCCGGCAGTGCGCGAGATAATGATCAAGCAGGATTATCACAACTAACCCATATATTGCTGAATAAGGGAGTAGCGGGTCTCGATGCTGATGCTATTGCCTCACGTTTCGAAGATGTGGGCGCACAGTTTAGCACCAGTGTAGATATGGATCGTTCCAGTGTTTTGTTGAGAAGTTTGTCAGACAAAGAGCTATTCTCAAATGCAATAGAACTATACATCGACATTATGGCAGCGCCATCTTTCCCTGAGAAAGATTTCGAGCGTGAAAAGAAACGTATGCTGATTGGTTTAGAAGATAAACAACAGACACCCGCAGCCATTGTGAGTGACAACTTTTATCAGGCTCTTTATGGCTCGCATCCATTTGCGCAGAGTGGAGATGGTAATCCCAAAAGCATTGCAGCACTTAGTCGTCAAGATATTAAAACCTTTCATGAGGAATACATGGTGTCTACCGGCGCAGTGTTAGCAATAGTTGGAGATATTGATCAAGTTTCCGCACGTGAACTCGGTGAGCAAATCAGTCAGGCATTACCTAAAGGTAAAGCGCACACACCGATACCGACAGTGACTGAGAGTCAGTATCAAGACATAAAAGTTGATTTCCCCTCTCAACAAGCTCATGTGCGTATAGGACAGATAGGCATCCAGCGTGGCGATCCTGACTATTTCAGCCTTTATGTTGGTAATCATATTTTTGGCGGTGGAGGATTTACTTCACGGTTGGTCGAAGAAGTACGAAGTAAACGTGGTTTGTCTTATAGTGTTTACAGCTATTTTTTGCCGTTGTTACGCCCAGGACCTTTCATGCTAGGTTTGCAAACACGAGCTGATCAAGTCGATGAGGCGCTGGCTGTATGCCGTGATGAATTAGATAAGTTTATTCGACAGGGACCTACTGATGAGGAGTTGTCAGCAAGCAAACAAAGTATTATTAATGGTTTTCCACTGAGAATAGACAGTAATCGGGATATATTAGGTTATCTGTCAGTGATTGCTTATTACGATTTGCCGCTGACCTATTTAGATGATTTTCGTCAACACATTGATGCAGTGACTTTAGCGGACATTAAAAGTGCATTTAAACGACGTATAAATCTTGAATCATTTGTTACCGTCGTGGTGGGTAGTGCGCAATAAAAATAAAGTATCTCTCAAAAATGCCCCTCAGCAAGTGAGAATAATTGGTGGTGTTTGGAGAGGAAGTAAATTGCCTGTGATGATGCGTGATGGTCTTCGGCCTACTGCCAGTCGTACGCGTGAAACTTTATTCAATTGGTTGCAGCCAATGATTCAGGGTAGTCATTGTTTGGACTTGTTCGCTGGTAGTGGTGTACTGGGATTTGAGGCTGTTTCTCGGGGTGCTGCACGTGCGGATTTGATTGAAATGGATCGACAGGTGGTTGATATACTTCAGCAGCAAGCACTGCGCTTGCATGCTAGGCAGGTCAATATCGTTCATCAAGCAGCACAAAAATTTATATCTCAAACTGATCATCAATATGATGTGGTATTTATAGATCCTCCTTTTCATGAGATAGATTTGGCGAATTTGCTCACCCAATTACACACCACGCAAATAGTCAAAACTGATGCGAAGATTTATATTGAGGCGCCGAAACAGTGTTTGCCTGATGAGCTACCAACTAATTGGGTTTGGCAGCGACAGTCGAAGGCAGGTGAAGTAGAATATGGGCTTATATCAACATAAAATCTCAAAATAATGGAAACAATAGCGGTTTATCCAGGTACATTTGATCCTATCACACATGGCCATACTGACCTTGTGCGTCGAGCGTTGAATGTATTTGATCGTGTGATTGTAGGAATCGCGTCGAGTCCATCTAAACAGCCCATGTTTGAAATCGACGAGCGTGTTGCTATGGCTCAACAAGTATTAGCAGATTTTGAACATGTAGAGGTATGTGGATTTTCTGGATTGTTGGTTGATTTTGCTAAGAGTAAATCGGCTGTGGCAGTGATACGAGGTTTGCGAGCGATGTCTGATTTTGAATATGAATTTCAATTAGCGAGTATGAATCGCCATCTTTACCCTCATTTGGAGTCTATATTTCTCACACCTGCTGACGAGTTTTCATTTATCAGCTCAAGCTTGGTGAGGGAGGTGGCGATGTTAGGTGGAGATATCAGTGACTTTGTTCACCCGAGCGTTGAACAAGCACTACAACAAAAACGCGTATAGATTTTTATTGATGACCTATGGCACTTACTATCACAGAAGAATGTATCAGCTGTGATGCTTGCGAGCCAGTGTGCCCAAATCAAGCAATTTATTTGGGTGATGAGTATTATCAAATCAACCCAAAATTATGTACAGAGTGTGTTGGGCATTTCGAACAAGCACAATGTATAGAAGTTTGTCCTGTGATATGTATTTTCACACATCCTGCGCATCAAGAATCTAAGCAAGAGTTACAAGAAAAGTATAATAGGCTAAAAAAATAATGTTTAAAATAATTCTTATCTTGATGATGCTAGTGCATAGCGCATATGCTCGCTCTTATGCGTTAGCGACGGCTCATTCACTTGCCACACAAGCGGGTGTAGACGTTTTAGAAAACGGAGGCAATGCATTTGATGCCGCGGTTGCTATTAGTGCGGCTCTAGCGGTAGTAGAGCCCTATGGCAGTGGTATAGGGGGTGGCGGTTTTTGGCTGTTACATGAGGCAAAAACCAATACAGATATTGTTATTGATGGCCGTGAAGTTGCACCATTGGCAGCGACAAAAAACATGTACCTTGATGAGCATGGCAAGCCTACTGGTGATTCTGTTAACGGACCTCGCGCTGCTGGAATACCTGGAGTGGTTGCGGCTTTAGATTATATCTCTGAACATTATGGCAACCTGACATTAGATACTAATCTTGCTGCTGCTATTAGATATGCGCGTGATGGTTTTATTCCTGGTGAACAGTATCAACGTTTTATCAAAATGCGTGCAGACACTTTATCAAAATCTTCTGCCGCCGAAAAAATATTTCTACAATCAAATCAACCGCGCTTAATTCAAAAAGATTTAGCAAATAGTTTGCAACTCATTGCACAACATGGACAAGAAGTTTTTTATCAAGGTGAATTAGCGACTAAGTTGGTTAACGGAGTGCAAGAGGCGGGAGGAATCTGGCAGTTGGAGGATTTACACCAATACCAAATAAAATTGCGCGACCCGATTAGATCGAGCTATAAAGATTTGACGCTCATCTTGCCGCCACCACCCACATCTGGGGGTGTGGTGTTAACTCAGATATTATCTATGCTCGAACCTTATGATTTAAGCCAATATACACCATCACAGATGACACATATTGTTGTAGAGGCTATGCGCAGAGCTTATCAAGATCGTGCAGTGTACTTAGGTGATCCAGATTTTATTGATATCCCTATGCAGATGTTATTAGATCAACAATACGCACAGACTAAGTTCAAAACATATGATTCACAGCACGCCAGTGTGAGTCAAGCATTGGCTACTATTGAAGCTAATGAAGGGCAAGACACAACACATTTTTCTGTCATAGATGCTGATGGTAACTATGTGGCTGCAACGCTCTCAATCAATTATCCATTTGGCAGTGGCTTTGTCGTACCTGGAACAGGCATATTGCTTAATGATGAAATGGACGATTTTGTCATTGCAGAGGGGGTGGGTAATGTCTATGGGCTGGTGGGATCAGAGGCTAATGCCATAGAGCCAGGGAAACGTATGTTATCGAGTATGACACCGCTATTCGCTCACTCAAAAGACCGATTATTGATTGCTGGAACACCTGGAGGTAGTCGTATTATCAGTATGTTGGCTTTGGCATTGATAGAGTTTCAACAAGGCGCGACGAGTCAACAGATAGTCAATCGCGAGCGTTTTCATCATCAATATATGCCTGATGTTATTCAGTTTGAAAAAAATGCTTTGTCAGAGGATGTGCAGCAAATACTCATTAAAAAAGGTCACACCTTGAAAGAAATCAATTATCGTTATGGCAATATGCAGGTCATTACTAAGCACCGGTATAAAAATAATTTATCGGCTGCTTCTGATCCGCGTGGGGAAGGATTAGCTGTAGTAAAACAATAAATGAAATATTACTTCTGACAATGCTTGCAGTAAGTGGTGGTGCGCTGGCTTTGTTTGATTGAAGCTAATGGGTTTCTACATATAGCGCAGGGCTGGCCAGCGCGCCCATACACTTGCAATTCAATACTAAAATATCCAGGTTGTCCTCGTTCATTACTGAAATCTCTAAGCGTAGTGCCGCCACATTCCAGTGCTCTATTGAGTACAATTTTAATCGCCTTAGTTAAACGTATGTAGCGTTGCAAAGAGACATTTCCTGCAGTTCGCTTTGGGTGAATGCCTGCCATGAATAGGGCTTCAGTGGCATAAATGTTACCTACACCGACAACGATATGAGAATTCATAATGAATTCTTTGACAGCGACACGGCGATTGCGTGAGCTGTGATAAAGGTACTCTGCAGTAAATTCTGAACTCAATGGTTCGGGGCCAAGACTAGCTAGCAGCTTATGATGCATAGGATTACGCTTAGTCCACAAAACACAACCAAAACGTCTGGGATCATGGAGTCTGAGGCTGAAATCATTGAATACCAAATCAAAGTGATCATGTTTGCGAATATCACTTTCATGCTTGGCGATTCGTAAACTACCTGACATGCCCAAGTGCAAAATTAAATGGCCTCGCGCAGTGTTTAGTAGAAGATATTTGCCGCGACGTGTTACTGATTGAATTACTTGCTGGGCTAATTCTGATTCTATAATTTTTGGGATGCGCCAACGTAATTGTGATTGACGAATGACAACTTGGGTAATCGTTTGATTATAAATATGAGGCTCTATACCGCGTCGAGTAATTTCTACTTCAGGTAATTCAGGCATATCAGCTTAAATTATTATGGATTTGACATGCCTCTATCTCAACCAAAAGATCTGTGCGACAAAGATCGGCCTGTAGATAAATGATCTGTGCGTGTTGCCCACAGCGTTGTTGTATTTGTGATTCAACTGTTGCCAAATCTTCAGCATGTTTTATGTACACCTTGAACTGAGTGAATTGTGATAGATCACTCATGTTAAGTGCATATTTTTCTTGGCTAGTTTTTATCAAAGCCTGAATATTATCTAAGCAGGTATGAGTTTGTTGCATTACATCATCAATATGTTGACTGTTATGGCCACGAATACTGGCTGTACCCGATACAAAAAATAATGTTTGTGAGGATGTTTCATGTAATAAAGCACGAGCGAATAGAGGCGCATCTTGACTGTATTGTTTGGGGTAATCATAGGCGCTGACTTGTTGAGGGTTTTCAATGGCATGACCAGGATGCTTGGCGGCTAGGAAATAAATATGTAAGCCGTCTTTGGGCAGGCCCACTACGGTTGCTGCAGGATAATGTAGAGGTGTCTGATACTTCTCATACGCGCGGCTACGACCAGTGCAGAACAATTGATAGCGATTATGGGCGTTAGCAGTTGCTGCAGTAATACCTGAGAAATAATTCCATGTGCGGCACAAGTGTGGGTAGCCAAGTTGTTGCATGAGTTCGAATACTGCTGAGTAAGCATTTTCTGTAACTTCATCTATCGGTAGCTCGGCAAGTGCTATAGTGCTTATGCTTGCAGGCACTTTAGCGAGTAAAAACTCATGATTATGAAAACACTGCCAGTGGTGATAATCGGGCACTAACTGCAACCCTGTCCAACATTCAGTGATGGCTTTTAACTGGAGATTTTTTAATGGAACACAGAACAAAGGATCTGCCTCAGGGCAATCAAAATCAACATAAAAATGATCACCACTGCGCATTTGAGCTGCTTTTGGTGACAGCGTGATATTAATGTTTGAATACAGCTTGAGATCCATTGGGTTAATCGATGTTTTTAATCGTTATGTGGATTATATAAATTCAGTTAATTGAAAGTGGTTATTTTACTAAGTATCAAAATAGTGACCATCACGTAAATATAATGCTTCATCGCCATTACTCAATGAAATGTTCACAAGAGATTAATCTTACACGCCATCTAATGTTGGTGATGAATTTTTCACATGATTTTTAAGTGTAATAGACTGCCTGTATTCCTGGAAAATACTTGTCGCAGCCGCTGTAAGCCGCGTATCATCCTCGCACTGAGCAGTTTCGGCAATATGCCTCAAGGATAGTTGATGTTGGAAGGTCTGGTAGATTTACCCTGGTGGGGACAAATATTATGTGTTTTGTTTACGACACATATCACTATTGTCTCAGTGACTCTCTATTTGCACCGCTGTATGGCCCATCATGCCATTGATCTGCATCCGCTAATGAGTCATTTTTTTCGTTTCTGGTTGTGGGCTACCACCGCTCAAGTCACTAAAGAGTGGATTTCCATTCACCGTAAACATCATGCTCATACAGAAGATAAAGAGGACCCTCATAGCCCTTATGTCTATGGAATTCGAAAAGTATTATTAGAGGGAGCAGAGTTATATCGTGTGGCGGCTCAAGATGAGCAAATTTGTCAAGATTTTGGACATGGTGCACCAAATGATTGGATAGAAGATCATCTTTATTCTCGCTATCGTAATCTAGGTATTACTTTGTGGTTTGTACTCTGTGTACTTTTTTATGGCCCCATAGGGATAACGTATTGGGCGATTCAGATGGCTTGGATACCTATTTTTGCTGCAGGCATAATTAATGGAGCGGGACATTATTGGGGATATCGTAATTTTGAACCCAAAGATGGTTCGACTAATCTCACTAATATTGGTATTTTGATCGGCGGCGAAGAAATGCACAATAACCATCATGCTTATCCCAGCTCCGCTAAATTCTCTGTTAAATGGTGGGAATTTGATATTGGCTGGACATATATTCAGATATTGTCATGGTTCGGGTTGGCCAGTGTTAAGAAAGTCGCTCCTAAACCATTGCAAACCCCATCTCGGGAGGTACTGGATGTCGACACGATGCGTGCTCTGCTGATCAGTCAACTGCATTTGATGGCAGATTATGCCAAACGAGTGACGTTACCTGTATTGAAGTCAGAACTCTCACCTATCTGTGATGATCGCCATGTGCTTAATGATGTTCATGCCATGCTTGTGCGTGAGCCAAGTCGCATGACGGAGTGTCAAATTGCCAAATTAAATGGGATTCTTACTGAAAATCAGTCACTTAGAGTAGTTTATGAACATAAAGAACGGCTTAAAGCGCTGTGGACACAACGATACCAAGACAATGAAGTCATGCTTAAGGCATTAATACAATGGTGTCATGAAGCTGAGCAAAGCGGTATTCGAGTGCTTGAAGAGTTCGCACAATCACTGCGCGGATATACTCTAGCACCGATCTATAACTATCGTTAGGGGAAGATATTCTGATTTCCTAAGATTCGTGATTAAGCGGGTGTAATCACCGGTGAGAGTAATATAAGTTTTGTAGACAGTGTTAGAAGCTATGGATCAGTGGTGGTTGGGTGTGTGTTTTGAGAAGATTCAAGTAGCGGAGAAGAAATCTAGCTTAGAGAGAACAACTGGGCTTGAGGCGAAGATTACTTAATCTTCGCTTCCTTATACATTACATGCTTACGTACCACTGGGTCGTACTTTTTGATTTCCATTTTGTCAGGCATAGTACGCTTGTTCTTGGTCGTAGTATAAAAATGGCCAGTGTCAGCACTGGAAACGAGTTTGATTTTGTCACGCATGATTATTGTCCTTATGTGTCTTGTATTGGTTGTTAAACAGTCTCGCCACGAGCACGTATCTCAGCGATAACGGTATCAATACCTTTTTTGTCAATAATACGCATGCCTTTGGTTGAAAGACGTAGTTTGACCCAACGGCCTTCGCTTTCTACCCAAAAACGGTGTGTATGAAGGTTAGGCAGGAATCTGCGACGTGTTTTATTGTGCGCATGTGAGACATTATTGCCTGCTACAGGGCGCTTACCGGTGACTTGGCATACTCTAGACATGGTTTTCTTCGTTAAGTTTTATAATGCGTTAGGGCGACGTAATCTAACAGAAAGCTAAATCTATGGGAAGTGCTGATTTGTGTATATCCTATTATTGTTAAAATTAGCGCATAATAGCTTATCTGGTGGGGTTAGATGCCCTAAGCATACGAAATACATAACCTAATAAGCTATGGACACAGTTTTTATTCAGAATCTCAGCATGGACGCAGTAATTGGCGTATTTGACTGGGAGCGACAAGTTAAGCAAAAAATTCGAGTGGATTTAGAGATGCGTACGGATATTGCCGCCGCCGCAGCTTCTGATGCTCTTGAAGATACCCTAGATTACAAAGCTATCTCACAAAAGATCCGAGAAATAGTCAGAGACAATCAGCCACAGCTGGTTGAGACATTGATAGACTTAATTGCTCGAACAATCATGCAGGAATTTGGAGTATTGTGGTTGCGCATTACGATTGCAAAACCTGGTGCAGTGAGAGGATCAGATGCAGTAGGAGTCACTATCGAGAGGGGAGTGAAGGAGTAAATGGCTCGAGTATATGTTGGGGTGGGCAGTAATATTGATAAGCGCTTCCATATTATTAAAGTTCTCGATGAATTGACGCAAGAATTCGGACGTGTGGATGTCTCACCTATCTATCAAACAGCAGCCAATGGTTTTGAGGGCGAGGATTTTTATAATTGTGTCGTTGGTTTTGAGACCAGCTTCACGCCCATAGGTATGTTTAACCGACTGCGTGAAATCGAGGCCTCTCATCTGCGTATACGTATGAGTCAGAATCAATTCATATCGCGTACATTGGATTTAGATCAATTATTGTATGCAGATTGGATTGTCAATGAGCCACATGTCGAACTGCCAAGTCCAGATATCATCAAATACCCATTTGTATTGAAACCTTTGTTCGATATCGCGCCGGATCTAATTCACCCTCAATTGCACGTGAGCATAAGACAGATATGGCAAGATTTTGATAAGACACAATTGAATCTGACCATGGTCGATTTGAACGCTATGGTGTGACTTGGAGTGCGTAAGCTGATGGTTCATACACATCCATTCAATAGAGTTTAATTGCTGAGCGTACGACCACCATCAATGGCAATAATTTGTCCAGTCACGTAGTCGGCTTGATTGATAAGGTACCAGACGCAGTTTGCAATATCTGTGGGATGTCCTTCACGTTTAAGTGCAGTTCTTTCAATAATTTCAGCGTGAGTGGATTCATAATCCTCCACTTCAGGCCACATAATGGCTCCCGGTGAAACACCATTCACACGTATCTCAGGAGCTAATTCTCGTGCCAGTGATTTAGTTAGCATTTTGAGTCCGGCTTTAGCGACACTATAAATAGGGTAGTCCTTGAGTGGACGTCCTGAATGTATGTCAACAATATTAATAATATTGCCATGATGAGTTTTTAGCATAGGAGCCAACGCTTTACTTAAAAATAATGGTGCTTTGACATTAACGCCTATCAGATCATCCCATTGTTGGAAATTGATGTCGCCTATGGGGGTTGAATAGAAGGTGGAGGCATTGTTAATCAACACATCGAGGCGTCCATATATTTTGAGTATTCGCTCGGCGAAAGCCGCCATGTTTTCAAAATCAAGAAGATTATACTGTATTAAGGTAATGCTATTATCACGCTCAGCATTAAGTTGCTCAGCAATCGTTTCAGCTAGTGGTCGAGAACCATTGTAGTGCAAGATGACATTATATCCTTCGTTGTGTAAGCGGCGAACGATTTCAGCGCCAATGCGTTTAGCAGAACCAGTCACTAAGGCGACTTTTGCTTGTTGTGATGTCATAACGATGACCTTGAGTGTTAATGTGAATTGGTCGAATAATGTAGCACAGTGCAATGAAATTTTATCGGGTTAAATAGTACAAGGATATTTCACCAGATTGTCCTGCTTAATGTAAGATAATTTGATTGAGCCTATCGGTGTGCAAGAGTATGGTGCCAATGATGGATTTGTTACAAATTATTTGCTTGGGTTTAATACAAGGCATCACAGAATTCTTGCCTATATCAAGTTCTGCGCATCTGGTTTTGGTGTCGATATTATTGGAATGGCAGGACCAAGGTCTATTTATGGACATAGTCGCTCACGCGGGTAGCTTGGTTGCAGTGTTGATTTATTTTCGACGAGAAGTAAAAGCTATGTTGTGGGCACTTGTGCAACCAAATCATATTCAATCAAAGTTATCTTTGCATTTAATTAAATTGATGGTGGTTGCTACTTTGCCAATAGTGATTGTAGGAATGATATGCGCTGAGGCTATAGCACATCATTTACGTGATGGCCAAGTAATCGCAATGGCAACTATTGGATTCGCAATAATACTTCTGATTGCAGACAAAAGTGCTAAGTGTCAGTTAGACGAGTATCAGTTGACCGTCAAGCAGGCGATTTTAATTGGTTGTGCTCAAGTGTTAGCACTGATTCCTGGCGCATCTCGTGCTGGAGTTACAATGACGGCGGCATTGTTAGTTGGTTGCAATAAAGTAGCCGCGGCTCGTTTCTCGTTTTTATTATCAATCCCAACCATCCTTGCGGCGATTACTTATCAATTGATAAAGATTCCATCACAGAATCTAGAGATTGATTGGTTGGCAAGTGCTTTGTTATTTTTTATTTCCGGATGTGTCGCTTACTTTTGCATTAAATTATTCGTGCGATTAGTCAACCTTGTTGGCATGTTACCGTTTGTAGTTTATCGACTAGGTTTGGGTGTTGTTCTGTTAATCTTTTTGTAAAGATATTAATGTTTTTATTTTTTTAATGCGTAATTTTTCTAACGCCTCGCCAATGGCTTTCCCCGTGAGTGTTTGCATGTCATCAGTGTTTAATTTCAGGGGGATAATTTGTTGGCCACAAGTTGTTAAAAATTTAAAGGAGCTGATATGAATATGATCGAATATTTGATGTAGACGATCTAAATGTGTCTCCAACTCTAGTAGGCGTTCTGGTCGGCGTATGCCATCTAGTTGTTGTATTAGCAGATATATTTGCTCGGCGTTAAGTGGTTGTGTGTTTAACTTCAGGAGATTATGTCGCACAATTAATGTGCATAAATCCTGTAGGCCTTGGCGAGCAAAAAAATGTGCTTGCAGTTGTTGTAATTGTTCATCTGGTTTGTCTGCATCCTCGATACAGAGTAAGCAAAATGCGATATAACGGGTGTCCTCATCTTGTAATGTATCGATTTTAGATAGCCTGTCAGGCAGTTTATGGGTCTTGAAAAAATCGCTGATGAATCTCAATGCGCCGACTTGCTGTAGCACCTCGAAATAGACGTGGGGA
>CAYPHQ010000030.1:0-759 GCA_964410595.1 uncultured Thiotrichales bacterium
AGCTCGCATAGCTACTTCAGTTTTGCCAAAACCAACATCACCGCATATTACTCTGTCCATGGGTTTACTGTGATGCATGTCTCTTAGTACATCATCAATTGCAGTTTGTTGGTCAGGTGTCTCTTCAAATGGAAAGCTGGATGCAAAAGATGAATACTCAAGAAGGTTTGTATCAAAACTATAACCTTGTTTGGCTTCACGACGCGCTGATACCTCGAGTAACTCTGCGGCTACATCTCGAGCACGTTGAGCTGCTTTTTCTTTGATCTTGGTCCAATTATCAGCACCGAGTTTATGCCATGGTGCACTTTCAGAGTCAGCACCTGTATAGCGACTAATAAGATGCAAGTTGGCCACTGGGACATATAATTTATCACCACCATAATATTCTAAGGTAACAAATTCTGTTTCAATGGCTTGTATATCAAGCGACTGTAAACCTCGATAACGACCAACACCATGATCTTCATGTACAATGGGAGAGCCGAGTGTTAAGTCATTTAAATTGCGAACAATCGCATCAGCATCACGAGTGCGTTTGCGTCTTGAAGTTTGACGTGTGAGATTCCCAAACAGCTGTTGTTCGGCAATCAGTGTTACTTTTGATTCAGTCAAATCTACTGAATCGTCAATAGGGGACACAAGTAAATTAAGCTGTGATTCACTGTCTAGGAACTCTTGCCAATTTGATACTATTTTTGGCAAGAGATTGAATCCCCGTAAAGTGTCTCGGATATGCTCTCTGCGACCCAAAGATTC
>CAYPHQ010000030.1:769-11764 GCA_964410595.1 uncultured Thiotrichales bacterium
AAGATTCTGCGGCAAACATTACTTTGCTTTGTTTTCTCTCAAGATATGCACGCAAGTGTTGTGCAGGATCCTCGAGACGTGGATCAATTTTGATCGTCGGCAATGCTGAGCAGGCATAGTTTTTTTGTGTGGGATGAGTGTTATTTGGGATCTCATTTTTATAGATAGTCGCAGTCAAATAACTTTCAAGATGCGTCTGAAAATTCTCTACTGATAAATAAATATCTTGCGGTGGTAAAATAGGGCGTTCAATATCATGTCTTCTTTGTTCATAACGTGTGAATAACTCGATTTGAAACTCTTCTGCCATTTCTATAGCATTTTCATACACAATGAAAAGTGTGTTACTCGGTAGATAATCAAATATTGTCGCTGTCTTATCGAAAAATAATGGCAAGTAATATTCTATGCCCGATGGAAAATTTCCATTGCTAACTTCTTTATAAATAATACTTTTATTTGGATCACCCTCAATTTTTTCACGATAGCGGCGTCTGAATTCTGTTATTGAGGCTTCATCTGATGGAAATTCATGGGCAGGTAACAAACTAACAGTTTTGAGTTTTTCTATTGATGTTTGTTTTTCTTCATCGAAGCTGCGAATTGTCTCAATTTCATCGTCAAAAAACTCCACTCGATATGGATGTGCTGAACCCATAGGGAAAAAATCGACAATAGATCCGCGAACGGTGAATTCCCCTCGTGAGGTCACTTGAGATACATGATGGTAACCGGCTGCCGTAAGAGTATCGCGTAACTCATCCAGACTTAGTTTATCTCCTTGATTAATAACCAGTGCGACTGCGTTGATGAATTCCTGAGGAGGAATTATTTGCATGCAAGTTGTCACTGGTAAAATCAAACATCCCTGAGTAAGTGAGGGTAGTGCATGTAAGGTAGAGATACGATCTGAAATAATATCTTCATGCGGTGAAAATATATCGTATGGCAAGGTTTCCCATTCAGGGAAACTCAAAAAATCTGATTGTGCTCCATGAAAAAATTGAGTTTCTTGTAGAATAGAGTGTGCTGAGAGTGTGTCAGGTGTGATCACTACAACTAAACCATCATGTTGACTGATAGCATCACTGATCACCAAACTTCTAGAACATCCATTGAGTTGTCCCCAATGATGTTTGTCTTGTGTCGGTAATGCCGCTTTCAGGTAACTCATAGATTTAAGCGTAATGGAAAATGTCTATAAATTTATTACAAAAAAAAGCGGAGCTGTTGAGCCCCGCTTTAAATATAGCCAGTATTAAACAATGGTTAGGTGAACATATCAGCAACAATATTATCGTACCAGCTGTATGCATATTGAACTTCACGCTGAAGCGCATCTGCACTTGCATCGCCGGGTGTTAACCCACCGGCTACCTTGGCGATTTTGGAACGATCTTCAGCTAGTCTGTACACGGCAGCAACTGAAATACCGTAATCTGGAGCGATTAAACTATAGCATGTGTTTACGTAAGAGGGGTCAGCCATATTTTGATCATTAAGCGAAGCCACGACCGATGCGGCACATACTTTAGCTTGTGAGTTAGCGGCATAGGCAGACTTTGGCATACCTGTGGCATTGCTAGCGTCACCGATGACATACATACCTGCATGAATAGTTGATTCGAATGTACCCAGGTCTACAGGACACCAGCCTGAATCGTCAGTGAGTCCTGCGAGCTCAGCAATTTTCCCAGCTTTTTGAGGTGGGATAATATTTGCGACGTCTGCTTCATAGCTATCAAAATCGGTAGAGATTGTCATACTTGACGCATCAACAGAAGTAATACCACCACCAGTCTCAGCAGCAGGCACCCATTCGATCATGCCATCGTAGCGAGCTTTCCAGCCTTGAGTAAACAAGCCTTGCTTAGAGAATTTGTCTTTAGCATCTAGAATCAAAATCTTAGATTTGGGCTTGTTGTGCTTCAGATAGTGTGCAATTTGGCTGGCACGTTCATAAGGACCTGGAGGGCAGCGGAATGGGTTAGCTGGTGGGGCGATAACGACTAATCCGCCATCATCCATAGATTCTAATTGCTTGCGAAGTAGAGTAGTTTGATGACCCGCTTTCCATGCGTGCGGCATGACTTCTTCAGCGGCTGTATCATAACCTTCTATCGCACCATCTTTGAATGTAACTCCTGGTGATACAATTAAGCGGTCAAAACTGAAGCTGTCTCCTGCTGCTGTCTTTACCACCTTTTTATCTGCATCGACAGCAGTTGCTAAGCTGTGAACAACATTGATGCCATATTTTTTGAGACCTTCATATGAGTGCTTAATGGTTTCTATTTTGCGATCACCACCAATCACTTCGTTGCTCATGAAGCAGGTGTAGTATTCCTTGTGAGTTTCAATCAATGTGACATCTATACTGCTGTCGGCTTGACGAATATATTTTGCTGCAATGGTGCCACCTGCGCCGCCACCAATTACTACAACTTTCTTAGCAGCACCGATAGCGACATGAGGAATACTCATAGCAGCAGTACCCGCTAGTACAGATCCACTCCCTAGCTTGATGAAATCTCTTCTGTTTAATTTTTTCATGTGCTGTATCCCCTTTAGTCTTGAATGCTTGCGTAGTAATGCGCAAGTTGCTCGATACCCGTATGGCCTACAGTTGAAGAGATCTGATCAAGTGTATTTTTCATCTTCTTAGGCATAGCGCGCGCTCCATGTGAGAAGTCGTGCATGGAATATAAGAAGTAAGGTTGCCATTGGCCTGCAAGGACACCGGTGTCGTCATCAGCTGAGCGACCTTCATTCTCGTGACATTTTTCGCAGTACTTCTCGTGAAGTTTTTTGCCATCTGCGGCCATGGTAACGTCAAACGCTTGAGCAGGGCGGACAACTTCTTTTGCACTGAAGTATTCCGCCATCAACTTAATTTCTTCTTCAGTATAACCTTTAGCAATGCGTCCCATGATGGTGGAGTAACGGGGGAATGCTTCTACATCTTCAAAGTCCACATCCCCATCAATTATTTCTAGAAGTTGATCTTCGTCTTCGTACTTGTAAGCCAACATGGCGCCGATGAAGTAGATGGGCGATAAGCCTGCGATGTTAGGGATAGCTGGGCCGTTACTGTTGCCTTCGTTGCCATGACATGCAACACATGTATTAGTCAGCATGGTAGTGTTTGAATCAGTTTCTGCGTGAAGGCTTTGACACACAGAGACTGCGGTCAATGCACACACTGCGATTAATTTTTTCAGCATGATTTTACTCCCTGGATTAGCGTGGTATTTCTTATAATTATACCTGTCTTGAACTCGTTTTTGTTGATTATTTTTTGCGGTTTAGCTCTATGTTCTGATCGGTAATAGTGAGCTTATGCATCAGGCTCTGAAGGCTCTTCGTGCGCAACGCCTTTATGACAGTCAATGCAGGTTTTTCCTTGCGCTTCAGCTTTTTTGTGTTTTTTGCGAGATATCTTTTCTTGTTCGGATAGATCCATCGATTCGAATGCGTGACATGAGCGGCACTCACGTGAGTTGGTTGCTTCCATATGGCTCCACACGCGATTAGCCATTGTCCAACGCTGTTCTTCAAATTTTTCTTCAGTGTCGATATTGCCAGTGATTTCTCCCCATACGTCCTTGGCCGCCATGACTTTAGCGTACAATTTCGGTCCTAATGAGTGGGGTACATGGCAATCTGGGCATCCTGCGCGTACCCCTGAGGCATTCTTATAATGGACGGATTCCATCCATTCTTCTTCTACCCATTGCATGGAATGGCAGGAGGTGCAAAATTCAGTGGTGTTTGTTGCTTCCAATGCCTTAGATGAACCGATTGTGAAAACGATGCCTGCAATAACTGCTGCAATAATAGTGACTGCGTACATCAAATTAATACGACGTTTAGATTCTTCTGACATAGGATTTAATTGGGTGTTAATATTGTGGCACATTTTAGGAAATTCCAAGTTCTTACACAATGTTATGCTTTGAAAAGTTTTGAAAAGCTGTAAAACATCTTCCATATTGCACATTTACTGTCCAAAAACGTGATGCCGTCATCTAGAAATACCCAAGTACATACATTATCTGCTCGAAATCTGAGCTGTGAACGTGGTCGCGGAAGTCTATTCAAGCAAGTGAGTTTTAGTCTAGAGAGTGGTCAGGCAATGATTGTGACAGGTGCAAATGGAGCGGGTAAGACTAGCTTGCTTAAAATTATTACTGGCTTGAGCCGTGCTTCAGAGGGACAGGTCAGTTGGGATGGTAAAGACATCCATCAACACCCTGAGACATACCAAAAACAATTACTCTATGTAGGGCATCGAGCAGCTGTAAAAGCAGAATTAACTGTGAGGGAAAATTTAGAATTAATCATGCGTCTACGGTCATCTCAGTTGCAGGCAACTGAGATGACTGTGGACTTGGTTGAATTAGCAGAAATTATCGGTTTACGAAGAAGGCTCAGTGTGCCAAGTGGTCGTTTATCGGCCGGGCAACAACGTAGGGTAGCTCTAGCGCGCTTGTTTATTTCTCACGAGAAATGCTGGATATTGGATGAACCATTAACTGCTCTGGATGTGTGCTTTATCGAAGTTATAGAAAAACGTATTGCAGAGCATTTGAATAACGCCGGAATTTTAATGCTAACCACTCATCGTGGTATTCAAATTGATGACGCGAAAATTACTACATTAGAATTGTAAAGGTCGATTTGATGCATTTTTTTCTATTTATCTTACGACGTGATCTAAAACTAGCTATTAGAAATCGGCGCGAACTGGCTAATCCTCTGGTTTTTTTTATTATTGTTGTGAGTTTATTTCCGTTAGGTGTGAGTCCCGATCGTGAATTACTGTCAGAAATTGCACCAGGCATTATCTGGGTGACAGCTTTGCTCGCCACCTTGATGTCTATGGATTCCATATTTCGTTCTGACTTTGAAGATGGAACCCTTGAACAATTATTGTTATTGCCCGGCTCAAAGGTGTTATTTATACTTGCTAAGATCTTAGCGCATTGGTTGAGCGTGGGTGTGCCGCTCATCATAATTGCACCGATAATGTCACTATTATTATACATGCCAGAACAGACGTTACCGAGTCTGCTTATCACGCTTATGATAAGCACACCCATATTGAGTCTGCTTGGATCGTTGGGTGTCGCTTTGACTTTGAGTTTGAAATCAGGCGGTATACTGTCTTCTTTGCTTATATTGCCTTTCTATATCCCTGTACTAATCTTTTCCACTATGGCAATTTCTTCGGCAGCAGATTATCTGCCAGTTTCAGGGTATTATGCGCTGCTGGGTGCATTCTTAATAATGTCTGTTCTACTGATACCTTTTGCGGTGGTAGCCGCACTGAAAGTCTCAAATTAATGGCATACAAATTAATCACATACGAAATTTTCTTACAAAACCATGATGCAATTTATTCATAAATATGGCTCGCCTAAGCACTTCTATGAATGGTCAGGTCGATGGGCAAAAATATTAACGTGGGCAACGCTTGTGCTGATGGCCGCTGGTCTCTATCAGGGACTAATTGTTTCACCGCCAGATTATCAGCAGAGTGAGACAGTGCGCATCATGTATATACACGTGCCTTCCGCATGGCTGTCGATGTTCACTTACATGGTGATGGCGACCTCTGGAATCGTAGCACTAGTGTGGAGAATCAAGGTGGCCGAGATCGTTGTTGGCCAATGCGCAATCATCGGTGCTTCTTTCACTGTACTAGCTTTGGTCACAGGTATGCTATGGGGGAAACCTATGTGGGGAGCCTACTGGGTATGGGATGCGCGTTTAACTTCTGAATTAGTCTTATTATTTCTCTATGTAGGTGTGATTGCTATATATAGTGCCTATGAGGACCCGCGCACTGGCGCCAAGGCAGCTTCGATATTAGCAATTGTCGGAGTAGTAAATATACCAATCATTCACTATTCGGTGGAATGGTGGAACACTCTGCACCAAGGACCCACGGTAACTAAGTTTGATTCACCGTCCGCACCGGCATCCATGTTGATACCATTATTTATTATGTTTTTTGCCTTTAAAACTTACTTTTTTGCCATCTTATTTGCACGCTCGAGGAATGAGTTGCTTATGCGCGAGAGGGAATCTTCGTGGGTACAACAAATCACTAAGGAACTTAAATGAAACAGTTTCTTCTAATGGACGGATATGCGTTTTTTGTATGGGGATCCTATGCGATGGTTGCTGCTGTATTATTGCTCAATGTGATTGCAATCAAAATACAACGACGCAATATTCTCAAGCAGCTACGTGAATTATCTGAAGAGGACTAGTCAGGATGACGCCAACACGTAAACAGCGATTAATATTTGCTGTCATATTGGTCACAGGCTTTGCAGCAGCAACAGCCTTGGCATTATTCGCTTTTCAAAAAAATCTTTTATATTTTTATAGTCCTTCACAAATAACTTCTGAAAATATTAGCGTTGAGCAGATGTTCCGCCTTGGTGGTTTAGTGGTTGAAGGCTCAGTCATTCGACATGATGATGGAGTGACTACTTCATTTGAATTAACTGATACTGCGGATAGCATTACTGTTAGCTACACAGGATTGCTACCTGATTTATTTAGAGAAGGACAGGGTATCGTGGCACAAGGTTGGATTAATCAACAAGGTGTTTTCATTGCGCAAGAAGTTCTTGCTAAGCATGATGAAAATTATATGCCGCCGGAAGTGGCAGAGGCACTGAAAGCGGCGGGTGGGCAGCATCCTCAGTCAATACCAATTAATTAATTCACTTGAAACCATCTTGTATAGGTAATGAGCTAGTCATTGTGACTATGTGTATATACGAGATATTGAATGTTTGCTGTGGGACCTCTATGTTAGGCACATAAATTGACCTGCGATAGCTCATTAAAAATACATAATGCACAACAGTGTCAAAATACTAGAACACATTTAACAACCGACAGAATACACCTGTAAAACTATGATTCCAGAACTCGGACAGTTTGCACTTATCGTGGCACTTTGCCTGGCTATTGCACAGGCAGTTTTGCCATTATGGGGAGCGCAAACAAATAACATCAACATGATGAGTGTTGGTCGCAGTGCCGCCAGTGGCCAATTTCTTTTCTTGCTGGTGGCTTTTCTATGCCTCACTTATAGCTTTATCGCAAATGATTTTTCAGTCCTATATGTGACTAACAACTCCAACACACTTCTTCCAATTTATTACCGTATTTCAGCGGTATGGGGTGCGCACGAGGGTTCATTGCTCTTGTGGGTCTTATGTTTGGCCGGATGGGGTTTTGCAGTTGCTGTTAGAAGTCGCAGCTTGCCAGAAGATGTGCTGGCGCGGGTTTTATCTATCATGGGCATGATCAGTATTGGATTCATCCTGTTTACTTTGCTCACTTCTAATCCATTTGAACGTATGTTTCCTGCTGCCAATGAAGGACGAGATTTAAATCCTCTCTTACAAGATCCGGGTCTAGTGATACATCCACCGATGCTTTATATGGGGTATGTAGGATTCTCCGTCGCCTTTGCATTTGCCACAGCGGCCTTGATTAGTGGCAAATTAGACTCGGCTTGGGTCAAGTGGTCACGTCCGTGGGCAAACATTGCTTGGGTATTTCTTACTATAGGCATAGCCTTGGGTAGCTGGTGGGCTTACCAGGAGCTAGGCTGGGGTGGCTGGTGGTTTTGGGATCCCGTAGAAAATGCCTCGTTTATGCCCTGGCTAGTGGGAACAGCACTTATCCATTCATTGGCTGTCACTGAAAAACGTGCCACTTTTAAGAGTTGGACAGTGTTACTGTCAATATTAGCTTTTTCATTGTGTTTGTTGGGCACATTTTTGGTTAGATCAGGTGTGCTAGTGTCTGTGCATTCATTTGCAAGTGATCCAGCTAGGGGGATTTACATACTGACTTTTCTCGCCGTAGTTGTGGGGGGATCTTTGTCGCTTTACGCCTGGAGATCAGTCCAGTTTACTAGTGGTGGACGCTTTGATGTAGTGTCTAAGGAAACCATGCTGCTATTGAATAATGTGTTATTAGTAGTTTCCATGTTGACCATCTTGATCGGTACTTTGTATCCGTTATTTTTAGACGCATTAGGTTTGCCTAAACTTTCTGTGGGGCCTCCATACTTTTCTGCGGTATTTGTTCCTTTGATGTTACCACTGGTATTTTTGATGGGGTTGGGACCTCTTGCCAAATGGCGAAGAGTCACTCTCAAAGCCTTATTCAACCAACTGAAAGCTTATTTTTTGATAGCTCTTGCTTTAGGCGTAATATTGCCTTTAGCAATTTATGGCGATACCACCATCATGACGGCTATTGGTATCGCTGCGGCACTGTGGGCGATTTTCACAGCCGCTTATGCGATTATGCGCTTGGTGGCCAAGCGAGATCAAAGCACCTCATTGTTCAAATCACTATGTAAAATACCGCGCGCCATGTATGGAATGTCAGTGGCTCATATCGGTCTAGGAGTGTTTGTCCTTGGAGTGGTTTTCACTTCCTCGTTTAGTGATCAAAAAGAAATAGCGGTTAAGATTGGAGATTCAGTTCAATTGGCTGGCTATTCATTTCTATTAGATCGAGTGGCTTCCATTAAGGGGCCCAATTATCAAGCTGTGCGTGCTTATGTAGACGTGAGTGAGGATGATCAGTTGCTGACAGAATTGACACCAGAAAAGCGAATTTATAATGTGCAAAGAAATCCTATGACAGAAGCGAGTATAGACGCTGGACTGTTTCGAGATCTTTACGTGGCACTGGGTGAACCGGTAAGTGACCAAGAGTGGGGGGTAAGAATTTACTATCGACCATTTATTCAATGGATATGGATAGGAACTATTTTGATGGCTTTGGGTGGTATTTTAGGTGCCACAGATAAACGTTATCGCCTTAATGTGAAATAATACAGTCATGATACGTGCCTTATTGCCCATTGCTTTTTTTACTATCTTAGCGGGATTTTTGTATGTCGGATTATACAAAGACCCCAGTCTTGTTCCGTCTCCATTAATTGGCAAACCCATTCCATCTTTTGAATTATCTGTGCTCAAAGATGCAGATAGCTCGGTTACAGAAAAAGACTTCAAAGGGCAGATAGCGTTGATCAATGTATGGGCCACATGGTGTGTGGCTTGTAAACAAGAACATGCAGCACTAGTGCATTTGGCAGAACAAAAAAACATTCCCATTTATGGACTTAATTACAAAGATGATCGTGACTTAGCGAAACAATGGCTGATTGACTACGGTGATCCCTATGTATTGAGTGCGTATGATCCCAGTGGGAGAGTGGCCATTGATTTTGGTGTGTATGGTGCACCTGAGACTTTTCTTATCGATGCTGAGGGTGTGATTCGGCACAAGTTAGTTGGAATAATGACGGCTGATGTTTGGCAGCAACAATTTGTGCCAAAAATTGAACACATTCAGCAGGATCTATAAACATGTCAGTCAAGACACCTTCTAAACTGTATCTTATCTTGGCTTTTTTATCTGTGTTTGTGAGCGCACACACACATGCGCAATTAATTACCGTTGAGCCGCAATACCAACAACGCTATCACGCGATACTCGAAGAACTAAGGTGTCTGGTTTGTCAGAATCAAACACTAGCGGATTCAAGTTCCGAATTAGCTACCGATCTGCGAGTGCAAGTTAAAACTATGCTGGAAGACGGTGCTAGTGATCAAGACATTCTAGATTTTATGTCAGCTCGTTATGGTGATTTTGTGTTATATAACCCACCGGTTAAATCGCACACATTATTTTTATGGTTAGGACCTTTTATACTTCTGTTTATTGGTGTGACAGCCACACTGGTCGTTGTTAACAAGCGTTCTAAGTCGGAGCAAAGTATTTCTGATGAAGATCAAAAACGTATTAAAGAACTATTAGACAAAAAATAAACTTATTCATGAGATTTATATAATGACGTTTGTAATTCTGGCAAGCTTGCTTACAGTATTTGGTTTGTTTTTCGTAGTTATGCCATTGCTTTCTAAGCAGCAGCATGTTTCTAGCAATCAACGTGAACAATTAAATCGTACTATTTATCTTTCTAAAGTTGAGGAGCTAAAAGTAGACCTTGAGAAAGGTTTGCTTGACGCAGAAGAATATCAGTTGGCTCTGAATGATTTACAAAAAACGCTAATTTCTGATGTTGATAACTTGCAGTCACAACCATTTAGATCGCAACGATCGTGGCTATTAATATTTAGTGTAATTATTGCTTTTTTTATATTCAGTTTTTATTTGTATCAGACAATTTCAACATTTGAGACCGATGAGCAAACTCAAGCACGTCTTGAAGTTTCTCAGATGAAAAGTATGGAGGCGGCAATTATCGGATTACAACAACGTCTAGAAAACAACCCCCAAGATCTCGATGGATGGAAAATGCTCGGCCAAACTTACTCTACTATTGAAAACTTCCAGCAAGCTAAAGACACGTATTTGCAAGCATTGGAATATTTTGGTGGTGACCCTGATTTGTTAGTGCTAGCAGCTGAGGCTTCAGCTTTTACTAATGATGAACTTTTTTCTGATTATGAGCTTAATCTACTTAAACGCGCGTTAGCTGTTAATCCTCGTCATGAAAGAGGTTTGTGGTACTCTGGCTATGCGGCTTTTTTGAATCAAAACTATCAAGACTCGGTACAACACTGGACGCTTTTACTCAGCTTAGTGCCAGATTCCAGACCTGAAGTTAAACAATCATTATCGCAGTTTTTGTCCGATGCACGTGATAGAGCAGGACTTTCTGCATCAGATCATACACAAACCGTATTATCTAGACAGATTACAGTGAATGTCTCAATCAAAGATAGTTTGCTGGATGAAATTACCGGTGATGAGACTTTATTTATTTACGCAAAGGCGCAATCAGGACCACCGATGCCATTGGCATTAGTGCGTCTCGAAGCAAATGATTTACCTATCACAGTGACATTGGATGAGAGCACGTCAATGATTCCAAACATGACGCACGACAGCACATAGGCCAATAAAATCCGGAAA
>CAYPHQ010000031.1:0-11442 GCA_964410595.1 uncultured Thiotrichales bacterium
CGATAAGATCAGTTGTCATTAGCGCGGCAACACTGACACCAATTTGCAGTATCTCGTATTCGAAGTTTTTTTTAGGAAGTCCTTCGATCACCTTATGCAGACTTTTTTCGGCTAATTTACCAGTTAGGAATAGATACTTTTTTGACATCTATGCAGCTTCTCTCACAAAAACATTAAGTTACCATACGCGTTTGAAAAAATTGATACTATAACTCTATGGGAACATATATTAAGCAACGAGTAGCACACATTGAGGAACCGCTCGCAAACAGCGAAATTTCAACCATCCTCCAGAGATTATACGCGAATCGTGGCGTTACTGACCCAGAACAAGTACACATGTCACTGAAAAACCTTCATTCGCCCTGCACATTAATGCAGTTAGATGCAGCGCTTACGCTAATGCTTGAGGCTATTGATCAGCGTCATCCTATAGTAATAGTCGGTGACTATGATGCCGATGGAGCCACCAGCTGCGCTCTTGCCATGCGTGCCTTGAGGCATTTTAAGGCAGATGTGAGCTATATTGTCCCAAATCGTTTCGAATACGGCTATGGACTGACACCTGAAATTGTAGATTTATGTGCGCAACGTTCTGCAAGGCTGATAATCACAGTGGATAATGGCATATCAAGTGTAGAAGGCGCTCAACATGCGCGTGCGTGTGGCATTAAATTGTTGGTGACAGATCATCATCTGCCAGGCCAACAGTTGCCTGATGCTGATGCTATTATTAACCCTAATCAAGAGGGGGATGAATTTCCGAGTAAACATTTAGCAGGGGTTGGCGTAATGTTTTATTTGCTGATCGCCCTGCGATCCAAAATGCGCAACTTGGGTTGGTTTGAGGAGCATGCGATCGATGAACCAAATATTGCCCAATGGTTGGATATTGTTGCTGTTGGGACTGTCGCAGATTTAGTTAAGCTGGATTCTAATAACCGTATATTAGTTGAGCATGGTTTAAGACGAATTCGATCAGGAAAAGGTAATGTTGGCATACAGGCCTTACTTAAAATCGCGGGGGTAGAATTCAGCCGAACATTAGCTAGTGACTTAGGTTTTCAGGTGGGTCCACGTATTAATGCTGCGGGTCGACTCGATGATATATCAACAGGTATTGAATGCTTACTTACAGATAACATACAACAGGCTAAACAGTTTGCTGAGATTTTACATGAGTTGAATAACTCGAGACGTGAAATAGAAGCTGAAATGAAAGATCAGGCAATGAAAAGTTTGGCACAACTCGAGGCAAAAAAAACGGTTGACGTTCGTGAAATCGGTATATGTGTTTTTGAGGCTGATTGGCATCAAGGAGTCATAGGTATTCTTGCAGCACGCATTAAAGAAAAATACTATCGACCAACGATAGCTTTTGCTCAATCTCAAGCAGGGCAGTTAAAAGGTTCTGCTCGTTCCATACCGGGGGTGCATATCCGAGATGTGCTTGAGTGTGTGGCTAGTCGTAATCCAGGTTTAATCGATAAGTTTGGTGGGCACGCAATGGCAGCAGGGTTGACCATTAATAGCGATGACTATGTGGATTTTCAGCAAGCCTTAAATCAAGTTTTGTCTGAATGGGTAAGTGCAGAAGATTTAAGTGCCGTGATGTTATCTGATGGTGAGTTGCATGCAAGCGAGTTGAATATAGATATTGCACGCACTCTCCGTGCTGCAGGGCCTTGGGGACAAGGTTTTCCAACACCTGTATTTGATGGCCGCTTTAAGCTCAAAAGTTATCGTGTTGTGGGTCAAAAGCATATGAAAATCACTCTGCAAATCATCAATAGTAATATCACGCTAGATGGTATTTTGTTCAATTATGAAAATTATGATTGGCAATCTCGAGCCGATCTCCTCCATGTTGCTTATGAACTAGATGTTAACTACTTCAGAGGTGTAGAGTCGTTACAGTTGATGATAAGGCATATAGAAGTTATAAGCATGCACTGAAATTGCGAACAATATGTTAGTATTGCAAGTGTTTTTTAAACACGCGTTATTAATTTTATAGGTTAATTATTTCAATGGAACTTGCGCTTTATTTTGCACAATTAAAAAACCTACAGGATAGGGTGTCAGACCTCAGGGGGTATCTTTGACTTTGATACTCAGCAAGAATTACTAGAAGAGGTTACCCGTGAATTAGAGCAACCAGATGTGTGGGAAGATCCGCAACATGCTCAGGATTTGGGTAAACGCAGAGTGCAATATGAAACGGTAGTTAATACCATTTTGAGTACACAGCAAGGCATTGATGAGAGTAAAGAGCTTCTTGAGTTGGCTGAATTAGAACAAGATCAATTGACGGTTGATGTTGTTATTAAGGATTTAGATGATCTAGAAGCCAAGGTTGCCCACTTAGAGTTTTGCAGAATGTTCTCAGGTGAAATGGATGACAGTAATGCTTTTGTCGATATTCAGTCAGGCTCTGGTGGTACAGAGGCTCAAGATTGGGCTGAAATGTTATTGCGAATGTATTTGCGTTGGGGTGAGGAGAAAGGTTTTAAGGTTGAATTGATTGAGGTTTCTGCAGGTGAAGTGGCAGGCATAAAAAGTGCTACGATCAAATTCAATGGAGAGTACGCGTTTGGTTGGTTAAGAACCGAAACAGGCGTGCATCGATTGGTGAGGAAATCTCCCTTTGATTCTGGTAACCGAAGACATACCTCATTTGCTGCAGTTTTTGTTTCCCCAGAAGTGGATGATGATATTGATATAGAAATTAATCCTGCAGACTTACGCATTGACGTCTATCGTGCCAGTGGTGCCGGTGGGCAACATGTCAATAAAACTGAATCAGCTGTTAGAATTACTCACATACCCAGTGGGGTAGTTACTCAATGTCAAAATGATCGTTCTCAACACAAGAATAAAGATGTAGCAATGAAGCAACTTAAAGCGAAGCTTTATGAGCTTGAAGCACAAAAAAGAAATTCAGAACAGCAAGCGATGGAAGATTCAAAATCAGATATTGGTTGGGGAAGTCAAATTAGATCATATGTACTTGATCAATCACGTATTAAAGATCTTCGCACGTTAGTTGAAACCAGTAACACACAAGCTGTTCTCGATGGGGCATTAGATCAATTTATTGAAGCAAGTTTAAAACATGGTTTATAGCATACACCAATAAAAAATTATGAATGAAAAAAATACTCAAGATAGCCCAGAACTTGATGAGAATAAACTCATCGCTCTTAGGAAAGAAAAGCTGAGCGGAATACGATCACAGCGTCATGCGTATCCCAATACATTTCGTCGCACAGATTACGCTCAGTCACTTCAAAATAACTATTCATCTCAAACTAAAGAAGAATTGAATGATATGAATATATCAGCGAGTATTGCTGGTCGCATTATGGCTAAGCGAGGCCCATTTCTAGTATTACAAGATATGACGGGACGTATTCAGGCCTATGTCGACCGTAAGGGGCTAGAAAAAGATCATCTAAATGAGATCGATACCTGGGACATAGGTGACATCATTGGAGTGCGTGGGCCGGTTGGTTTATCTGGCAAGGGAGATTTGTTTGTCAAAACCGAGACTATAGAATTATTAAC
This sequence comes from uncultured Thiotrichales bacterium, assembly GCA_964410595.1. Classification (GTDB taxonomy): domain Bacteria; phylum Pseudomonadota; class Gammaproteobacteria; order UBA4575; family UBA4575; genus UBA1858. The sequence goes on from CAYPHQ010000031.1 coordinate 3,568, forward strand.
TAAGGCGCTACGTCCCCTACCAGAGAAATTCCATGGATTGACAGACCAAGAACAGTGTTATCGTATGCGTTATGTTGATCTCATTGTTAATCAACAATCGCGTGAAAAATTTTTAATACGATCAAAGATTGTGTCATTTATTCGTGATTATCTCGCTCAGCAAGATTTTCTGGAAGTGGAGACACCGATGATGCAAGCGATACCAGGCGGAGCTACTGCTAAGCCTTTTGAAACTCATCACAATGCACTTGATATGCAGTTGTATTTACGTATTGCGCCAGAGTTATATTTAAAAAGATGTGTCGTTGGTGGGTTTGAACGTGTATTTGAAATTAATCGAAATTTCCGTAATGAAGGTTTATCTACACGTCATAATCCAGAATTTACTATGCTTGAGTTTTATGAAGCATATGCCGATTATCATGCACTGATGGATAGGACAGAGGATATGTTGCGTAAGTTAGCATTTCATCTTTACCAACAACATACAATTGAATATCAGGGGTCTGTGTATGATTTTGGCAAACCCTTTAGACGTATGTCAGTCAAGCAATCTGTACTAGAGTTTAACCCATCGTTGAACCCAGATGATTTAACAACCGTTACATCTTTGCGTAAAGTGTGTGATGCAATGGAAATTTCCTACCAAGATAGTTATGGTGCTGGCAAATTACTTATAGAGATTTTTGAAAAAACTGTTGAGGGTAATTTAGACCAGCCAACTTTTATAACTGAATATCCAACAGAGGTCTCGCCGTTAGCCAGACGTAATGATGATAATCCAGAAATCACCGATCGTTTTGAGTTTTTTGTTGGAGGCAAAGAAATCGCTAATGGTTTTTCTGAACTTAATGATGCAGAAGATCAAGCCAGTCGCTTCCAAGAGCAAGTGTTGCAAAAAGATGGTGGTGATGATGAGGCGATGCATTTTGATGCAGATTACATTCGTGCTCTTGAGTATGGCATGCCACCGACTGCAGGAGAGGGGATTGGAATAGATCGATTAGTCATGTTGTTTACTGATTCTGCTTCAATTAGAGATGTATTGTTATTTCCTCATATGCGCCCTGAGTAACTTAGATTTTCTTTGCGCCTAGCTGGTTAATGATATTATTCATATGTTTGCTGAATATAGATAATTAGGATGATGCGGTGAATCAATGATGCGTTGTGAATGGGCGAATGCTAATTCATTGTTAACGGTAGATCATGATGAGCATTGGGGGATGCCGATTTATGATGACCAATGTTTATTTGAGCAGTTGATATTAGAAGGTGCCCAAGCTGGCTTAAGTTGGTTAACCATTTTACAAAAAAAATCTGCTTATCAAAGCGCATTTGATAATTTTGATCCATACATAATTGCTCAATACGATAATAAAAAAATTCATGAGTTGATGACTAATGAACACATTGTACGCAACAGACTAAAGATTCAATCAGTAGTGACTAATGCTCAAGCATTTGTTGATATTGGTCAGGGAGGCTTGTCATTTTCAGACTATCTATGGAGTTTTGTCAATGATCGGAGAATTATTAATCATTGGCAACACCTTGAGCAGGTGCCTACAAGCACACCTCAATCAGTCGCAATGAGTAAAGGGCTAAAAAGTTATGGCTTTAAATTTGTCGGTGCTACGACTTGTTATGCCTTCATGCAAGCGGTGGGCATGGTGAATGATCACTTGGTGTCTTGTTTTAGACACAAACACTGTATGTAGATGCGATAGAGACTATCTTAATGGTTGAATTATATTCATCTACTATAGCCGAGAAGTATTCTCTTATTAAATAACTTCTTCAATAATGATAGAGCCAAATAATATGATCAAGAAGCTGGCAGAGAGTAGCAATAAAAAATTAGAAATCCAGCGGTTATTGGAACGAATGATATAGGCGGCTAGGGCGCTTAATGTGGCAATTGTTAAATAGAGTATGATAGCTTTCATAGAGATATTACTCGTTTTTTCCTTCAAGTGGCACGTGATAAGGCAGACTTGATATAGTTATCTGATGATCATGACAATGTAAACTGTCATTTTGAACATTATCGATTCGCACAACAGCTAGGCCTATCCACTTTTGTTTATCTGTCTTTTCGACGGTTAAAATTTTACCCACCGACTGTTCTGATGCAGTGCTGAATATATCTTCACCGGCGGTTAAGTGTCGTTCTGTAATGCAAGAAAATTGGAACATGCGTCGGTTTGCATGACCAAGATAATGCAGTCTAGCTACGACTTCCTGCCCAGGATAACAGCCTTTTGAAAAGCTCACTCCGTCAATGAGCTCCATATTTGCCATCTGTGGAACAAACAGTTCTTGAGTATTTGCGCTTATCCAAGGTGTACCACTCAATATATCCATCTGCGCCCAAACCGATCCAGGATACACTTGGTTAATTGCTTGTAAGTCAGCAAAGATCTCACCTGAATCGCATGATTGACACAACACTAAATAGCGATGACTTGGGCCAGGCACTCTAAAACATATCATTTCATCCGTGCATATTGCTTGATAAGAGTTCTGTTCAGAGTCATCTGTCATTGCTTTCAGAGCGCTGAGTGAGGAAAGCTGTGACGCTAAATGTTGTTCTGGATCTATGATACCCAGAATTAGCTCATTCGTGGTCTGCTCAATAGTCACTTTCGCACGCATGATATACATCGATAATCGTGTGATGAAAGATTCGGCAATATCAGTGGGACAAATTAAAATATAATCATTTTTCCATCGACATAGATAAAAAATGGCGAGCATTCTTCCTTTTGGTGTGCAATAAGCACTTAACTGTGCCAGATGATGTGTGACTAGATTAACATCGTTTGTAAATTGACCTTGTAAGAAGCTCGTCGCATCCTCACCACTGATTCGATAAGCACATAAATGATCGAGATTGACTATACCCCTCGACCCGTGATCGTGGTCAAACGGAAAGGGTGGCATATTAGGGTGTGAGAGTTTTTCTATAAAAGTCTGCATTGATGAAGGTATTGCTAGATTCAGGTGTATGGATTTTACATAAATTCTTGTAAATTTATCGAAAAATCACTGACTTGGAGAAAATATCGCCATTAGTTATAGGGAATGTACAGTCTTGGTAAAATTTTTTAATTGTCAAGCTGGTAGATTATTTGAAAGTGCTGTAATTTGGCATTCCATTGGACATGTGTAGTTCATTTTTTGAACTAATTTGAGACCCCGTATTACCTCATAAAAGTTTGGTTATTCGGTCGTCCAGCTTATATAATGCAGGACTTTTGTGAGCATCCAAAAGATGCTGAGTTGGTGTATCTAGCGCCAACCTCCACACAAGTTCATTAAAAGCCTAGCAGGAGTTATTCAATGAGTGTACCTCATAAACCATTGTCACCGCATCTGGGTATCTACAGATGGCAATTAACGATGGCACTCTCAATTTTGCATCGTGCAACAGGGGTTTTCCTTAGTATGGGTGCAATAGTCATGGTCATAGTGCTCATGGCAATTGCTTCGGGGCATAACGAGTTCGCGTTGATTCAAGGTTTACTGAACCATATTATTGGCCAATTGTTTATGCTTGCATGGACTGTCTCGCTCTATCTTCATATGGGTAATGGTATACGCCATTTGATTTGGAATGCCGGGGTAGGATTGGAAAAAGATATCGCCAATAAATCAGGTATATATGTGCTTGCCTTTACTGTAGTTGCCACTGCAGTCACATGGGCGCTTGCGCTTTGGAGTTAATACTATGAGTTTAAGAACCCCATTAGCCAATGTTAAAGGTCTAGGATCAGCTAAAGAAGGTGCACACCATTGGTGGATGCAAAATCTGACTTCTATTGCTTTAATTCCACTCACATTGTGGCTTGCTTATTCTATCGCTAGTTTTGGTGGAATGAGTTACGAGGAAATTACCGCGTGGATGCAATCACCTCTGGTATCCGTATCGCTGGCATTATTAGTAGTCGTGATGATTTATCACGCACAGTTAGGAATACAAGTTATTATCGAAGATTACGTTGGAGGGTGGCTGAGAATCGCCTCTCTTATCATGCTGAATTTCACATGTATTGCTTTGGTATTCCTTGCCTTATTTTCAATAATTAAAGTGTCTTTATAATCTTATGAGCAGTTATAATTTAATCGATCACGAATATGATGTATTAGTTGTTGGTGCCGGTGGTGCCGGTCTGCGGGCGACATTCGGTATGGCCGTGAGTGGACTTTCAACTGCATGTATTTCTAAAGTTTTTCCCACACGAAGTCACACAGTAGCCGCACAAGGCGGCATGAGTGCTTCATTAGGTAATATGGGCGAAGATGATTGGCGCTGGCATATGTATGATACTGTCAAAGGCTCGGATTGGTTAGGTGATCAAGATGCAATTGAGTATATGTGTCGCGAAGCGGTACCAGCTATTGTTGAGCTAGAGCATTACGGTGTGCCATTCTCGCGAACTGAAGAGGGTAAGATTTATCAACGGCCCTTCGGTGGCATGACCACGCGTTATGGTGAAGGCATAGCACAACGAACATGTGCTGCAGCCGACCGAACTGGCCACGCCATTTTGCATACGCTATATCAACAATCTCTCAAACATAATGCAGAGTTCTTTATTGAATACTTTGCTATAGATCTACTCATGGATGACGATGGTACTTGTCGAGGAGTCATTGCAATTGATCTGGCGACAGGCCAATTACACAGATTTCGTGCTCATCAAGTATTAATGGCAACAGGTGGGTATGGCAGAACTTATTTCTCATGTACATCAGCACATACCTGCACAGGCGATGGTAATGCGATGGTACTGCGAGCAGGCATGCCATTACAGGATATGGAATTCGTACAGTTTCATCCCACGGGTATTTATGGCTCTGGCTGCTTGATTACAGAGGGTGCGCGTGGAGAAGGGGGCTATTTAACTAATGCCAGCGGTGAACGCTTTATGGAACGATATGCACCCAATGCTAAAGACCTTGCTTCTAGAGATGTAGTCAGTCGTTCAATGACCATGGAAATAAATGCTGGACGCGGTGTAGGTGAAGCAGCTGATCATATCCATCTGCATCTAGAACATCTGGGGGCAGATGTCATTGAAGAACGTTTACCAGGGATTGCTGAGAGTGCCCGTATTTTCGCAGGTATTGATGTGAACAAAGAGCCAATACCAGTACTGCCTACTGTGCACTACAACATGGGGGGGATTCCTACTAATCATCATGGTGAAGTCGTCAATATGGTTGATGGTAATCCAAATACCATTATGCCTGGCTTGATGGCGATTGGTGAAGCGGCATGTGTATCTGTGCATGGTGCCAATCGCTTAGGCTCAAATTCACTGCTTGATCTTATTGTATTCGGTCGAGCAGCAGCAAAACGTGCCGCAGAGATTGTTAAACCTAATACGCCTCATCCAACCCTTGCAGCGCATGCGACTGAAAAAGTGTTGGATCGTTTCGATAAGTTCCGTCATTCAAATGGAAGCACACCAACAGCAGAGTTAAGGCTTAATCTCCAGAAAAATATGCAAACTCATGCGGCTGTATTTAGAACAGGAGAATCATTAACGACAGGCCTAGAAAAAGTGAATGAACTCTACAAGCAATTTGATGATGTTAAAGTGACAGACAAATCACTGATCTGGAACACTGACTTAATTGAAACCTTGGAGCTTGCTAACTTATTTCCACAAGCTATTGCCACAGTGGCTTCTGCTCTAAACAGACTTGAGAGCCGTGGTGCACATGCGCGTGATGATTACCAAGATCGTAATGATGAAGAGTGGATGAAACACACACTAGCGTCAGTGTCAGATTCTGGTGAAGTTAAAATTGACTACCGTCCAGTGACTATGACTACATTAACTGATGAAGTTGATGTGTTTCCACCTAAAGCGCGAGTTTACTAAACGCATATAAAACAGATTTGTAAGGACTTATCGAGGATTACTCCATGGCAGAATTTACTCTACCAGCTAACTCAATAGTAAAGAAAGGGATTACGTTTGATGCGCCCAAAGATGCAACTAACATAAAAACTTTTAAAGTCTATCGTTATGATCCAGATGATGGAAAAAATCCACGTATTGATATCTACAATGTCGACTTAGACACTTGCGGACCAATGGTGTTGGACGCCTTAATTAAGATCAAAAATGAAATTGACCCAACGTTAACATTTCGCCGTTCATGCCGTGAAGGGATTTGTGGTTCTTGTTCTATGAATATAGGTGGAATGAATACTCTTGCATGCATTAAAGCTATTAGTGATTTCAAAGGCGATGTTGAAATATATCCTCTGCCACACATGGGTGTTGTGAAAGATTTGGTTCCAGATTTGACTAATTTCTATGCTCAGTACGCCTCAGTTAAACCTTGGATGCAATCAGATACACCACCGCCACCCGATAGAGAGCGATTACAATCCAAAGAAGATCGAGAGAAACTTGAAGGTTTAGAAGAATGCATATTGTGTGCGTGTTGCTCAACTAGCTGCCCAAGTTATTGGTGGAACAGCGATCGTTACCTAGGGCCCGCTGCATTGCTTGCCGCATATCGTTGGATTTCTGATAGTCGTGATGAGTCGGCGGGAGAGCGTCTGGATGAGTTAGAAGATCCATTTAAGCTATATCGCTGTCATACGATTATGAACTGTACCAACGCGTGCCCTAAAAACTTAAATCCTGCTAAAGCTATTGCTGAGATTAAGAAGCTCATAATCCATCGTAAGACTTAAGATATGTCACATGATCCAGATCAATCAAAATTACGTTGGCGTTGTCGACGTGGAACAAAAGAACTGGATACATTAACGGAACGTTATCTTGACGAATACTTTGCTGATGCTGATAGCTCAGAGCAACAGGCATTTGCATCATTGCTAGAGTTGCAGGATCCTGAGTTACATCAAATTCTCACTCGTGAAGTGCCTTCACCAAATGCTCACGTCAGTGCTATAGTAAAAAAAATTCATCATTTATAACCTAACTCACATGAATTATGTTTTTAGTTTGTGATGACATGCGCCTATAAATAGGCTGACTAAAGAGATAAACAGAATTGACTATTTTCCAAGTTAGCCTTAAATCCATAATGGGCCTTACAGTTATACAGTGTGGAGTGTTAAATATCGTCTTAACAAATTACATGTCACTATCGTGATATGTATATAGTGATAATAAGAGTTTATCTATGATAAGCACCGTTTGTGCATCAATAATTCCATTACCAGAGCCAAAAACCTTTGCTGGGTTAATGGAGATATACGAAATTAATTATATAAATCTGCGCAGATTATGTGGCAATTTGCGAATCATTGAAAAAGCGGTTATCTCCGAAATTCAGCAAGGATTGGATTTGCACTTAGCAGTGATTAATCGCTCTAAATATACGATAACCATTAAACTCACCTATCAATTTATTACTCAAGATCATACCCATTCTATCGATTACCCTGACTTATTAGTGCGCATTTATTTTGATGCTAAACAAGCAGAGGTGCTTAATGTGTCTAGAGGTTCGATATCGACACTAAATATGAGTAATGCTCTTTGTAATAGTCAATTATTAGAAAAATGGCAGCCTAATCGATTTTTATACAAATGGCTTAAATATTGTATAAATCAAGGACATACATTCAAATTTTAAAATTTAACTCCAGACAAATAAAAAAATCTCATTATCCCTGAAACTTGGCAGTGATTTTATGGACTAAATTAAACAACTATAAGTTTTTCCATAAATAACTAGGGTGATTATGAATGGAGTTGTCAACTAAATCCCAACACGCAGTGACGGCTATGATAGATCTGACACTTAACGATAATGTGCGCACCACTACGCTCGCTGAGATCTCAAAAAATCAAGGAATATCTCTATCCTATCTTG
>CAYPHQ010000032.1:0-11334 GCA_964410595.1 uncultured Thiotrichales bacterium
TATGACTTCCAGTGCTTCGGAAGTTTCTATTTTAGAGACAATCCCAGCATCACTGTCGTTATCTTTCAGCAATTCACGCACGCGATAGATATCATCCGCACGTTTTAAGAATGAAATCGCGATGTAATCTAGATCTAATTCTTTTGCATAAGTGATGTCTTTAAGGTCTTTTTCTGTCAAACATGCTGCGGATAAACCGCCGCCTTTACGATTCATGCCTTTATTACTTGAAAGCTCACCACCAACAATAACTGTGGTTTTAACTAAGGGACCTTCAACACTATCTACGTGCAAAGAGATGCGACCATCGTCCAGTAATAAGGTGTCACCGGCCACTACATCATTGACTAGACCTTTGTAAGTAAACCCTATTACATCTTTAGTACCAGACTCTAAGTCTAGCTCAGCATCTAGAGTAAACTTATCACCCGGCAGGATATTAACCTTACCTTCCTTAAAACGACCAATACGCAATTTAGCACCTTGCAAATCACCTAAGATACCAACGTTATAGTGTTTTTCTTTACTGATACGTCGCACCATCTCAACACGACGTTTGTGTTCTTCGATACTGCCATGTGAAAAATTCAATCTGACGAGATCGATGCCCGCATCGATCATATCCGACATGACTTGTTCATCATCTGTGGCCGGACCTAATGTTGTGATAATTTTAGTGCGTCGATGCATCATAGTTATTGTGCCTTTGCTAGTGTGCCTTTGCTAGTGTGCGTTGCTGGAGTATCTCCACCGCAGGTAAAACCTTGCCTTCAAGAAACTCTAAAAATGCACCACCACCTGTTGATATATATGAAATATTATTCGCTATATTGAACTTATCAATTGCTGCGACTGTATCGCCCCCGCCTGCTATAGAGAAAGCTTCACTGTCTGCAATTGCTTGCGACAATGTTTTTGTTCCTTGTGCAAAATTATCAAACTCAAACACACCGAGTGGCCCATTCCATACAATTGTGCCTGCTTGTTTCATCAAGGCCGTTAATTGTTTACAACTTTCAGGGCCTATATCCAAAATTAAATCATCATCTGCTACCGCATCAACGTATTTTATTTCTGCCTCGGCTTGTTTTGAAAAACTTTTTGCACACACAACATCTACAGGTATGGGAATTTGGGTGCCTGTCGCTTGCGCTTTCTGAATAAACTTCTTAGCAACATCGACCAAATCTTCTTCATGTAGAGATTGACCAATAGAATAACCTGCTGCGGCAATAAATGTGTTAGCGATACCTCCACCAATAACGAGCTGATCAACTTTAGTGATAAGTTGTTCAAGTAACGCCAATTTTGTCGATACCTTAGAGCCACCCACGATTGCGACCATAGGATGAGCCGGTGTTTCCAAAGCATGAGCCAAAGCTCGTAACTCAGCGCTCAATAATGGACCTGCACAAGCAATAGGAGCAAACTCAGCCACGCCATAGGTAGAGGCTTGTGCACGATGCGCGGTGCCGAATGCATCCATAACATACACATCACACAAAGCGGCCATTTTCTGTGAAAGCTCAGGCGCAGACTTTTTCTCACCTGCTAAAAATCTAACATTTTCACACAACACAATCTGACCTGGCTGAATATCAATGCGTTCAATCCAATCACGCACTAAATTAACTTGCACCCCTAACGCCTCCGTTAACGCCGCAGCCACAGGTGCCAGACTTAAAGATGCATCATATTCACCCTCTACCGGTCGCCCTAAATGCGACATCACCATGACGGCTGCACCTTGCTTCAATGCATACTGTAAAGTCGGCAAAGAGGCTCGAATGCGTGCGTCATTAGTAATTTTACCCTCATGAATGGGCACGTTTAGGTCTTGACGAATTAGGACTCTCTGTCCGCTCAAAGACAGGTCGTGCATTTCAGTTAAATTGGGCATATACCCTCAATCATCAAAATACCTGACTCTATTTTGCGTTATATAAGGCTACTGTGGTGTCGAGCATACGGTTAGAGAATCCCCACTCATTGTCATACCATGATTGCACTTTCACTAAGGTGCCACCCATCACTTTAGTCAGAGTAGACTCAAAAATTGATGAAGCTGGATTATGATTAAAATCACATGACACTAATGGTTGATCGTTATACGCCAGCACACCATTCAAGGCGCCTTGAGAAGCTGCCAACATAGTGTTGTTAACTTCTTCTACACTAGTCTCACGAGACGCTTGGAAAGTTAAATCCACGATCGATACGTTAATAGTTGGCACACGCATAGCAAAACCATCTAGTTTGCCATTCATCTCTGGCAACACTAGGCCCACCGCTAATGCAGCACCAGTCTTAGTAGGAATCATAGATTGAGTGGCTGAACGCGCGCGACGCAGGTCAGAGTGCGCCACATCTGTAAGCACTTGGTCATTGGTATATGCATGGATAGTTGTCATCAAACCGTGCTCAAGACCAATCTTTTCATGTAAAGGCTTAACTAAAGGAGCTAGACAATTAGTTGTGCAAGAGGCATTCGATATCACGGTATCGGAAGATTTTAAGATATCATCGTTTACGCCATACACAACAGTTGCATCAACATCACTGCCACCAGGTGCTGAGATGATGACCTTTTTGGCACCTGCTGCAAGATGGGCAGAAGCCTTTTCTTTGCTCGCAAAAAATCCGGTCGACTCATGCACCACATCAACATCCAGCTCTCCCCAAGGAAGTTTGGCTGGATCTCTCTCACTGCATACACGGATACGATCACCGTTGATAATCATATGATCACCCTCTAATGAAACATCAGCATTAAACTTTCCATGGGCTGAATCATACTGAGTTAGGTGTGCGTTGGTGCTGGCATCAGCTAAGTCATTAATTGCCACCACTTGAATCTCATCAGTGCGACCAGACTCATATAATGCGCGTAAAATGTTGCGACCTATTCTTCCATATCCGTTAATTGCAATTTTAATTGCCATTTTGCTTCCTCGTTAAAATACTTAAATCTAAATTAATGCTTTAGCACGTAGGTATATATTATCGGCAGTAAAACCGAAATGCTCCATGAGCACATCACCTGGAGCTGATAAACCAAATTCATCTAACCCCACAACATCTCCATCTAGGCCTACATATTTGCGCCAAAAATCTGTCACACCTGCCTCGACAGCAATACGTGCCCGCACATTATTGGGCAGCACAGAATTTTTATATTCGTCAGTTTGCAAATCAAACACATCAGTGCTGGGCATGGATACCACGCGCACACCAACATTTTCTGTCGCTAATCGTTGCCCTGCTTGTAGAGCAATTTCTACCTCGGTCCCTGTGGCAATGATAATAAGTTGGCATTCGACGTCATTCTCATACAACACATACCCTCCCTGTCGAATGGCTGTAATCTGCTCGTCTGAACGCGTCATAAAAGTTGCATTTTGTCTGGAGAATCCCATTGCTGTGGGCTTCTTCATATCGATACTGGTCATCCATGCCACCATGGACTCCACCGTGTCACATGGACGCCAGACCATTAAGTTGGGAATACTTCTTAGACTGGCGAAGTGCTCAACCGATTGATGCGTGGGGCCATCTTCTCCCAGACCGATGGAATCATGTGTATACACAAATAGACAGTGGGTATCCATGAGCGCTGCCATACGTACAGCGTTTCTAGCGTAATCCGAAAACGTCAGGAATGTCCCGCTGTAAGGAATAAACCCACCGTACAATGCCATGCCATTCATCATCGCCGACATGGCGAATTCTCGCACGCCATAATAAATATAGTTGCCTGAGGCATCCTCCGGCACCACGCCTTTAGACCCTGACCACCAAGTGTTATTGGAGCCAGTCAAATCGGCTGATCCCCCCGTAAGTTCTGGCAATAATGGACCGATACCCTCAAGCGCTCGTTCTGATGCTTTGCGCGTCGCGGCGGTCTTAGCCTCAGCAACGATGGTAGCGAGTGCTTGCTGCGATTGTTGGGCCCATTGTTCAGGTAATTCTCCACGACAACGTCGTAATAATTCTTTCGCTTGCTGAGGATATTGTCGAGCATAGTCCTGCATCAGCTCATCCCACTGCGCTTGTTTTGCCTGGCCGGCTATTTTTGCATCCCACTGAGCGTATATATCATCAGGAATTTCAAATGGTGGGTGCGACCAATCCAATGTTTCACGCGCTAATTGAATTTCTTCATCACCCAGTGGTGCACCATGAATACCTGAAGTCCCTTGTTTATTAGGTGACCCCTGTCCAATCACTGTTTTGCAGTCGATCAGTGTCGGCTGTGATAAATTTTGTTTAGCTAGTTGTATGGCCTGATCAATACTCGCGGAATTATGACCATCTACATCTCGAATTACTTGCCATCCGTAGGATTCAAATCGCCGCGGAATATCTTCGGTGAACCACCCCTGCACTTCACCATCAATAGAGATGCCATTATCATCATAAAAAACGATCAATTTGCCAAGATTATGAGTGCCCGCAAGAGAACAGGCCTCATGAGATATTCCCTCCATTAAACAGCCATCTCCAGCGAAAACATAGGTAAAATGATCGATTATGCTGATATCTTGCTGATTGAACTGCGCCCCAAGCATCTTCTCTGCCAGCGCCATACCCACCGCATTGGCTAGACCTTGCCCAAGCGGACCCGTGGTGGTCTCAACGCCAGGCGCCTCATTCACTTCGGGGTGACCTGCGGTTTTGGAGTGTAACTGACGGAAATCTTTGAGGTCTTGCATCGTCAGGTCATAACCACTTAGGTGTAAAAGCGCATAAATCAACATGGAACCATGGCCATTTGATAGTATGAAGCGGTCACGATTGATCCAGTGTGGATCTGTCGGATTGTGGTTTAGATGTTGGCGCCATAACACCTCAGCGATATCTGCCATTCCCATCGGCGCTCCAGGATGCCCAGATTTCGCCTGCTGAACGGCATCCATACTCAATATTCTTATGGCATTAGCCAATTGTTTTTGCTTATCCACGTGTCTTTATCTTAAGGTAAATTAAAAGAAGCATCATTCGACGCCAACGCATAAATATAAAAGAATCCTAACCATTGCGATGTGTATGGGCGATCGCTTAGAGCGCCAGTATTTTCCATGACTTAAGCGGTTGTCGCAAGTAACCCCCCCTAATGGAATGGCTATGAAAAATTCTCTATGGCTCTAGGTTGTGTTCTTTTTCCATTTGATACTACATCCCACACTCGGTTTTTGTTCTGGAGATATGGCTCTATCCATCAATAATGATTCGATTGCCGTGCGCAGATCACTGCCCGTCACCGGCTGGGAATTTCCCGGGGTGGCGTCATCTAATCGTCCTCTGTAAACACACGCCAATGAATGATCAAATAGGAAAAAATCTGGTGTGCATTCTGCCTGATAAGCCTTGGCTATCGCCTGCGTCTCATCATAAAGATAAGGGAAACCATAAGCGTGTTTTTGACTCGCCAGCACCATTTTGTCTGGAGCGTCATCAGGATAGGCTTCGATATCATTAGCATTAATCGCGATCATACCGATTCCACGCGGCAAGTAGTCACGGCTCAACCTTGCCAGTTCCTCGTTATACTGCTTAACATAGGGGCAGTGATTACAGATAAACATCACTAATGTGCCCGTTTCACCCTTACAATCTGCCAATGTTCGCCACTGCCCCGAAGCTGGCTCGATTAATTTATAGTCTGGGGCAATGGTCCCTAGAGGAATCATGGTTGAATCTGCTTTAGCCATACATTTTTGCTAGACGTTATTAGTTATGTTGAGTGTGTAAACCCTGCACGAATCATTAAATGCGTCATCTTTAATTTTGAATATTTTGATTTCATTATATGAAATCTATACACCTGCTGCTGAGACTTTCCCATCATGTTAAGTTTCACGCTATAATTAGGCTGTTATGAAGCTTATGTATCATGCTCATAATAGACGATAAAGAACAATCACCAGCGACAACACACACTAAACATTTTCAAACGTTCAAAACCCTGAAAATTGACGAAATCTTACGATCATGACTGAAAGCACCTTGTTTACCTCAGAATCTGTCTCTGAAGGCCATCCCGATAAAATCTCTGATCAAGTGTCAGATGCTATCCTCGATGCCGCACTAGCCCAAGACCCAGATGCACGTGTTGCATGTGAGACCTTAGTTAAAACAGGACTGGTGTTAATGGCTGGTGAGATTACCACTAGCGCCAATATCGATTATGAGAGCATTGCACGCGAGACCATTAATAAAATAGGTTATGACCATTCCGATATTGGCTTTGATGGTAATACCTGTGCAGTCATCACAGCACTAGGTGAACAAGCTGCCGATATCGCTCAAGGTGTTGACCGGGCACGACCTGAAGATCAAGGCGCAGGTGATCAAGGTTTAATGTTTGGCTATGCATCCAATGAAACTGACGTGCTTATGCCTGCCCCCATTACTTATGCTCACCGACTAGTAAAACAACAGGCGAATATGCGTCGTACAACGTTAAAGTGGCTGCGACCGGATGCTAAGAGCCAAGTCACTTTTCGATACGAGAATAATCAACCAGTGTGTGTGGATGCCGTGGTGTTATCGACTCAGCATCATCCAGATATCCATCAAGATGATCTATATGAAGCTGTGATGGAACATATCATCAAACCCGTCCTACCCGCAGAGTGGTTAAATAAAAACACCCGCTATCATATTAATCCAACCGGGAAGTTTGTCATCGGCGGGCCTGTTGGGGACTGTGGTCTCACTGGTCGAAAGATTATTGTAGATACCTATGGCGGCATGGCGCGTCATGGTGGCGGTGCATTTTCTGGTAAAGATCCATCAAAAGTGGATCGCTCAGCAGCTTATGCAGGACGCTATGTCGCTAAAAATATTGTTGCTGCGGGATTAGCTGATCGTTGTGAAATACAAATTTCGTATGCTATTGGAGTGGCTGAACCAACGTCGATCTCTATTAATACTTTTGGTACTGGCACTCTCAGTGATCAACAGATAGAACAACGCGTGCGGGCTAACTTCGACTTGCGACCTTATGGTATCTTAAACATGTTAGATCTTAAGCAACCCATTTATAAAGCTAGCGCCAGCTATGGCCATTTTGGTCGCTCCGAATCTGAATTTACGTGGGAACGCACCGATAAAGTGGAAGCCTTACAGAACTCGTAAACTACACCACCACATTCTCCTACCGTCAACCTCTCCATAGGTTGACGCGCGGACAAACCAATACAATTGCACATCAAAGGAAACAGCATGAACAGTGAAGATTACAAAGTTGCCGATATCACATTGGCCGATTGGGGACGTAAGGAAATTGCGATCGCACAAACTGAAATGCCCGGATTAATGTCGCTACGAGAAAAATATGCTGGACAACAACCTCTCGCAGGCGCGCGCATCGTCGGTTGTTTACATATGACTATACAAACCGCCGTATTGATAGAAACACTCCGTGAACTGGGTGCAGAATTACGTTGGTCTTCATGCAATATTTTCTCTACTCAAGATCACGCCGCGGCAGCGATAGCTGCCAGCGGTATTCCAGTATTCGCTTGGAAGGGAGAAACTGAAGAAGAATACGAATGGTGTATTGAGCAAACTATTACTGGCCCTGATAACTGGACGCCTAATCTTTTACTGGATGACGGTGGTGACTTAACTAAACTCATGCATGACAAATACCCACAATTACTTGCCGACATTAAGGGAGTTTCAGAGGAGACGACTACCGGGGTTAAACGCCTGTATGACATGCTGGAAGCTGGCCAATTAAAGATCCCTGCTATCAACGTCAACGACTCTGTGACTAAATCAAAATTCGATAATTTGTACGGCTGTCGTGAGTCGTTAGTTGACGGTATTAAGCGTGCTACTGATGTAATGATTGCAGGTAAAGTGGCTGTAGTGTGTGGCTATGGAGATGTCGGTAAAGGTTCAGCTCAGTCACTACGTGGTCTGGGTGCCACTGTATGGGTCACTGAAATTGATCCTATCTGTGCTTTGCAAGCCGCCATGGAAGGTTATCGCGTCGTCACACTGGACGAGGCATGCTCACAAGCGGATATTTTTGTTACCACCACGGGCAACTTCAAAATTATTACTCATGATCATATGCTAGCGATGAAAGATCAGGCGATAGTTTGCAACATCGGTCACTTCGATAATGAAATTGATGTAGCAAGTCTGGAAAACTACCAGTGGGAAGAAATCAAACCACAAGTTGATCATGTAATTTTCCCGGACGGTAAACGTATCATCCTGTTGGCCAAGGGGCGTCTAGTCAATCTCGGCTGTGGCACTGGACATCCTAGCTTTGTGATGTCGAACTCATTCACCAACCAAGTGCTGGCTCAACTAGAATTGTGGAACAACAACGGTCAATACAATAATCAAGTGTATATTTTACCCAAGCACCTGGACGAGGAAGTGGCGCGCTTGCACTTAGACCAAATTGGCGCCAAATTAACAACCCTGAGCAATGAACAAGCTGACTATATTGGTGTACCGGTAAATGGCCCTTACAAGTCAGATCATTATCGTTATTAAAATCACCTCAATGACATCAGGCATCTTAACCCTTCATAGGGTATAGGCATTATCTATGCGTGTACCACGAATTTATACTCCTCACCCACTGTCCGAATCACACACAGTGGGATTAGATGAAAAAGGGATTAAGCATGTTCGAGAGGTATTGCGTTTAAGTGTCGGGCATCAGGTCATCCTATTTAATGGAGATGGCTATAATTACTTGGGTGAAATAGTTGAATCACAAAAACGCGGTGTTAGTGTCCTCATTCAAGATCAAGTCCACGTCGAATTTGAATCGTCACTGCAAATACACTTATTACAACCACTATGCCGTTCTGACAAGATGGATTGGTGTCTACAAAAAGCCACCGAACTTGGAGTCAGTGCGATTACTCCCTTTATCAGCTCGCGGGTTAATTTCAATCTCCCCCCTAAAAAAGTTGAAAAGAAACTCACACACTGGCAATCGGTGATTCATAGTGCATGTGAACAATGCGGTAGAGCTATTATCCCTTTAGTTAGAGCGCCTGTAGAATACCAAACGCTAATTGCCTCACTGCCCAAACATAGCCATAAAATTATCGCCAACCCTCATCAAGCAACCACCCACACTCATAACCCTGAGATAGTATCTGAGCATCAACAGGAAGTTATATGCGCTGTCGGCCCTGAGGGCGGATTCAGCCCCGAAGAAATTCAATTGTCACTTCAACACAGCTTCCAATCACAACGCTTGGGCCCGCGTATACTGCGCTTAGAGACAGCAGTCGTAACTTTATTAACCATGACACAAGCACGCTTCGGCGACTTGAATTAAACTGTTAACACACCCAACTCAAGCTCGAGTGACACAAGCTAAAACCCTAACTAATGCACTAAAGGTATTTTCGTGACTCAATCACTGGCCATCTTGATGGATCCTATAGAAGCCATCAACATTGAAAAAGATAGTAGCTTTGCTATGTTGCTGGAAGCACAGCGACGTGGTTGGGAGATACACTATTTGATACCTGATAGTCTATTTGCATTGGACGGACAAGCCTACGCACAGTGCGCCAATTTAACTGTCATAGAAGATCCAAACTGTTGGCATCAACTCAGTCCCGCTTACCAATGCATACTGAGTGATTTCGATGTAATTTTAATGCGCAAAGATCCTCCATTTGATATGGAGTTTATCTACATCAGTTATTTGTTAGATCTAGCTAAACAACATGGCACACTCGTCATTAATGACCCCAGCAGCCTGAGAAATTTCAATGAGAAGTTTTCCATCATGAATTTCCCTCAGTGTTGCGCCCCAACCATTGTCAGCAAAAATCAGGACATTATTAACACTTTTCTAGAGCAACATAAAACCATTGTCAGCAAACCAATGGATGCTATGGGGGGTGAATCAATTTTCAAACTCAAATATCAGGATACCCACAGTCAAATAATTATTGATGAGGCTACTCAACACGGCACCCAAACGATTATGTGTCAACAATTTCTAAAGGAAGTCAGTGCTGGCGATAAACGCATTTTATTAATACGTGGCGAACCCATCCCCTACGCGCTTGCTCGCGTGCCACAGGGAGATGAATTCCGTGCCAATCTCAATATGGGAGGACTTGGTCATGGGGTGGAATTAAGCGAACGCGATTACTGGATTTGCCAACAAATACAACCCACCTTGGTCGATAACGGCATCGTTTTTGCTGGTATTGATGTGATTGGCGACTACCTAACTGAAATCAATATCACCAGCCCAACATGTATACGACAATTGGATAGACTCTATAACCTTAATATCAGCGCAGTCTTATTTGACGCCATTGAGGATATGTTAGAAGCTTAGTTGTATGTCAGATAAACATTCTTATGTTGGGCAATTATTGATCGCTATGCCATCGCTCATAGACCCTGAGTTCAGTCACAGCGTGTCTCTCATCTGTGAGCACAGCCCTGAGAGAGGCACTATGAGTATTATTCTTAATCATCCTCTATCGATGACTTTGCAGGAATTAATCCAACAATCGAGTATCGATACACCCGATCATTTCGATGATCATTCATTAGTGCGAGCGGGAGGGCCTGTCGGTATGGACCATGGATTTATATTACATGACTCAGACTCACAACGCTGGCCATCAACAATTCCTATCTCCAGCTCATTATCACTGTGCGCATCGAACGATATTCTTTTTGATATCGCCCACAATCAAGGACCTCGAAATTGCATTGCAGTCGTAGGATATTCAGGTTGGTCTCCAGGCCAATTGGAAAGTGAAATTGCAGATAATTATTGGCTCACCGCAGATGTTGATAACACCTTTATCTTCAACACTCCCACAAGTGATCAATGGCACCATGCAGGGAAACTTTTAGGTATAGATTTGAATTTGCTCAATTCTAATGTAGGTCACGCATAGTGAGTAAATTATTCATGGCGTTTGATTTTGGTGAACGTCGCACAGGTGTAGCTATCAGTCAAAGTCTCACTCAAACTGCTCAGCCATTAACCACGATATCCAATGCCCTAGGTAAAATAGACTGGCCAACGATTGAAAAGCTTTTGCAAGAATGGAAACCACAAGAAATCATCGTCGGCCTACCTGATGATTCCGAGCAAAATAAAGTGTTACGCAGAAAGATTATGAAGTTTGTTCATGAATTGAAATCTCGTTTTCAACTGCCTGTGCACACTCATGATGAGACATTAACCTCTGATGAAGCCTATTTTCATCTGAAAAAACAGCGTCAGCAATCGAAAAAAAGTATTAATAAAAAAGAAATTGACAAAATTGCTGCGGCAATTTTGTTGGAATCGTGGATGAGTGTTAATCT
>CAYPHQ010000033.1:0-11316 GCA_964410595.1 uncultured Thiotrichales bacterium
TTCAAAGTGCTCAAGAATGTCGCGATGAGAACTACCATTAATAGGATCACCACCGATACCTACACTGGTAGTAATGCCGATACCTAATGCTTTCATTTGTGAGGCAGCTTCGTAGCCTAATGTACCAGAACGACCCACTACTCCCACATTACCCTCCATGTAGATATGGCCTGGCATGATGCCTAGCATGGCTTTTCCTGGACTGATAGTGCCTGCACAGTTAGGTCCAGTGAGTACCATGCGGTCTTCTTTTTTGTAGCGGTACATGTAACGTTTTACCATCATCATGTCTTGGGCGGGGATACCGTCAGTAATAGCAACGCAGTATTTGATGCCTGCATCGGCGGCTTCCATGATGGAATCGGCTGCAAATGCACCGGGAACGAAGATGATACTAGCCTCCGCACCCACTTCGCTTACCGCTTCTTTCACAGTATTGAATACGGGTTTACCAAGGTGTTCTTTGCCACCCTTACCCGGTGTGACACCACCGACTAAATTGGTACCGTATTCCATCATTTCTTCTGCGTGGAAAGTACCGATCTTGCCGGTATACCCTTGCACAATGACGCGGGTTTCTTCATTAAGTAATACAGTCATTTATCTATCTCCCTATGCGCCGACAGCTTGGTTTCGAGCTTCGACTGCTTTCTCAGCAGCTTCTTCAAGTGTGTGTGCAGTGATAATTGGCAGCCCACTCTCACTGATGATTTTCTGTCCTTGTTCCACGTTAGTGCCAGACAATCGCACCACTAAAGGCACTTTCACTTCTAGTTGTTTAAACGCTTGAACAATACCTTCAGCAATCCAATCACAGCGGTTAATACCGGCAAAGATATTCACTAGCATTGCTTTCACACCGGCATCCGCAAGGACAAGTTGGAATGCATGTGCAACGCGCTCAGGAGAGGCGCCACCGCCGATATCTAGGAAGTTGGCTGGCTCACCACCTTTGTGTTTGATCATATCCAGTGAAGCCATCGCTAAGCCGGCACCATTAATCATGCAGCCGATATCACCATCTAAGCCAACATAGCTGAGGCCATAGTCTGAAGCAGCAGTTTCACGCGGATCTTCTTGGGACTTGTCACGTAATTCTTGGATTTGCGGACGACGGAACAAGGCGTTGTCATCAAAGCCCATCTTGGCATCGAGCGCGCGGATATGGCCGTCTTCTGTAATCACTAGTGGATTGATTTCAACCATGGTTGCATCTAGTTCACGGAATGAGCGATAAGCACCTTGCAAAGTCTTGACTGCTTGTGCAATCAGGTTAGGCTCTAGACCGAGTTTGAATGCAATTTCGCGCGCTTGGAAGTCAGTGAGCCCGACCTGTGGCTCAATCTCAGTACTGATGATGAGTTCAGGCGTTTTTGCTGCAACTTCTTCAATATCCATGCCGCCTTCAGTAGAGGCGACAATATTGATGCGTTGTTTAACGCGATCGAGGACTAGCGCTACATATAACTCGCTCTTGATGGCGGTGCCTTCTTCAATATAGAGGCGATGGACGACTTTACCTTGAGGGCCAGTCTGATGAGTAACCAGTGTCTTGCCGAGCAATTCAGCCGACGCTTCCAATACTTCATCTTCAGTGCTACATAAAATTACACCCCCCGCTTTACCGCGAGCGCCTGAATGAATTTGGGCTTTAACGACCCACTTATTCCCACCAATCTCCTTGGCACGGTAAACTGCTTGCTCAGGACTATAGGCTAGACCGCCCGGGGCAATACTTACACCGAACTTAGCTAAAAGTTCTTTTGCTTGATACTCGTGGATATCCACAGCATCCTCCCATAATAAAATTAAAAAAATAAAAGTGACGCGCGCAGTCAATACACTGCGTGCGAGTAAATTAGTTACTCCAACAATTTATTAGGTACCGAGGGCTATAAAAGACGTAATAAATGTATGGTTATTATTATTGTAACCACTATTTTAGGTGTTCATGGACGTCGAACGCAAGACAAGTGTGCCAGAAAATGACCAACAATATGGAAAAACTGGGACAAAACAACAGAAAATAATGCTTGATGGTCGTTTTGTGATCAATCCGTCGTGGGCTCGGCATGTCCCAAAGCGAAAAAAAAGCCACCATGTTTCCATAGTGGCTTTAATTACAGTGATACAACAATCCATGTCGTATGTGTTTAATTTGAGGGTTGCGTTATGAAGTGCTCTTCGCCGCAATCGCCTCGGCTGCTCGAACGACATTTTCAGCCATTCTTGCAGAGGCAGCATCAATCATTTTACCGTCGAGTGATGCAGCACCTTTCCCTTCACGGGCAGCTTTTTCTAATTCTTCCAAGATACGATGAGCTTTAGTGACCTCAGCTTCAGGGGGTGTGAATACCTGATTAGCTAGCTCAATTTGTGATGGATGAATTGCCCATTTACCCTCGATACCCAGGGCCGCACCACGGCGTGCAGCTAGCAAAAAACCATCCGGGTCATTGAAGTCGCCAAATGGTCCATCGATTGGACGCAATCCGTATGCTCGACAGGCGACGGTCATGCGTGAAATAGCATGATGCCATTGGTCACCAGGGTAATCTGGATTTAGACCGCCGATGTTAACAGTACGAGCGCGATTACTAGCTGCGTAGTCAGCCACACCGAAGTGCATAGCTTCCATACGTGGGCTAGAAGTGGCGATAGCTTCTACATTCGCCATGCCTAGTGCTGTTTCGATCAGTGCCTCGATACCGATTTTATTGGTGAAACCTTTAGCTTCTTCGATTTGAGTCACCATGGCATCGACCATGTATACATCAGCTGGATTGCCAACTTTAGGGATCAAGATAGTGTCTAGCTTGCTACCCGCTTGTTCTACGACATCTACAACATCACGATACATGTAATGAGTATCTAGACCGTTGATGCGGATAGAAACAGTTTTGCCTTTAGCTGCCCAATCGATATCGTTAAGTGCTTCGATGATGTTTTTGCGCGCCTGTAATTTATCATCAGGTGCCACGGCATCTTCTAAATCAAGAAACACATAGTCGGCAGCGCTATCTGCCGCTTTTTCGATCATCTTGGGATTGGAGCCAGGTACAGCGAGTTCACATCGCTGTACCCTGAGTTGGGCTGGTTTGTATTGTGTAAAGCTCATAGTTTAAAGTTCCTAGTTACTTGGCTGCTTTTTTACGTGCAGTGGTTTTTTTCTTTGCACGTGTTTTTTTAGCAGGTGCACCAGGAGCCTTAAATGCAGGGATCGCTTTAGCAGTAGAACGATAGTATTCAACTGCTGCGCCTGTACCACTTCCTGGCTTGATGCGGATGCCTGCATCACGCATAGCCATTTCAACACCACCTAAGGCCGCCATCATGCGTACATCACTATTGTCACCAAGGTGACCAATACGGAATACCTTACCCGCCACTTGAGACAAACCTGCACCTAATGAGATGTTGTAACGATGGTATGCGATATGAATTACTTCAGCCGCGTTAACATTTTTTGGTGACAAGATAGCTGTGACAGTATCAGACTGCCACTTAGGAGCCACGTTACATGTCTCTAGGCCCCAAGCTTTAACGGCTTTACGTACACCTTCGGCTAGACGGAAGTGACGTGCATATACATTATCAAGACCTTCACCTAGAAGTAGATCTAGGGATGCACGCAATCCACGTAACATAGGTACAGACGGTGTGTATGGGAAGAAGCCATCTTTATTAGTGTTAATGTGATCTTGGATGTCTAAGAAACAGCGAGCACATTTCGCGGTCTTGCGAGCAGCAAGTGCTTTTTGGCTGAAACAAATAAGTGCCATACCCGCTGGGAGCATGAAACCTTTTTGAGAACCACTGACGGCGACATCAACGTTCCACTCGTCCATACGGAAATCGATACTTGCAATAGAGCTCACACCATCAACCATGTATAGCGCAGGGTGCTTAAGATCTTTCATAGCTTTACCAAGTGCAGCGATATCACTTGTTACACCCGTTGCAGTCTCGTTGTGACACGCGACTACAGCTTTAATCTTATGCTCTTTATCTTTGCGTAAGATCTTTTTGAATTCGTTAACTGGAACACCTTCGCCCCATGGAACGTCTACTAGCTCAACTTCAATACCGATGCGCTTGGCAAGGTCGTACCAAAGGTGACTGAATTGACCAAAACGTGAAGTCAAGATTTTGTCACCTGGCGATAGAGTGTTCGCAAGTGCAATTTCCCAACCTGCAGTACCGGTCGCAGGGAAGATGAAGCTTTGGCCCTTTTTGGTTCTAAAGATTTTATTAAGATCTCTAAGTAGTGGTAAAACCAATTCAGGAAGATCTGGTGCACGGTGGTCCTCTTGAGGAACAACCATTGCATTCATTACTTCATTAGGAATGTGTGTAGGTCCTGGACAGAATAAAAAATTTCTACCAGGAAAAGCGAGTTTTTGACCAGGCATAATTGTAGTTACCTTTTGTAAAGTGAGTTAAAAATTTTTGAGTTCATGTAAAATTGTTACATGCTCTTAGGTTGTTTCTTCGGAGATTCCCCAGAGTGTTGTAAAGCTTGATAATCAACCCTCGGCGTGCGCTCTTGAAAAACAGCATTTCGCGCAGTTTTTCAACAGCGCCCGAAAAGTTCGCAATGATGCCATAAGGGCACTATTGCCTCAAGTTTACGCCATGTTTTAAGTACAAATCACTCATATTTGATGGTTTGGTCTTATTCGCACTCGAGTCGGGTCTATTAATCGTATCATCAGTGCTTGTCAGTGTAGCTATTGGGAGTCGATCGGGTGGGGTAATTTACCTTGTATTTGCGCGGCAAGCAGTGTGTTTTCAAGTAAACATGCCACCGTCATCGGGCCAGTGCCTCCCGGCATTGGCGTAATTCCTGCGGCGATCGGTGCGACGGTGTCATAATCAACGTCACCAATAATTTGACCATTGATACGGCTGACACCGACGTCAAATACATGCGCTCCTGGTTTAACGAAATCTTTTTTGATGAGTTTGGGTGAACCGACCGCGCTGATAATAATATCAGCACTGCGGCACACTTCAGCAAGGTTACTCGTTCTAGAGTGAGCTAGAGTGACAGTGGCATCAATGCCCTTTTCAGCCAGCAGTAGAGATTGAGGTAAGCCGACTAGAGATGAGCGTCCAACTATTACGGCATGACGGCCCGATGTAGGAATATTATAGGCTTGAAGAAGTCTGATGACGCCAAGTGGAGTGCATGGAACGATTTGTTTAATCCCTTGTAATAGCTTACCCATGTTGGTGGAAGTAAGGCCGTCTACGTCTTTATATGCAGGGATGCGTTCGATAATTTCGAGTTTATCGATATGTTCAGGGAGAGGGAGCTGTACAAGTATGCCATTGATATTGTCATCTTGAGCGAGCTGTTCAATTACTCCAATAAGATCTGCTTGACTGATATCTGCCGGTAGTTGCACGTGTTTAGAGTGCATTCCTGCTGCGTGTGCTTCAGTTTGTTTGCGTGAAATGTACAGTTGACTGGCAGGATTTTCGCCAATCAAAACGGTTGCTAAGGTAATTTTAATGTCCGGGAAACGGGCGAGTTGACCCTTGATACGATTGCGGATGTCTATGGCAACTTTTTTACCGTCAATGATCAAAGCAGTATCCACAGGTAGTTTGGTTGAGTATCAGGGGTTAAAACACCACACGGCAAGTGACTGCCGTGTGGGTTAAGTCAAGCTTAGTTTGCTACTAGTATGTTTATTCAGTGGGCTGCTTATCTGGATGAAGGTAGATAAAGCTTTTACCTAACCGTCCATTATAGTTGCCCGCAGAAATCATCAATAGACCTTCTGTGTCTTTGGATGCATTAATGGCAGCTTGAGTGGCTTTCACAATACAGTCCATATCACGTCCATTCATGATAATTTCCATGACGGAATTCACACCTTCGGGTAAGCCATGTTCAACCGTGGGGTCATCTTGTAGTAATGGACAGAATTTCTCGTAGGTGCTTGCGATTGTGAAGTCATAATCACTACCCGCTTTAGAGCCACTGCCAGCAATGCCACCAGGGAAAGTGGTAATGACACCATCCACTGGAAGGATAGCCTCACACCCTTTTTCGGCGGCTTCTAGAGCTGAGTCTACGTCTTTGCCGAAGAACCATAAGTTACCGCCCATGAGGCCATCTGAACGACCTAGACGGCGATCAAGCACAAACTCACCACCAAGAATAGGAATCCACCACATCTTGCGGCCATAGCGTTCGATACGTTTTTGGTAACCGTTACCAAAATAAGCCACTTTACGGCCCATATGGTAATACTCCTCAGAATCAATCAAGTTGAAACATGAAGCTGTTGGACAGGTCATGACATTTTGGCTAATACGGACTAAAGCCGATTTACCCAGCGCTTCAACACGATCTTTGCGAAAACGAGGTACGTGTAATTGCACAATCGCGCCAGGGCGACCATCAGGTGTCTGTACGCTTTCGTCACCGCCGGGACCGACATAACGGTCAAGGCCAGCTTCACAATCACATAAAATTGAACTTGAGCCGTTTCCAGTGGCAGCATTGACTGCGTGGTCGACCCATTTGCGGTCTTTAGCTGTTATTAAGAACTCAACGTAGAGGCTTTTAAACGCTTCCGCATAGGTATCGTCGATAATTGCTGCCATTAGTCTCTTCCTCTGCCTTCGTAAACAGCATCTTCAGTAACCACTTTGTCCATATAGACGTCATGAGGTGCGACAAGGACGTTGTCAAATAATTGCGACTCATAACCAAGTGCAATTAATGGTGCATCTGGACGAACTTTTTCTAATAGGCGGTCATAGTAACCTTGGCCATTACCCATGCGGCCACCATCGCGGTCGAAGCCAACACCAGGCACCATCACTAGATCAAGATCTTCTGGCTCGACTTCTTTTTCAGGGTTGCCCCACATGTCTCTAGGTGGCTCAAGGATGTTCCATTTGCCGACTACCATCTCTTCGAGACTTTCCATCCACCACAGGCCGAGTTTATTGTCACCGTTTTCATCTTCTGTGCAGTAAGGAACAATGATTTTCTTCTCCCCTTTAGCCACTTCTGCGAGTAGTTCAGGTTTGGTGCGTAACTCTGAACGACAGTCGATGTACCACATGACAGTGTGGGCGTTTTGGTATTCAGGAAGAGCCATGAAAAGTTCTACCGCCTTGGCGCTCACTTCATCTTTGTTTTCTTGTGCGTTGCGACGATCATAAGCTTCACGACGCATTTTATTCTTGCGCTCCATGATGGCTTCTAATTCTTCTGGTGTCAGTGACATTAACTGCTCCTTAATTGTTTAAAATAATGCACGTTAGCGACATGCGATTGTGTCATAGATGCATGCCGACACATAAAAATGGGGCTAAATCCTAAACTATTCCATCGTGAGTGCCAATGAATTTTCACAATTAATGTTCAGTATTGTCCCGAAACGATCAAAATGACTCAAAAATTGTGATGTCATTTGTGGTGGCACGCACGACGGCAAAGCGAATCGACTACTTTTGCTGGAGTTAAATTAATCGGTGACAGCGCCGGTCGAGGCAGAACTCACCTGCTTGGCGTATTTAGCTAATACACCCCGAGTGTAGCGTTGTTTCGGCGCTTTCCATGCTTTTTTGCGTTTTCTAAGCTCAGTCTGAGAAACATGTAAGGTCATTTCTCTTGTTTCAGCATTGATGGTGATTTGGTCACCGTTTTTAACCAAAGCTAATGGTCCGCCGACAGCTGCTTCGGGAGTAATGTGTCCGACGACAAAACCGTGACTACCACCAGAGAATCGGCCATCAGTGATCAAGGCGACGTCTTTTCCTAAGCCTTTTCCCATTATAGCCGAGGTGGGTGACAGCATTTCACGCATGCCAGGGCCTCCGACCGGACCTTCGTAGCGAATCACAATGACATCGCCTTTTTTGATGCCACCATCGAGAATTTTCTTGAGAGCAGCTTCTTCCGAGGCGAATACCTTGGCACTGCCAGTAAAGGCCAAACCTTCTTTACCTGATATCTTAGCCACTGCGCCTTCTGGGGCTAGGTTGCCGTAGAGTATGACTAAGTGACTATCTTTTTTGATAGGGTCGTCAAATGAACGGATAATCTTTTGTCGCTGTGAATAAAGTTTCACAGATTTAAGATTTTGTGCGAGTGTTTTACCGGTGACTGTCATGCAATCACCATGTAATAAGCCTTTATCTAATAACATCTTCATCAAAGGTTGAATGCCACCGATAGCGATCAACTCGGACATCATATATTTTCCACTTGGACGTAAGTCTGCCAATACCGGAACCTTTTTGCCTACGCGAGTGAAGTCATCAATGCTTAGCTTGACGTTCATTGCATGTGCCATGCCTAGTAGATGTAATACGGCATTGGTTGATCCACCTAAAGCGGTAATGACAGCGATCGCATTTAAGAAAGCTTTGCGAGTCATAATGTCGCTCGGACATATATTTTTCTTCAAGAGATTAATGACCGCTTTACCGGCATTACGGCAGTCCATCTCTTTTGACTTGGAAATAGCGGCTTGAGCAGAACTACCCGGTAAGCTCATGCCTAAGGCTTCAATAGCAGAGGCCATAGTATTTGCGGTATACATGCCTCCACAGGATCCAGCGCCTGGAATAGCCATCGATTCGATTTGTTTTAGTTCAGCTGTATTGATTTGTTTTTTGGCATGTTGGCCAACAGCTTCAAATACAGATACTACATCAGTCTTCTTACCTTTGTGATTGCCCGGCATGATAGTGCCACCATAAACAAAGATTGAAGGACGATTGAGTCGCGCTAGTCCGATTAAACAGCCAGGCATATTTTTATCACAGCCACCAATTGCGACTAGACCATCGAAGCCTTCGCAGCCCGCTACGGTTTCAATGGAATCGGCGATGACTTCGCGCGAGACCAGAGAATATTTCATCCCTTCTGAACCCATGGAGATACCATCTGAGATAGTGATGGTATTAAAAATGACACCTTTACCACCGGCCTTATCAGCACCAGCAGCCGCTTTATCGGCCAAGGTATTAATATGCATATTGCATGGCGTTACCATGCTCCATGTAGAAGCAATACCGATTTGAGGTTTTTTGAAATCATCATCTTTAAAGCCCACAGCGCGTAACATGGCTCGACTGGGAGCACGTTCAGTGCCATCGACGACGATAGAGGAATGGGGTCTTAGTTTTTTAGTCATGAGTTAAAATTTATGCAGGTTTAAATATAGCGCGCGCAATAATCTATTGCATGTGATCGAGTATAGTGAAAATTTTGGCTAAGTACAGATTTTATAAATTGTTAATTAACTGTCCTCAGATTCTAACTTTTATCGTTCACAAGCCCGCTGAAAATCTTTGATAGATGATAATGAGGAATTGAGATCCTTCAATATGCCGTTATTAATACTATAGATCCATCCATGTACCGTAAGATCATTGCCTTGTAACCAAGCATTTTGAATAATGGTGGTAGAGCAAACGTTACGCACTTGTTCGATCACATTGAGTTCACACAAGCGATCACAGCGTTGTGCTACAGATAGTCTTTCAAGTTCATCATGATGCAGTCGTATGACATCTCTGATGTGTTGCAGCCAATTGTCTATTAAGCCATGTTGATTATCCTCCAATGCAGCATGGATACCCCCACAACCATAATGACCACACACGATGATATGTTTAACTTTTAGTACTTCGACTGCAAATTGAATAACTGACAAGCAATTTAAATCAGTATGAACAATAACATTCGCTATATTTCTGTGCACAAACACCTCACCCGGAGGTAGATCAATGATTTGATTAGCTGGAACTCGACTATCGGAACAGCCTATCCATAAGTACTCAGGTGATTGTTGTTTAGAAAGGCGTGAAAAGAATTCTGAATCACGTTGGGTTTGTTGGTCTGCCCAGGCTTTATTTTTTTAAATAGCGTATCTAACTTATTCACTAATCGTTCTCGTGTGAGATTAAAAAGTTTTGGTTTTTTTTAATCTATTAATGGGTTGATCTTCCCAACGATGATATTTAAGTGATCAACATGCTACTCGTTGTCATGTTAGCCTGTTAACACAAGAATTCATAATTTAAATTATATAGCTTGACGTAAAAGTTCTCTTTATGTTCTCATTTGAAAAAACATTTATAAAGTAGGCTTTTATGCTCACAGCACGTGAACAAGACACGCTGGAATTCATCCAAAAATATATGATGGAACATGGCCGTTCCCCATTATTAACTGAGATAGCGTTGGGTTTAGGTATTAGTTCAAAAGGTGTCATACATCGATATATTTCGGCTTTAGCGGAGGCAGGTTATTTAGTACGTCATCCTAAAGCGCGTGGTATAGAACTGCTTGAACCGTTAGATGAGGATGTCCTGCCGTTATTAGGTCGAATAGCTGCTGGCAAGCCAATTGAGGCCATTGAAGATGAGCAGCAGTTAAATTTTTCTCGTTTGCTTGGGGGCAGTAATCGCTATGTTTTACAAGTGAAGGGTCACTCGATGATTGATGAGGGAATACGTAACGGGGATTACGTAATTATCGAATATGCTTCGACGGCACGCAGTAATCAAATTGTTGTGGCTTTGATCGATGAAAACGATGTTACTTTAAAACGCATACAATATCCCAAGAAAGGTTGTATACGTTTAGTGCCAGCTAATAAATCAATGCAAGCTAAGGAATATGCCGCTGAACGCATTACCATTCAGGGTGTATTAATAGGACAGGTGCGTTTCTATGCGTAAGCTATTATGAGTGAGCCAGTGTGGGAACGTGCCATTGTGTTCATTGATATGGACGCTTTTTTTGCCAGTATTGAACAGCATGATCGACCTGAATTAAGAAATAAGCCGATAGGAATTACTAACGGACAACACGGTAGTTGTTTTATTACTTGTTCTTATGAAGCCAGAAACTATGGCATAAAAACTGGCACACGTTTAAAAGAAGCCAAACAATTATGTCCGAATGTGATTCAAGTGCCAGCGCGACCACAACGCTATGCACAAGTATCCAGCGATATTATGGAAGCTTTACAGGCGGTGACACCAGATATCGAAATTTTTTCAGTGGATGAGGCTTTTCTAGATGTTACACATTGCCAGAATATATACCGTCATCCCTTGGATGCCGGACGTTTAGCTAAGCAGATTATTCAACAAGTGAGCGGTTTGACCTGCAGTGTAGGTATTAGTGGTGATAAGACAACAGCTAAATATGCCGCAAAAAAAGATAAACCCAATGGCCTGTTCTCGGTTTCGCCGTGGAATGCGCGCGCGTATTTGAGTGAGGTGCCGGTAACAGAATTGAGTGGTATTGCTAAAGGTATTGGTCGTTAT
>CAYPHQ010000034.1:0-11265 GCA_964410595.1 uncultured Thiotrichales bacterium
TCTCCTAGTGTTGGCCTGAATATCTTCTTACCGAATGAACAATCAGGAAATACTTACCAGGATATTTCACTCAATTTCAGGCATTTTTTTTCGCGCAAAGTAATGTTCGTCAAGTATGCTTCAGCTTATGTTGTGTTACCGGGAGGATTTGGCACTTTAGATGAATTAGCAGAAATTCTGACGCTAGTACAAACTGGAAAATCACGAAAAATCCCTATTATTTTGGTCGGTACGGAATTTTGGCAAGGCCTACTTGAATGGTTTAGCTCTTCAATGTTAAACACAGGTACAATTTCTGCATCTGACTTAGACCTCATGCAGCTTGTCGATAATCCAGAGCAAGTTGCAAACGCCATCTTCGAATACTATGAAAATCGCTCATTCGAACCGTCCACAGAAGAGCAACAAAAATTATTAGAATTATAAAATCAACTGCAAATCGATAGATCATCATGCTGAATAAATTGATTCACATAATTAACAACATCAATGAATTCATCGGTCGTACTATCGCTTGGTGTCTATTAGCCATGGTGGCCATTACGTTCTTAAATGTCGTGCTGCGTTATGGCTTTAGCTTGGGTTCTATTGCTGTTCAAGAGAGCGTCATATATCTGCATGCATTTGTATTTATGTTAGCGCTGGCTTACACCTATAAACATGATGCGCATGTTCGTGTAGACGTATTTTATGCCAATTTCTCAGCCACCCAAAAAGCTTGGGTAGACTTACTTGGAACAGTCATTTTATTACTGCCTTTTTGCTTTTATGTGGCCATCAGTAGCTGGGAATACACACATAATTCTTGGAAACTTTGGGAAAGCTCAGCCGAAGCAGGTGGGCTGCCATTTGTTTACATACTCAAAACACTCATCCCTGTTATGCCACTACTGCTCGCCTTACAAGCCATTGCTGTTGTGCTTACCAGCATTCAAACACTCACAAAACAACATTCATAACCTATGTCCATCATTGCTCTAATAATGTTTCTTGTGGTGATCTGTGTGTTAATGACTGGATATCCGGTCGCTTTCACATTAGCCGGAGTATCATTGCTGTTTGCACTCATCGGTACATTCTTGAGCGGATTTGATGGTGCTTTGATGCATGCCCTCCCAAGTCGGCTGTTTGGTATCATGACTAATGAAACATTAGTGGCAGTCCCGTTATTTGTATTCATGGGCGTCACACTGGAACGTTCAAAAATCGCTGAACAATTACTCGAAACCATGGGTGAGTTATTCGGCACCTTACGTGGGGGACTGGCTTACTCTGTAGTTATTGTTGGCATGCTATTAGCTGCAAGCACCGGTATTGTTGGGGCGACGGTCGTGACCATGGGGCTGTTATCTTTACCCACCATGCTCAAGAAAAATTATGATCCCGCGCTTTCGAGTGGAATTATCTGTGCTTCAGGGACACTGGGGCAGATCATTCCTCCCTCGATCATCTTAGTATTATTAGGAGATGTTATCTCCACGGCTTATCAACAATCACAATTAGACCAAGGTATCTTTTCACCAAGCACAGTATCAGTGGATGATCTCTTTGCTGGCGCTTTAATTCCTGGATTATTGTTGGTCACCCTATATATCGTTTATATCTTCTTTGTATCTATCGTGCGACCCCAACACTTACCCGCAATTTCACCCACATCCACAGACTCCAAACTCGGATGGCGAATACTGCGTTCACTAGTACCACCTATGAGTTTAATATTTGTCGTGCTTGGATCAATTATCGGTGGCCTAGCAACACCCACGGAGGCTTCATCGGTAGGTGCAACTGGAGCCTTGATATTGGCTTTGTTAAATAAACAATTAAATCTAGAGTGTCTCAAGTCTGTGGTACGGCGCACGACTCATGTGACTTGCATGGTATTTGCCATTTTCATAGGCGCCTCACTTTTCTCATTAGTATTTCGTGCCTATGGGGGAGATGAAGCCGTGCATAACTTTCTCACGCAGTTGCCAGGGGGATTATTTACGGCCTTAGTGATCGTCATGGCGCTGATGTTTGTATTAGGTTTTGTGCTCGATTTTATCGAGATCACTTTTGTAGTAGTACCTATTGTCGGCCCCATATTACTTAGCATGGGAGTTGATCCGATTTGGCTAGGTATTATGATCGCACTAAATTTACAAACTTCATTTTTAACACCGCCTTTTGGCTTTGCGTTATTTTATCTGCGCGGAGTTGCACCCAAGAGTATCAACACATACCACCTATACAAAGGTGTGCTGCCATTTATCGGCATTCAACTGATGGTATTAATGATCATAGCCAAATGGCCAGAGTTGACCACTTGGCTGCCAGAATCTCTAAATAATTAATACAGTCGCTAGTGAAGCCCTAGCGAATAGTTTCTATTGGTATGGCGATACAGTCGGAACAAGCTGTAAATAACCAATCACGACTACCACTAAATAAATTGCACCAATACCAAATGTAATAGCGCGTTTAGTCGCTGTGCTACCGTCATTGTTTTTCATCGCTTGCGACATAATCACTAAGGCTACAAATGCGTTGACTAGGAAGAAACCTTGCGTGCTCCACTCTTTGGCATCCCACATCATTTTCCATCTATCGTATAATCCACCGTCCATTATTTCTCCTCTGATACATTTGGATTGTTAGATCTTTTTTAAGAAGATCTTTAGTTATTTATTTTTTGGCGAGTATATCAGCCGCTTAAAAAAAATTCTTTTTTATGAATCATCCCACTTCACAAGGGAGAAAAGCATCAATTCATAATAAATTCAATGATTTAAGTCTATCTAATGTTAAGATAGGCCCTTTCTGACACATCAAACCATGCTTTAGATTTACTCAAAAACTTCTGATACGAGTCATATATCTCACGTGCAAAGGGGTCATCTCCCACAAGTTCCTCTACAACTTGTTGTGATAACTGTCGGAACTTATTTAACACTTCCTGAGGAAATTCTCGCATCTCCACACTATGCTCATTAATCAATATTTCCAAAGCATCATGATTACGAGTGGTAAATTCTTGCATCATATTCTGATTAGCGACACGCGAAGCATATTCAACAATACTTTTTAGGTCAGCTGGTAACTGGTTATAAGCTTGCGCATTAACAAAACACTCCATAGTGGTACCTGGTTCGTGCCAGCCGGGGGAGTA
Source organism: uncultured Thiotrichales bacterium (assembly GCA_964410595.1). Classification (GTDB taxonomy): domain Bacteria; phylum Pseudomonadota; class Gammaproteobacteria; order UBA4575; family UBA4575; genus UBA1858. The sequence continues at coordinate 3,149 of CAYPHQ010000034.1, forward strand.
GTAGTACTTAGCGGCCTTATGTAGACCAAAAGCTAAGTCATTATAAGGACCCACCCACTCAGTGGCATCGATCACACCCTTTTGCAACGAGACAAATAAGTCTCCTCCCGGCACATTAACAGGCGTACCGCCAGCTAAACGTAATACTTCACCACCCAGTCCTGGGATGCGCATCTTCAAACCCACCAAATCATCTAACGAGTTGATTTCTTTATTAAACCACCCTCCCATCTGCACCATAGAGTTACCAGCAGCCATCGGAATCAAACCAAAGGGTTCATAAGCACGTCTCCACAGTTTCATGCCATCGGCTTGATATAGCCAAGCATTCATTTCATTGGCGTTCATGCCAAAAGGTACTGTCGAAAAAAACTGGAAAGCTGAGTTCTTACCCTTCCAATAATAGGCAGAACCATGACCCATTTGTGCAGTGCCTGACTGCACAGCATCGAAAATTTCGAAAGCAGGGACAATCTCTCCAGCGCCATAAACCTTAATTTTAAGGCGACCATTAGACATTTCAGCAATAATATCAGCCAAGTATTGTGCACCCGTACCCAGTCCGGGGAAATTCTTCGGCCAAGTAGTGACCATTTTCCACTCAAAGGTTTGTTGAACAGAATTCTGCTTAGGGACATTGTTGCTTTGCTGTTCACCACACGCACTGAGACCAGCACTAGCCGCACCTGCTCCCATCAGCTGCAAGAATTTTCTTCGCGTATTATTTTCCACCCGTCTTCCCCTTTTCTGCTCTGATCATGGCATTAAATTATAATTCAGCCAATTTTGGTTAAATTAGCATAAGCAACAACCAACCATTTTGATCCACTGCGCTCAAATTTAACTTGAGCGCGTGCACTTTTACCTTGACCCTCAAGATCTAACACTACGCCTTCACCAAATTTACTATGTTTCACTCGCTGGCCAACATTGAGACCATCGTTACTCTCACCAGAGATTCTTTGCTTCACTGTTTGTATTGGCTCAGGACGATGGATCGTCTGTGTAATATGAGCTCTTGGCCTCACTTCCACCATCAACTCCGCTGGCACTTCATTAATAAATCGTGATGGCGCATTATAATTATCATTACCATACAAGCGTCTCGCCTCGGCATAGCACATCATCAGGTGTTCACGTGCACGTGTTATCCCTACGTAACATAAACGACGCTCTTCCTCGACACGTCCAGGTTCGTCCATTGACATACTGCTTGGGAATAAACCTTCTTCCATACCGACCAAGAATACCAATGGAAACTCTAAACCTTTTGCTGAGTGCAAGGTCATCAACTGTACACAATCTTCCCACTGAGAAGCTTGCCCTTCACCAGACTCTAGCGCTGCTGTGGAGAGAAATGCCTCTGTAGGAGTTAGCTCTTCATCTGATTCATAACGAAAACCCCGCGCCGCTTCAATTAATTCGCCTAAGTTTTCAACTCGAGATTGACCTTTTTCACTACGATCTTTCTCAAAGTGTGTTTGCAAACCTGAGTCAATAATCACTTGCTCGATTTTCTCATGCAAATCGAGTTGATTAGATTCACTGGATAGTTTTTCTATCAAAGCAATAAATTGTTGCAGAGCTCCACTGGCGCGAGCGGCTAACTGATCGGCCGCCAATATAGCTTGAGTAGCGTCCCACAGTGATAATGATTGAGCACGCGCATGATCACGAATCACTTGCAACGTTCGATCACCTATTCCTCTCGGTGGATGGTTAACAATGCGCTCAAAAGAAGGATCATCCATGCGATTGGAAATCAAACGCAAATAAGCCAGCGCATCCTTCACTTCAGCGCGCTCGAAAAAACGTAATCCACCATAGATGCGATAAGGGATCTGTTGTGAAATTAAATTTTCCTCAAACACACGGGATTGTGAATTTGATCGATATAAAATTGCTGCCTCACTATATTTACGCCCCGCTTGATTGACCCATTCACGAATGTGTTCAATGACAAAACGAGCTTCATCATGTTCATTATAAGCTGCATACAATTTTATGGGCGTACCTTCATTACCCTTAGTCCAAAGCTTTTTACCTAAACGCCCTTGATTATGACTAATCAATTCATTGGCAGCAGACAATATCGTACTAGTTGAACGATAATTTTGTTCTAACCTAAATGTCTGTGTATCTTTGTTATCTTTGCTGAACGAAAAAATATTTTCAATCCTAGCACCACGCCATCCATATATAGACTGATCATCATCACCCACAGCAAATATTGGGGTATGCTTACCTGCAATCACTCGTAGCCACTCATATTGAATAGAGTTTGTATCCTGAAACTCATCCACCAGCACATGCTGAAAACGATGATGATAATGCATGAGAATATCTTGGTTATTTTTCAACAATTCTAGACTGCGCAATAATAACTCAGCAAAATCAACCACACCTGCACGCTCACACGCACTTTCATAAGCCGAATAAATACGTACAAATTGGCGAGTAGTTAAGTCACCATTGTCTTGCATTTGGTGGGCTCGTAGACCTTCATCTTTACGTGCGTTAATAAACCATTGCGCTTGTTTAGCTGGCCATTTAGATTCATCCAGTTCCAAACCTTTCATAATACGTTTGACTAATCGAAACTGATCTTCTGAATCTAATATTTGAAAAGCTTGCGGCAGATTGGCTTGCTGCCAATGAGCACGCAACATACGATGCGCTATGCTGTGAAAAGTCCCGACCCACATGCCGGAAAGATTCGTTTCTAATAAACTCTCGACACGCCCACGCATCTCAGCGGCAGCTTTATTAGTGAAGGTAACCGCTAACAAACCATAGGGTGATACTCCCTCAACATTGCATAACCAAGCGATACGATGAACTAATACCCGCGTTTTACCACTCCCAGCACCTGCCAATACTAAAGTTGGTCCAGGCACAGCAGTTACTGCATTACGTTGCTCTTCATTCAATCCATCGAGTATGGGAGAAACATCCATAATAATATTTTTTTATGTTAGGTGAGCAAATATATAATTGCGCCAGTCGTCATAAGCATTACCGTTGTGAATGCCACAGCAAACCATTTTTGATGTTTGACCTGACGCTCAAGTTTTTCAATTTTTTGCTCTAGCTGAGTATCTGCTGACTGGTTCTGATTATGCGTTTGTAGTGCTTGATAAATTAGAGCGGGGATTTCGGGTGATTGTTCTAAGATTTTTGGCAAGTGATTTTTCATTCCTTTAATTAATGCGTGTACTCCAACCTGCTCACTCATCCACCGATCAAGAAATGGTTTAGCGGTTTGCCATAAGTCCAAGTCAGGATCCAACTGCCTGCCAAGACCTTCAATATTTAACAGTGTTTTTTGCAGTAAAACCAATTGTGGCTGTACTTCCATTTTGAATCGACGCGCTGTTTGAAATAGGCGTAGAAGTAAATTACCAAAAGAAATTTCACTAATAGGTTTTTGAAATATAGGTTCACATACCGTTCTGATAGCTGACTCAAAATGATCTAAGCGAGTATCTGGCGGCACCCAGCCAGACTCTAAATGCAGTTCGGCAACTCGACGATAATCACGGTTAAAAAAGGCCAATAAATTCTCAGCCAAATAACGTTGATCCTCAACTGTTAAAGTTCCCATAATGCCGAAATCTACGCCCAGATATTGAGGGTCTTGTGGATTTTTATTGGAAACAAAAATATTGCCGGGATGCATATCAGCATGAAAAAAATTGTGCTGAAATACTTGCGTGAAGAATATATGAACTCCACGCTCAGATAATTTCTTCATGTTAATGTTATTTTCAGTCAACGTCTTAACATCATTCACTGCAATGCCATAGATACGCTCCATCACCATGACGTCAACACGCGTCAGGTCCCAATAAATTTCTGGCACATACAAGTCAGCAGAGTTATCAAAATTGCGCCGCAGTAAACTTGCATTGGCAGCTTCACGCAATAGATCTAATTCATCTAAGATAGTCGTTTCGTAGTCATCCACTACCTCACGAGGACGCAACCGTCGGCCATCTTCCCAGTATCGATGTGCCATATCTGCAATTAAATGGAGCAACTCTAAATCTCTCTGGATATGTTTTTTAATTCCAGGGCGTAAAACTTTTACAACCACATTAGTGCCGTCTAACAAGGTGGCAGCATGCACTTGAGCGATCGAGGCAGAGGCTAGCGGAGTCTGGTCAAATTCAGAAAAGATCTCGCTGACTGGTGCACCGAGTGATTCTTCTACAATCTTTTTCGCTTGATCGCCAGGAAAAGGCGGAACTTGATCTTGCAGTTTGGCTAATTCATTAGCAACATCATCTGATAGCAAATCACGTCGTGTAGAAAGTGCTTGTCCAAACTTTACATAAATAGGACCTAAATCTTCTAACGTTCGTCTGATTCTGACACCATGTGAAATATCAACACGACGAAACCAATGCCATGGCATAAGCAATAATATAAATCGCAGTGGTCGAAAGAAATGAATTGCGAAGATAACTTCTTCTAAACCATGTCGCACCAGTATCATATTAATTTGAAAAATACGTACGAATTGTCTAATTAGACGCATAACTATTGCTCAGTATATTTATTAAGGCGCGCTTCTAATCGATCTGTTCTCGCACGCAAATCGTCAACTTGTTCGACAAAGTGTTCTACTTCGCTCTCAGTCACAGCAATTTGCAAATCATCTTGCAAATAATCCCTGACATCCAAACGGAGATTGTCACCCAGCCGACGTAATACTGAAGCCACGGATTTTGCACCTGTTGTTATCTGGTGTGCCACTATATCACCGGTATATTTTGAAATGACATCCTGCCAGTCAATTTCTATCTCATTCATGACTTTATTAAAGACACTGGCCACATGACTATCACCTTGTATTTCTATAATGCCATCTTTGAGGAGCTGGTTTTGATCTTGTCCTCCCATCTTTCCAGACAATACGTGCATAGAAACGATAATAGAAGCATCAATCTGTTGAGATAAATCGGCCTCAAAAAAACGCGCATTCTGAACTTGCATGATGAGTGTGAAATTTGCTTCTTAAATAGTTATAGATAAAATCTTATCATTAATATTTTCCAACGCTTGAGCACGCTCAGGATCACAATCTAAATAACGATTGAAACTTGAGACAATCAACGTATTAAGTGAAGCAATCATTAATATTTATATCCGATATGCGCTGCCACAATGCCACCACTCATATTTACAATACGGCACTCATCAAATCCTGCTTGCTCAAACATCCCTTTGAGAGTTTGTTGATCTGGATGCATACGTATCGATTCAGCAAGATAGCGATAACTCTCTTCATCACCTGCAATGGTTTTACCTAACCAAGGCAATATAGAAAATGAATAACGATCATAAATGGGTTGTAACCATTCATCAGGCTTTGAAAATTCCAATACAATAAATTTACCAGCTGGTTTGAGCTTGGCATAAACAGATGCCAAACACTTTTCTTTGAAAGTCACGTTACGCAAGCCAAATGCCATAGTGACACAATCAAAAGTATTATCCTCAAATGGTAGATGCTCTGCATTGGCCTGCACATAACGAAGATTATTCATAACGCCATTATCAATCATCTTGTCACGCCCTGTATGTAACATGCTAGCGTTGATGTCAGACAATATAACTGTGCCCTGTTCACCCACACGCTTGCTGATTGCCGCAGCTAAATCCCCTGTACCACCAGCCAAGTCTAAAACTGTCTGATGTTCTCTTATAGCAGCGATATGAATAACAAATTTCTTCCATATGCGATGCAAACCAAATGACATGAGATCATTCATAACATCATAGTTTTCAGCAACAGACTCAAACACATGACGAACTTTTTGTGTTTTTTCTTTGGGACTTACTTTGCTATATCCGAAATGTGTTTTCGATTCATCATTCATTGAATTATTTTCTACTCTCAAATCTTTAATGAGAGCTTAGTGCGTTTTACGTTTATGACCAGCCGCCTCAAGACGATCTAAATAATCCTGCCATTTAGCAGTTTGTTTGACACCAAGGTCGTAAAGATATTCAAAACTATACAGACCAGAGTCATGGTTATCATCAAAAACCAATCTCACTGCATAGTTACCAACGGGATCTATGGCAGTAATGCTGACATCTTCTTTACCAACCTGTAACACTTCTTGTCCTGGCCCATGACCCGCAACTTCTGCAGATGGAGAATACACACGCAAATATTCGCAGGTATATTCAAAATTTTTGCCATCATCAAAAGTAATCTCTAATAATCTTGATTTCTGATGCAGCTGTATTTCTATTGGATGTATTTTTGCCATTTAGATGTTCCCTATTTAATTGCTAGACCTTAACAAATCTATGCCGATATTAATACTGACGCCAGCGACCATTAAGGGGTACCACTACTACAAAATGTAACGGCTTAAGTCCTCATCCTTACTCAATTCAGAAACATGAAGATCAACATATGCTTGATCGATCACTACTACCTCACCCTCTTTATCTGGCGCCTCATATGAGAGTGTCTCCAGCAGTCTCTCCATAATAGTATGCAATCTTCTGGCACCGATATTTTCAGTTCTTTCATTAACATCATAAGCCGTTTGTGCAATGCGCCTGACGCCACACTCAGTGAATTCAAGCCTTACACCTTCAGTCGCTAGTAATGCAATGTACTGTTCAGTTAAGGAGGCATCAGGCTCGGTGAGTATGCGAACAAAATCATCCACTACCAAGGCGTTCAGCTCTACACGTATTGGCAAACGACCCTGTAACTCTGGCACTAAATCTGTTGGCTTAGAAAGATGAAATGCACCTGATGCAATAAAAAGAATATGATCTGTCTTAACGCTGCCATGTTTAGTCGATACAGTACAACCTTCGACTAGCGGCAGTAAATCTCTCTGCACGCCCTCTCTAGAGACATTTCCTCCATTATATTCACCTTGCTTTGCAACCTTATCAATCTCATCCAGAAATACTATGCCATTTTGTTCGACTTGCTCTAAAGCTAACAACTTCAGTTCATCATCATTTATTAAATTTTGCGCTTCTTCATCCGTGATCAGCTTGAACGCTTCTTTCACTTTTAACTTTCGAGAGGTAGTCTGCTGTGCACCAATATTTTGAAACATACCTTGTAACTGACTAGCCATATCCTCCATACCTGGAGGTGTCATTATTTCAATACCAGTCGGGGCTGATCGTAATTCGATTTCAATTTCTTTATCGTCCAAATCACCTTCACGCAACTTTTTCCTAAACTTTTGCCTCGTTTCATTAGCAAAACCTTTCTCACCATCCCCCTGAGAAACGCCAAACGATGCTGACTTAGGCGGTGGCAATAACGCATCTAAAATTCTTTCCTCTGCCGCCTCTTGCGCTCGGAAAGCAACTTTAGCCATTTCTTTTTCACGCAACATCTTGATCGCACTATCAAGCAAATCTCGAATAATAGATTCCACATCACGACCAACATAACCCACTTCTGTAAACTTAGTGGCTTCAATTTTGATAAAAGGCGCTTGTGCAAGTTTTGCTAAACGGCGAGCAATTTCTGTTTTACCCACCCCTGTCGGACCAATCATCAAGATATTTTTAGGCGTGACTTCCGCTTTGAGATCATCAGTCAGTTGGATTCTTCGCCAACGATTACGTAATGCGATAGCAACCGCTCGTTTAGCTTCATGTTGACCAACAATATGCCGATCTAATTCTTCTACAATTTCTCTAGGCGTCATGTTTGACATCTTAATTACCTCAGAAAGCTGTTGACCAAAAATATTTATTTGAGGACTTCGATAGTGGTATTGGTATTGGTGTAAATACAAATACTGGCAGCAATATTAAGCGAACTTTTGACTATTGCTTCTGCATCCAGCTCACTGTGTTCCATCAAGGCACGTGCTGCTGCCTGAGCAAATGGCCCACCGGAACCGATCGCGATCAATGAATCCTCAGGTTCAATTACGTCCCCATTGCCAGAGATGATCAATGATGAGGTTTTATCTGCCACGGCCAATAAAGCTTCTAGGCGACGTAACATTCTGTCTGTGCGCCAATCTTTGGCAAGTTCGACAGCTGCCCGTGTTAAATGACCACTGTGCTTTTCTAACTTACCCTCAAAACGCTCAAAAAGTGTGAATGCATCT
>CAYPHQ010000035.1:0-11140 GCA_964410595.1 uncultured Thiotrichales bacterium
ACTGACTAGTGATTGAATAGATTTAATTATTCAGTCATAGCCAACATGCGGGTTGTTAAGCTAATAGAGTGTGAATTTGATGATAATAATCAAATTCACACTCCGTCATTCACAACAAACATTCTAGCCGTGCATGGTTAGTATCATAAACTCCATCGTAATTAAAAATTCACAAATCCCACGATCACATTAGCAATGTGTTGTTTTTGTGGTCACATGATGGGTAGGAGTTATTGCTTTTGTTGCCACTCTTCTGGAGTATAAGCCTTGATAGTTAAAGCGTGCAGGGCGCCACTCATGATATGTTCATTCACTGTGGCATAAACTAACTGATGTTCCTTGAGCATGGTAAGTCCTTCAAAGGCAGCGCTAATTACAGTCGCTTCGTATTTGCCACCATCACCAGTGACGATGGCTTCGCAACCATCAATGCCATTTTCGATTAATTGTTTGATTTCATTGGTTTCCATTTAGTTGTCTCTCACTTATTTTTAACACCTCAAAATTCTATGCTGAAGTGTATCACGCTCATTTAACTATCGAGCATTTGCATCAATTCTGCGCCGATTTCAGAGTGACGCCAGCCGGCTGTAATTTTACAATCCTCACCCAATATTAGGCTCACGATAGATTTTCGATTGGCTAATAATGAAGGAGAAGTTCCGATCTGTTGTGATTTTTCTCGTGTTACCCGCATCATTTTTTTTGCTAATTCTTGCTGTTGTTTACTCAGGCGACGATCAACGACCGTTAAATTATTATGTATTGTGTAAGCTTGTTTCAGTACAGTGTGAATATTTTCAACATGCCTGATCGATTTGGGCGCATATTGTTTTAGCAATGAGCTGACTTCAGTTTGTGAGCCTGGTTTGTTTTGCGCTAGTTCTAATATCGCCTGATCATTTAATATCCAGCGGCGTGGGAGATTTTTTTGGACGGCAGTATTTTCACGCCAAGCTGCCAATGCTTGTATTACATTCAAATCTGACGATTCTACACGCCCTATGCCCTTTACTTGTTGCCAAGCTTGATTAGGATGAAGTTCGTATATGGCAGGATTTGTTAAGTTTGCACATTCTTCATCTAACCAATGTATACGCTGTTTTTCTTGTAAAGCTTGTTTAAGATGTTGATAAAGGTTGCCGAGGTAATTTACATCATCCAGAGCATAGTCAATTTGAGCCGCTGTCAGCGGGCGTCGGCTCCAATCAGTGCGACTTTCAGTTTTAGGCAGGTGGATAGACAATGTTTGGGCGACTAATTCAGCATAGCTGATTTGCTCATCGAGTCCCAGTATGCTGGCTGCAATCTGAGTGTCGAAAAGAGGTGTAGGAATAATATTATATTCTGATCTTAGCACTTCTATGTCTTGACGCGCAGAGTGAAATATTTTTGTTTGTGGTGAATTGAGTAATTTTTTTAAACTTGAATGGTCATCTAAGCTCAATACATCAATACACACGCTGAGGTTTTGCGTAGCAATTTGTACTAAACATAATTTTGCATAGTAAGTGGATTCCCTTATGAACTCTGTATCAATTGCAAGCCATTGCGAATCTTTAATTTTTTCTAGAAGCTCATCTATGTCGATAGAGTTAGTGATAATGGAGGGAATCATTTGAAATATTTTGTAATCGCTCTGTTGGCTTCATTAGTCAGCATGCTGCCCGCATATACACAGTGGCAGTCTGAGTATTTTCATGACCATCCTCTAGTGGGAAAAATCTTCCATGTAGAAAAGGGACGATGGATAAGTTTCGATAGTTTAACTGAAATTGTTCAAGAGCATAATATTGTACTGTTGGGTGAGACTCATTCAAATCCTGATCATCATAATCTGCAAGCACAAGTCATTGCCAGCTTGATTAAGGCAGGTGAGTCACCCGCAATTGTCATGGAAATGCTGGAATATGATCAGCTTGTTGTTGATTATTCCTCTGATGAAGCGATGCTAAATGCCTCTGAAATTTTATCACCCCAATGGGATTGGTCTATATATCAGCCGATTGCACGAGTTGCTTATCTGAATCAGTTGCCATTATTGGGTGGTAATTTAGATGAAGAGACACTAAAAGTAATCAGGCGACAAAAATCTTGTGAGTTTGATTTAGCTGGTATGACCATAAATATTTGTCAATCTTTGCCGGCAACAGCTGTAGTGCAAATACAACAACTCATTTATGAATCTCATTGTAAATATATGCCATGGGAACATACTAATGGTACGGCGTACGCGCAAATTGCTAAAGATATTGCGTTTGCGAATAAGCTGATGTCTGTGAGTGAAAATAATAGTGCAGTATTGATTGCTGGAAGTGTGCATGTGCGTAAAGATATTGGCGTACCAATTCATCTGCAACAGCTAGGTCAGACTGCACTATCGGTTGGGTTCATAAATGTACATCCTGATTTTCAGGAGATCAGTGATTACACAGCATTAATGCCTAATGAGTCTGCTTTAGATGTATTGGTGTTTACGCCCAGTGATAGACACCAAGATCCCTGTGTTGAATTTGCAAAACAACTAGAAAAAATGAAACAGCAATAATTACTGCAATTGATTAAAACATATCATGGTTGTGCCCACTGGCACGCATTAGCATTACAAGGACCGGCCAGCACAAAGCGCTGCTAATAACAGGAGTCCAATATAACCAAGTTTGAGGTGACTCATCTAGCATGCCATAGATCCAGAGATTAAGGCTCATGTATGGGAGTAACAATAAGGCGACCAGTAACATTTGCTGCAGGTGCGAGTAATTACCTAAACGATAATGTGCTTTTACTGCGATGGCGGCAGTAATTGCAAAGCCCAGGGCATGCTGTCCTAATAAGGTGCTACGTAATACATCTATAATTAAACCGCTACACCAGGCTGAGCCCAGACCGAAAGTTTGTGGACGGGTCATACTCCAATAAATAGCAACTAAAATAATCCATTCGGGGCGAAATGGTTCTGCCCATGCTGGTAAGGGAATAAGAGTCAAGATCATAGCCAGCATGAATGAGCCAAGTATTAATGTCGCGGTGTTATTAGATTGACTCATGGCTGGGTGTTTTCATCTGTTGATAATGAATTAGCATTATCCCAAAGAAGTAACACTTCTCGGATTTGGTTGAGTTCAACCAATGGTCGTGCTTCCACCTCAAGAAAAGGAACGCCGGGTAAACTATTAATACTCGTTACTTCAGCGATAGGGTAATTAGGTGGATAAAGACCATCTAAACCTGAGGTGTGAAATAAGTCTCCAATACGAATATCTGCTGAAGAGGAGACGTTCTTCAATGACAAAAATTTGGCATGACCGCTGCCAACCAATAGGGCTCTTAATTTGGTTCGATTACTCTCTGCCAGCAATGAGTGGTTTGGATCTGAAATAAGTAAAGCTGTGGAGTGCATTGGATAAATCTCAATCAGCTGTCCAATCACGCCCATGGCGCCAACAATAGGTTGGCCGCGATAAGCCCCGTGTCTCTCGCCTTTATTAATGCTAATCACTTGTTTATAGGGATGAAGGTCAACAGAGATTATTTCTGCGACTAGCACGTGTTCACTGTTTAACTGTCTGCTAGATTCAAGCAGCTGTCTAAGACGTTCGTTTTCACGTTCTAGCAACGCTAAGTGTTGAAGTTTGACTTGATAGAATAGATTTTTTTCATGTAGCGCTTTATTTTCTGCCAATAAATTTTTTCGGCTGGCAAATTGCTCAGTTGCAGTATGTTTAAGATCTGAGGGTAGGCTGACAATATATTGGAATGGGTAGGTGAGAGTGGCAATTGATGAGCGTAGAAAATGTAAATGTTGATTATGATGATCACTGACCATTAGAGCAATTGATAACACCACCAAAATAAATAGTTTGGCTGCAATAGTAGGTGAAAAAGAAAATAGGGTTTTTATAAGCTAATCTCCAATAAAGGCATTAACTAATTTTGACTTATGCTTGATTCATGATAAAGATACGCAAGTATGATGCAACGAGATTTATTCTCCAGCTAATAAGTCATGTCCGAAAGTGTCAATCATTTCTAACACTTTGCCTCCACCACGTGCAACGGAGGTGAGAGGATCTTCAGCTACAATAACAGGGATGCCTGTTTCTTCCATAATGAGTCTGTCTAGATCACGCAACAGTGCTCCACCACCTGTAAGCACAATACCTCTCTCAGCCACGTCAGAGCCAAGTTCAGGAGGCGTCTGCTCAAGTGCAGTTTTGACAGCGCTGATGATGCCATAGAGAGGCTCTTGTAATGCTTCGAGAATTTCATTGCTATTCAGAGAGAATGATTTTGGCACTCCCTCAGAGAGGTTGCGACCTTTGACCTCTAATTCTAATATTTCTTTACCTGGGTAGGCAGTACCTATTTCCTTTTTGATTTTTTCGGCCGTAGCTTCACCAATGAGTACGCCATAATTTCTTCGCACATAACTGATTATCGCATCATCAAATTTATCGCCACCAATGCGAACAGAAGCTGAGTAGACTATGCCGTTGAGTGATAACACCGCGACTTCTGAGGTGCCTCCACCAATATCAAGGATCATAGATCCACAAGCTTCATCAATTGGCATACCTGCGCCGATGGCTGCTGCAATAGGTTCTTCAATTAAATAAGTTTTGCGGGAACCAGCGCCATCGGCCGATTCTCGGATAGCACGTCGCTCAACTTGCGTTGCACCACATGGTACGCAAACGAGTACCCTTGGGCTGGGCCTGAGAATCATGTTTTGATGAACGGCTCGAATGAAATGCTGCAACATTTTTTCGGTGGTTGTGAAATCTGCAATCACTCCGTCTTTCATCGGGCGAATGGCTTCAATATTATTCGGGGTACGGCCTAGCATCATTTTAGCACCAGAACCGACAGCTTCTATTGAGCGGACACCTGTATTAGGGTCATTACGAATTGCCACTACTGAGGGCTCGTTCAAGACAATGCCTTTATCTTTGACATAGATAAGAGTATTGGCAGTACCTAAATCTATCGATAAATCATTAGAGAAAAGTCCTAATATACGTCCAAACATATGCGATCCATTGAGGGTGAAAGTGGTTGAAAACAATGACTATTGGTCGTCACTTTAACAGCGAGGTACAGTTTCGGCAAGATAATGGCAATAGATAGCTCATGCTTGGATAAATCTTAAAATATGTTATCGACAGAGATGGCGCCGAGATATAAAAATGGACCTTTCTGTGTTACCTTTTGACCCCCTATAAGGAGCATAAAATGGCACTCACAAAAAAAGATGTTTCAGCTATTGCTAAGCTAGCTCGTTTACAAATTAATGATGACGAGGTTGAGCAATATAAGCACGAGTTAACTCAGATATTAGATTTGGTAGAACAGATGAATCAAGTTGAAGTGGTTGATGTTGAACCTATGGCGCATCCGCAAGAACTTATGCAGCCATTACGTGCTGATGAGGTGTTAGAGTCTGATCAACGCGATAAATTTCAGGCTATTGCACCTGCCGTGCAAGACGGTTTGTATCTGGTTCCTAAAGTAATCGAGTGACATTTACATACAAATGAAACTTTTGTCACCTAGATTTAAACATAGCCCATCGAATAAAACGCATGCATAAACTAACACTCAGTCAACAAATTGAAGCGCTATCAAGCAAACAAATTAGCAGTGAAGAGCTGACACGACATTATCTAAATCGTATCGAGCAATATGATAGCCAACTTAATAGCTTTGTTACTGTGACACCTGAGCTTGCGATTGAAGCGGCCAAAAAAGCGGATGCAGATACTGATACTACTGCACTGCTGAAAGGTGTGCCTCTAGCACTAAAAGATATATTTTGCATGGATGGAACCAAGACATCTTGTGCTTCTAAGATGCTTGATAATTTTGTAGCGCCTTATGACGCGACAGTTGTATCTAAGCTTAAACAAGCGGGTGTAGTAACGCTTGGTAAAACTAATATGGATGAATTTGCTATGGGTTCCTCATCGGAATCTAGTTTTTATGGTGGCGTGAAAAATCCTTGGGATACACAGCGTGTCCCGGGAGGATCCTCTGGCGGGTCTGCAGCTGCTGTAGCTGCACGTTTAGCCTCGGCTAGCTTAGGTACAGATACAGGCGGCTCAATTCGACAGCCAGCAGCCTTATGTGGTGTGACAGGGTTGAAACCGACATATGGTCGCGTGTCTCGTTATGGCATGATTGCTTATGCTTCAAGTCTGGATCAGGGTGGCCCTTTTGGTGTGAGTGCACAAGATTGCGCTTATTTGTTACAGGCAATTGCAGGCCATGATCCTAAAGATTCCACCAGTGTGGATACCCCAGTAGCGGATTACATTGGCGGTTTAGAACAGTCGGTTAAAGGTTTGCGTATAGGCATGCCTGAGGAATTTTTTGATCCTCAATTAGATACGGGTATTGCCCAACAAATAACCGCAGCCTGCGAAGTGCTTCAATCTATGGGATGTGAAATCAAACCGATTTCTTTGCCGAATGCTAAACTCGCAATCGCTGCTTATTATGTCATTGCACCTGCAGAAGCCTCGTCTAATTTATCACGCTATGATGGGGTACGTTATGGCTATCGTTGTGATAATCCGAAAGATTTGCAAGACATGTACTATCGCTCGCGTAGTGAGGGTTTTGGTGATGAAGTAAAAAGACGTATTATGATTGGTACTTATGTTTTATCTGCGGGTTATTATGACGCTTATTATGTAAAGGCACAGAAAATTCGTCGACTTATCAGTGAAGATTATCAGCAAGCTTTTGCTGAGGTTGATGTTGTTCTAAGTCCGACTTCCCCAAGCACCGCTTTTAGGATTGATGAGAAATCAGATGATCCTGTCACTATGTATTTATCAGATATCTACACTATAGGAGTCAATCTTGCGGGCTTGCCTGGTATTTCATTGCCTATTGGGCTGCAAGCTGGATTGCCGGTTGGAATGCAACTAGTCAGCAATTATTTCACTGAGGATGTGTTGTTAAGATTGGGTCATCAGTACCAAAAAAATACACAACATCATCTCAACATGCCAAGCGCATTTGAATTATAAGGTGAGGTGAATAATATGGAATGGGAAGTTGTTATTGGTCTGGAGATACATGTTCAGCTGAATACAGACAGTAAAATATTTTCATCTGCCGCTACAGCGTATGGCGCTCAGCCGAACACACAGGCTTGCGCGGTCAGCATTGCGCTGCCAGGTGTGTTGCCGGTATTAAATAAAGAAGCGGTCAAAAAAGCCATACAATTCGGTCTGGCTGTGGAGGCTAACATTGCTGAGCAATCTATTTTTGACCGCAAGAATTATTTCTATCCTGATCTGCCCAAAGGTTATCAAATCAGTCAATTGGATTATCCAATCGTTGAGCATGGGCATTTAGAGATTACGCTAGAGGATGGAAGCTCTAAAGTGATTGGAATTACACGTGCACATTTAGAAGAAGATGCAGGCAAATCATTACATGAAGATTTTGATGGTATGACAGGTATTGATTTGAATCGTGCGGGAACACCATTAATTGAGATCGTCTCTGAACCAGAAATGAGTTCCGCTAGAGAGGCCGTCGCATACATGCGAAAAATACATACGATTGTTCAATATCTGGGTATATCAGATGGCAACATGCAAGAGGGCTCATTCCGTTGTGATGCTAATGTGTCGGTGCGTCCACGTGGTGAAAGTAAGTTAGGCACTCGCACAGAATTAAAAAATATTAATTCATTTCGCTTTGTAGAGCGTGCCATCAATTACGAAGTGGAACGCCAGATTGATGTTATCGAGTCTGGTGGTCGAGTCGTTCAAGAGACGCGTTTGTATGATGCAGATAACGACTTAACTCGTTCGATGCGAAGTAAAGAGGAGGCTAACGATTATCGCTACTTCCCAGACCCTGATTTACTGCCAGTGAAAATTGATCCTGCCATGTTGGAAGAATTAAGAAACAACATGCCTGAAATGCCTCAAGTAAAACAACAGCGTTTTATCGAGGAGCACGGTTTGAATGAGGATGATGCGCAACAGCTGACTTCATCACGTGAGCAAGCGGAGTTTTTTGAGCAAGTATTAGCAGTACATCCCTTGCCCGTTAAGTTAGTGGCCAATTGGGTGTTGGGCGAGTTTTCAGCAGCACTTAATCAAAATAGTGTCGCCTTCCAAGACGCTCCTGTTAATGCAGAGCGTCTAGCCTCATTATTAGTGCGAGTCGATGATGGCACTATATCTGCTAAAAGTGCTAAAGAAGTTTTCCAAGAAATGTGGAATAGCGATAAAACAGTTGACGAAATTATCAAAGACAAAGGTTTGCAACAAATGTCTGATGCTGGAGAATTAGAGACTATCATCGATCAAATTGTAGAGCAGAGTCCAGATCAAGTCGCGCAATACCGTTCAGGTAAAGATAAGGTGTTTGGTTATTTTGTCGGTAAGGTGATGAAGGAAACCATGGGTAAGGCCAATCCAAAACAGGTTAATGAAATACTTAAACAAAAATTAAGCTAGTCTTGATAAACTTTTTACTTCTCTAAATCATGAATACACTCATTGTATATGCACATCCCAATCCACTAAGTTTTAATCAGTCGATACTGAAAGTCGTTCATAATGCTTTTCAGAAACGTGGAGACAAAGTGCAGCTCAAAGATCTCTATGCCGAAAGATTTGATCCTGTATTAGGCGAGTCGCAGTTGTCTTTGCAAAACGAAGGCAAACTTCCTGATGATATTAAGCGCGAGCAGGAGCAGGTGTCATGGGCAGATATGATTGTGGTCATTTATCCATTATGGTGGTTTGATCGCCCCGCCATTTTGAAGGGCTGGTTCGATCGAGTGTTTACTAACGGTTATGCTTTTACATTCGATGACCATGGTTTGCATGGATTGCTCAATGGTAAGCGTGCAATGGTTATTGTAACAGCAGGTGGTACTAAAGAAGATTTTGGTAAAAATGCCGATCAATTAACTAAGAGTACTACCGAAGGCACATTGGCTTTTTGTGGTATTACAGATATTGTTGATCGAGTATTTTATTCAGTGACGATGGTAGATGATGAAGCGCGTGGCGCAATGCTCACGGAGTGTGAGCAAATGGTGAGAGATTTATAAGAAAGCCCGCAGATGTAATATTATGTGGAGTCAGTATTTCTGCTGTTTATTAGACTATTTGGTCTAAACTATATTCGTAATATTTTTATTGTTTATCTGCTTGTCCTGTCGTTTGCCAGTTTTGCATTAATTGATGTAATGCACTGGGTACAGTATCACTCGGTGCTTGTTGACAATGCTGTTCAATCCACTCCAATGTTTGTTCAGAACTGGTGTCACCAGAAATATCATACATAGCTATATCCGCATAATTTACTCCGGAAACAAATCCACTAATCCATGCCTGATAAAGATATCGATTAGCAGTGGCTTGTCGTTCTGTCAGTTGTTGTGTGGATAAATCTATACTTAATTGCCGGCAAGAGGTGGCTCCCCATCCTTGTGCATAATAAGAATTTTTCGCTATTTGGCTGTTTGCTTGATGATCTGTAGGAGGAGTACTTGCGCAGGCGCTTAGGACAGCGACCAGGCAACAATAAAGAATTTTTTTTGCAAGTGTGATCATTATGGATTTTGATATTTATTTTAACACTATTGAACAAGGCAGGGTTATAAGTCTAGCCATAGTTTAAGTGGTTTTCGCATGCCGGCGATTTTACAGCCTTGTTGACCATAACCATAAGGAAACAAAGTATAAATATATTTGCGTGTTGCAATATCTTTTCCCAGCTGAAGTTTAAGATGCTTGAGTATGGTTCTCAACTCTGGAACTATGCCGCTTTGTTCAAAACAAAATCGTATCATATCTATCACTTGCCAGTGGGCTTCAGTGAGTGTCAGTTGATATTCATTGGCAATAGCTTGCGCAATATCTTTATCCCAATCCTCAGGGTCTAATAAGAACCCATCGTCATCCTTTTCTACTTGATTAGTGTTCATGGTTAACCTGTATGCTTGCCGCAGGTGATTCTCTCGTGTAATTGCAGATCGCAATGACTTTGTATGCAAGTATAACCATATTCACGCATATACATACGCACTTTTTCAGCTTGTTGAAAGCCGTGCTCTAAGATTAATGTGGCATCGGGATTTAAGTAGGCGGGGGCATGTTCAATAATATGAAACAAATCGGCATAACCATTTTGATCTGAGAACAGCGCAATATCCGGTTCGTGAATTTCAACATCTTCATCAATATATGAATCATTCTCACTAATATAGGGTGGATTGCTCGTGATTAAATCAAACTTTTCACCATGAAGTTTGCTGAACCAATGACTACGTATAAAGTGTACATTGTGGAGGTTGTGTGACAGTGCATTGTGTTTGGCAATATCGATACAAGTGGCAGAAATATCACAAGCGACGATATGTGATTCAGGAAATTCTTTAGCCAGTGCCAATGCAATACAGCCACTACCGGTGCCAAGATCTAGAATATGTGCTTGTGGGTTTTGTTTTAATAGTGGAATAGCTGTTTCTATGATTAATTCGGTATCAGCGCGTGGGATTAGCACGCCTTTGGTGATTTTGAGATCCAATGTCCAAAATGCACGCTGCTCAGTAATATAGGCAATAGGCTCTCCCTCATCACGCCGCGCCAAGAAATTGAGAAATTGTTTTTTTTCTGTCGGTCTTAGCTTGGTCTCAGGGTGGGCGATTAACGCAGCCTTACTGCGATGAGTGATATGTTGCAACAGAATATAAATTTCACTCGCAATGACGCTACCAGAATCTTTTGGCGCACTATTTGAGTGATTCGACTGTGCGCTTAAATACTCGCGTGCATAGGCGATGGCCTGCTCGATAGTCAAGTCTTGATCGAGATTCAAGATAAACCCACAGTATTGAGATGTGCCATCATTGATTAGTTTTCATTCAAAGAAGCGAGCTGTTCTGCTTGATATTCGTTAATCAGTGGGTCGATGACTTGACTTAGGTTGCCCTGCATTAACTCGTCTAATTTATACAGTGTCAAATTAATACGATGATCTGTCATACGTCCTTGTGGAAAGTTATAAGTTCGTATTCTCTCTGATCGATCACCACTGCCTACCAAACTTTTACGAGTAGCTGCTTGTTCTGCAGATTGTTTGGATTGTTCTGCATCTAACA